>JBARRO010000167.1:0-22167 GCA_049644265.1 Bacteroidota bacterium
ATACCGTGACTTCGGGAAGCCGCGCAATGATCGGACCTGAATCCACCACCGCGACAACGTTCTGCATGGGTGCCTGACCCTGCCCGGGTGCACCTCCGGCCTGCTGGAGTTTCTCGGTCGTGAGCGGCGACGTCTTCCCGATGTCGCTGATCGAGACGATTTCGAAGTATTCCGGCATTTCATTGTACCACAGCTTGTTCGAACGCAGGATCAACTCCAGTGCATCCCGCCAGTACATCGACTCGATGTTAATGCCGATATTCTGGTCCGCCGACCGCATCGGCGAGGAATCCACGATGATCTTCCCCACCAGTTTCTTGCTCAGCTCGCCGAGCGACTTAATGGCGTCAGTATACTTGACGTCGCTCTTGAACGAAACGACCTCGTCGGGACTCACGCCCTCTTTCCCCGAGGCCATTCTCTTCAACTGTTGTTGCGTCTGTCCCAACAAGCAGGACCAGACGAGAACGGTGCCGAGCAGAAGCAATACTGTGTATCGTGTTTTCATAATCACCTCTTCATGAGTCTCTTGTCAAAGACGATCTTCTTTTGAACGCGTCGGATCACTCCTCCTTCGTTCAGCGTAAATTCGACGGAACTTGTTGTCGGACTGATCTTGCTGACGTATCCCCTCCACACTTTGTCCCCCAGGTGAAGAATGACGAGCTCATTATCCAGTAACACAAACGCTTTCCCCGGCAATACGGCCTTGACATCAACCTTGTCTGCATTGATCTCTCCGACAGGCGCTTCCTTGGCAAGCTCCCGCAGCACCAGCGGTTTGAAAGGGTCATAGGGCGCGGGGGTCATGGTCAGATTCTTGGCTGCCAGGGACGTTCCCAATTCAGCGATGGTCTTGACGTAGTAGGCATGAAGCTCCATATCGAACGCAACCCACTTGTTCGTCTCGCCCGTCTCCGGGTCTACTTCTTCCTTTTCGTCGAGCTGCATTCCGGCGATCTTGTACAGCCGGCGACCATTCTCCAGGAAATAAATGAACTTGTACAGCTTGTCGAACTCGGCAACACCCTGTTCGAGTTTGTACGCGTTGTAGCCCCAGGAGAGTTTCTCATGCGAGCCGAGGAACTTCATGTCAAATTTCAGAAACCCGGCTTCGTCAATCCCCCGGCTCATGTATCCGTATGTCTGGGAGGAAATATCGAACTGCGGGATTTCCTTGCTTCGCGAATCGTATCGGCGCTTGACATCCTGATACTTCAGCGTGAGTTGCTGAACTTCTTCCGTGAGGCCCGGAAGGTCCGCGAGCTGCTTGTCAATCGCCTGGACCTCCTTTGCAATCGCCTTCAACGCGCGCGGTTGCCAGAACCCATAGTAGAATGCTCCTCCCAACGTGAACAGGAGCCAGACCGCACCAAGGGCAATACTATTTCGAATCTTAAAAGACATACTGTCGGCCCCGGTTATCGTTTAGGCAAGGGGGGTTCCGGAACATCGTTCTTGTCGACTTTGTCGACCTGAATATCAAATTCGTACAGAATCTTGTTCCGCATTGCGATGGTTCGAACCTCACGCAGCGTCGCTTTTTCAAAAATGCTCGCAATCCTCGTAATGCGCGTCCGATAGATGGACCGGCCCGAGATGATAATGACCGTCGGAGAGTTTTGATCGGGTCTGATCTGATAGATCCATAGAGAGTTGAGGTCCTCAACGCTGTTGGCAAGGTAATGCAGGATCCGGCTCCAGCGATCACTTCCGGGCGCAACAGAATCATACACGGTGGTCGCGATGATGTACCGGTTTATGTCGCCCTGCAGTTTATCCTTTCGCTCCTTGAACACTTCCAACTCCTCAAGGCGGGACTTCTTCTGAGCAAGGTCCTCGCGCGCCCGTCGGATGTCCGTTTGACGATTCAGGATTTCCGTGTAGAAGAACACGATCGAAACCACAATCATCACTGCAGCAATATATCCGTGCCAGGCAAGTTTGAAAACCTTCTGTCCCTCGATAATCGAATTCGGGACAAGGTTGGTTGGGTAGAAGCCGGCATGTTTCGCGTCGAGCGCTTTCCATGCGGTAATGATTGGAATGGCGTACTCGGAAACTGCTTCGCCGATCGAGCCCTCATAGTTACTCAGGTCGAGCTCCGGCGATTTGATGTATTCTACCTGGGCACTGGAGAACTGAGGACCAATCGCCTCCAGGAGGTTGACTTTGTGGCTTTCCCCCGCGAGAAGGATTCTGTCAATTCTGGTAAGAGCAATATTGTCCTGTTCGAGAAGAATACGGCTGTAGATCGTGTTTTCGATGTTGGAGGATCCGTATCCTTCGCTGATAATCGGGGCGAAATGGAGGAAATTCTGGCCCTGCATGAAAATCAGGCGCGTGAAATCGTGCCCGACGTAGACGATGACGCTGACCTCTTCTTCCTGCACCGGATACCCCGACCTGACCATCTCCATGAGGGCAAGATCGGCGCTGTCGATCAGTTTGACATTCGGGATCCGCCCACCGAGGAACGACCGGATTTCCGTCAGAACGTCATACAGGTGAAGGCCATCTTCGCGGACGACTGCAACAATGCCGCCCGACGCCGCAGGGATTGCTTCAAGGGAATCAAGCGCGAGCGTCGACGAACGCATCGTCGAGAGTTCCTGAATGATCTGCTTCTTGAGCTTGGCGCCCTTGAGACCGAAATCGCTTTCAAACTCCTGATACGTTACCGCGGGTTCGGAAAGAGCAAAGGAAAACGTGTAGTCCTTGGGAGGAAGGTCTGTGAGTAATCCGAGCAGCACCGAGGCATTCGTCGTCGCTCCTTCGCCTTCCCCAGGGCCTTCTCCCGCCGCTGGGGCTGCAGCAAACGCATCGGTGGTTGCCAATTCTCCAAGGCCCTGGTCCTGCGACTCCGCCGCTGCCTGCTTTTCCTCGAACTTCGTGATCAGCGCAACAGTTTTGAAGTCCCTGAGCGTGATTCTTCCGCCCTTGGAGGAGAGCTGGACGAATTTGAGCTCAAGGCCGTCAACAAAGAGTGCGACTGCGGTTTTGCCTTGACCTGCCTGGTATGGCATCGCGAGGGCGGGTCCTTAGTTGTGGATAATCTGAGAGGTGTGAAGTTTTGTCGGATTCATCAGAACGTCATTCCGACGGTGCCATTTGGAGCAGTTGCTGGAGTCTGCGCTTGTTGTTGCAGTAGTTCATCGCGTTTTCCAGAGAAATCTTCTTTTGCATATACAGGCGTTTGAGGTCCTGTTCCATGGTGATCATGCCTTGTTCCGATCCCTCCGAAATCATCTGGTAGATTTCCCCTGTGTTGTTGTTTTTGATGGCGGCCTTGACGGACGGCACGCCGAGCATGATTTCCTTTGCAAGAACACGTTTTCCGTCGAGGCTGGGCACAAGTTTCTGGGAAAGGACACATCGAAGGGTTTCTCCCAACCTGTTCCGCACACGTTCCTGCTCAACCGGCGGAGTCTCACCGATGATACGGTCGATACTTTCCACGGCAGATGCGGTGTGGAGAGTCGAGAACACCTTGTGGCCCGAATCGGTTATTTCAAGCGCCGTCAGAATCGTTTCCGGGTCGCGCAACTCGCCCACCATTATAATGTCCGGGTCCTGCCGCAGCGCCTGGATGGCACCCTCTTTGAACGAGAGCACATCCCGTCCGACTTCACGGTGACGGATGATGCATTTGTCCGATTTATGGACATACTCAATCGGCGACGCGATGATAACAATGTGACCGTCCACCGTGTGATTGTTGGCGTCGATGATTGCGTCGAGTGTGGAGCTTTTCCCGGAGCCAGTGATTCCCGTGACCAGACAGAGCCCCTCCTTGGTGTGCGCGAGGCTGACCATCTTTGTCACGTTGGGATGGAACTCCATGTTTTTGTAGGGCCGAACCGTGTTGTTAATGGCCCGCATGTTGAGTGCGAGCTGATCGAGGTCGAAGTACGCGTCTGCACGGAACCGGCGGAACTCACCGTTTTCCTGGTGAATCATGTGGGAGAAATCGAGGTTGCGGTTCTCATACAGGAACGTGCGTTGGCGCTCGCCAATGACGCTTTGAATAAGAATGTTCATTTCATCGGGGGTGTACTTCCCGATGATGGGGTCAGGTTTTTTGGCCCCGAACACCCGATACCAGACAAAGCCCTGCGAGCCATACCCCCCAATATCAATGTCCGAGGCGTTGATCGTAAACATCCTTGTCAGGAAGTGGTTCATACACGCCACAAGCTTCATTTTTGCCGACTCGTCCGTGCGAGTCATGATATCGCCAATCATCATCTGACGCTCAAGGCCTGTGACGGTCCCCGGTAGCTGGGTACAGGTCTCCTTGAGAATCTTTTGGGCTTCCAGGATCACTGGGGGAAGCTCGGCAGATACACTAACTGAAGGATTCTTGGGTGGTGGCGTGGGAGGCGTTTGAACAGCCATCGGGCTAAGTGGTTTTGGTTTATTTTGTTGTGGAGAATCGAACCAAAGTTAACCTTCTTCCGAACTTGGGATAGATTATAAGGAACTCCGATCCAAAAAGCAACTCGCCTCAAGGAGGATTTTCAAGAACCCGTCTATCCCATTAGTTTTGATGGGACTTAGCCCAAAAATGAGCCACCATCCTCTTTTCAGCATCTACATCTCGAGCATTGTCGGTTTTGGGGAGTGGAATTGACTTCATTCTGTAAATTGTTCTTGCTCAGAACAAGCACGTATCGACATTCGTTGGGCCTTCGGCTGCATTTCCGGTGGCACGTCGTTTGTGCAAATAATAGGCCAGAAGCTATCTCCAATTCAAAGAGCTGTGCACTTGCATGATTCTGGCGAATTCAGGGACACGGGGAGAGACCTGCTCTAGCTTTTCCCGATCCCTCGGAAGTCGTCCGGAATCTGTATTGATCAGAGACAATATCGAAAGAAATGATACACAAAATGTGACGATTGACAACGCGGAGTGTGCGCCGCAGGACTATCTTGACATTAGCGCAGGCTTTGGGTAAGATACTGCGGTGCCGGATGACAGATTAAGAAGGAATAGTTCGGTCCGGTGATCGCTTAAAGGAGTTTGTGAGGAGATTCAAATGAGTACCGGTCAAACAATGTTGGTGCTGGGAGCCTTCACGTTGCTCTCGATGCTCACGCTGACGATGAACCGAACGATCTTCGGTTCCGTGAATCTTGGCTTTGAAATGGAAACCAATCTAAATGGGATATCCATCGCCCAAAGCCTCATGGACGAGATATTGACCCAGGATTTCGATGAACGAACCACCACTGGCGTGAAGATCTACTCGGCATCCGATATGACGGCGGCTGCAAGTTTTGGACCGGATCTGAGTTCCTCGCCGGAGATTGCAATCACGTGGGAAGACAGTGCTTACACGGACGGAAGCGGTGTGTTTCATGATTACGAATCAAAAGCCAAGTGGGATGATGTGGATGATTATCACCGTTACAGGCGACGGGTTTGGGACAAGCGACTCGGATGGTTCCATGATAGCGTGTACGTCCAATATGTAAACGAAGATTCGCCGGACAGTGTAGTGACCTCGCCGGTTCAGCACAAGAGAGTAACGGTCGTCGTGACGCATCCCAACCTGCCGAAAAACGAGAGCGGGACTGTCTACCCGGTTGTCTTGAGAGACCTTTCAGTATACCGGAGATTCTTTCAATAAAAAGGAAACCCCATGGGTGCAATGTTTGATTATGCTTTTTCCACAATCGTTTTTGGCGTCCTGGTGTTCACGGTCGCGCGTATTCAGATCAACATAAACTCCACGCTCTATCAAAACACGCAAACAATCATCACGCAAGACAACGCCGTGGAGCTTGCCAGGCAGTTTGAGTACGATTTTCTGAAGATAGGCCATAAGATTTCAGGTCAGAAACTGTTCTACGCGGACACCAACCGAATTGATTTCAAAACCTGTCTCCTCAACAACAATACGGTTTACACCATCAGCTACACCACCGGAACAACATCGGCCTCTGCCTGGAGCAATAACCCAAATGATTTTCCCATCATACGCTCATCCATAGATGCTGTCAACGGTACGTTCATTGCGCCACGCCAATACGGTGTTGTGGAATTTAAACTGTTCTACTACGATTCCATCAACGGCCTGTTGGCTACGCCGATGACAACTGCAGCTCAGCTTGCGTATGTTCGTGCAATCAAAATCAAGTTTCGCTTTGAAAGTTTTGAACCCGTTATCACCGCCACGGATACCGTGTGGGCGGGCGTCACGTGGGAGAAGCTTCTCTTCCCTCGCAATTTGAACAATCTGTACTACTAGGGTGAAATTATGGGCAGAACGGCTTTAATTCTCATCATGGGGCTCGGATTTGGGTTCGGCTATATCAGCAGCCAGATCCGCAGTGCAATGAATTTGCTGACGGCCTCGCTGGAGGGATACTCGAAATATTCAATGTCCCGCAACATTGCCCGGGTAGCGATTCACCGAAGTCTGCGGTATATCGACCGCAACCCCACGGTCGCGAATTATACTCCCCCGACATCCGGTTCGTTCAACGGGGGCACTTATACAGTCTCCACAACCGTTTCTGTCGATACGATGTGGCTCAACGTTGTGGGAACATACGCCGATTCAAGCTATGCGATGCGGACGAAACTCCTGGTAGCAACGAAGCCCTTCCCCACAGTGACAGGTGCAATCGGAGTTCGCGCCTCACCCCTTGATTTAAATATGACGGGAGGTGCAGCAGTCGATGGTCGAAACTATGACTCTACCGGCACAACCCTTGACACGGGGTGTCCGAGCAAGCCGGGATTTGCGGTCATGAACTCCACGGACTCTGCCACAGTCGTGGGCGAGAGCTCGAACATTTATGGTTCACAAAAGGCCAAAGTCGATACCACAACACAAGATCCCGGGGCATTTATTGATGAATATGAGGCTAATGCCGACACAGTGATTAACTCCCCGGGTGTTTATGGCGGCCAACGGACTTTCGGGACCTCCACGAACCCCTGGATCACCGTTGTCAACGCTGGTGAAGATACGAGCTTCAGCATCAAGTTTACAGGAGGTGTCAGCGGATGGGGGGTCCTGGCAATTAACGGGAACGTTTGGTTCTCCGGCGGGATCGATTTCCACGGGCTCGTCGTCGTCTACGGAAGGAACAACATCGTGGACTTCACGTCAACAGGAACTCCCAAGATTGTCGGTGGGCTCATTGTTGCCGGCCGGGCTGCTTCCCTCACCCTGAAAGGGACTGGTTCAAGCGGTGGTAAGGTGGCCTACAGCTGCCAGGCTCTGAACAAGGCGAAGAACCTTACAAAGCTGCGGTACTATGCTGTACAGGAATGGTATGAATGAGATTGACAATTGAAGATTGTAGATTGAAGAGATTGAAAGTTGTAAGTTGAAGGTTGTAAGTTGCGCGTGTAGCAGGGAACGATTGAAGGTTAGAAATGGAAGGAATAAAAAAGGCGCTCGAGAGAGCGCCTTTCCCTTTTCGTCCCTTCCTACTTATCTCCTCTTAATCATCTTCAGTCGTCGAGGACACAACCTCTTCGAGTGCCGTTGTTCCCTCCTTCATGCGTTCCATGCCCGACCGGCGCAGCGTCCACATGCCGTTGCGGGAGGCCGCTTCACGGATCGCATTTTCGTCAACTTTCTCGCCGGCGTTGAGCACGATGTTTTTGATATCCTTGGAGAAATAGAGCGCCTCGTGAATAGCCGCACGGCCCTTCCAGCCGCCGTTGCACTTGTCGCAACCGACAGGCTTGTAGAACGTGTGCTGGGCAATGTCCTCTTCTGTAAAGCCAAACTTCAGCAAATCGGGCTTATCGGAATCGTCTATGGGCTGCTTGCACACTTTGCAGAGTGTCCGGATCAAACGCTGGGCAACAATGATGTTGATGGCGTAGGCAATCAGGAATGGTTCGATGCCCATTTTGTATAATCGGGCAACAGCGCTGGGCGCGTCGTTGGTGTGAAGTGTGGAGAACACAAGGTGACCGGTGTTCGCGAGCTTGATGGCCGTCTCTGCAGTGATCTTATCGCGCATTTCTCCAACGAGTACGATGTCCGGATCGTGACGCAGAATACCTCGAATGGATTGCTCGAACGACATCTTCGGCCCGATCTTGAGCTGCCGCGCACCTTTAATGATGTATTCGACCGGCTCTTCGATCGTCAGAACGTTGACGGTGGGGTCAATAACCTGATACAACGCCGCGATGAGCGTTGTGGATTTCCCGGATCCTGTGGGGCCGGTAAGGATGATGATCCCCTGGGGTTTCTGAATCGCCTTGTAGAAGAACCCACGCGCCGGGCCCTGTAATCCGAGTTTCTCCAGGTCGGTAATGACCTTCCTGTCGTCCAGTACGCGGATGACCACGCTTTCGAATTTGTGCTTGAATTCCGTCGTGACGATCGGCATGATCGACACACGGAAACGGAGCTGGTGCCCGTCAATCACGCGCTGGATGAATCCGTCCTGTGACATTTCGCGCTCAAACCGATCGACATTTTTGGTTCGGTCCTTGATGACCGCCATGACCGCCTCCGGCAGCGTATTCTCCTGACAATGCCAGACCTGGAGGTTGCCATCGACCCGGAACATGAAGTTTGTCTTGTTCCCCTCGGCAGCAACGACGTGAATATCGGATACATCCCTGCGCACCGCTTCGACAATGCATCCCTCAAAGAGATTCACGAGCGCGCTTTTGTTGATTTCCGACTCAAGCGCCTGCTCATCCACCGCCTCATCCTCTTTGGAGGTGTCCTCAACCGTAATCTTGTTGTCTTCCAGGAGTTTGAGGAATTCGTTCTGTGCGGGAGCGACCTTCTCCATAAGGCTCTGCAGATCCTTGAGCCGAACGTAGCAAATCTCATATTTCTTCACGTTAAAGGATCGGGCAACGACAGGGAGGTTTCGGTCGGTCGGGTCCGCAGCAACAATAATGAGCTTGTCGGTTTGCCGCTCATCGTACTTGAATGGGAGCATCTTCGCCTGAGACATCATCTCGCGTTGCTGGTCGGACAACTGCTCCACGAACTTCTTGATGAAGGCAATCTTTGCCTCGTCCGCCTTTTCATCGGCAAGGTAGATTTCCCGGAATGCATACAGGTTGGCAACCTCGCGGAATACCGCGTCGTGGTCCGCACCGAATTCGGACACCAGGATCTGGCCCAAATTCTTGCGATTCTTCTTGTTCTCGTCGGAATCCTTCATCTTGAGGGACTTTTCAAGAGTCTCAAAATCGATGATTCCTTTCTTGAGAAGCGTGTACCCGATTTTATCGGTTATGTCTATTTCAGGCATAGTGTATCCTCACGACAAATTTTTGCAGGGTGAAAGACTTTCTACGCAATAGTACGACCGACTACCAGAAAAAAGGAAACGGCAGAATGAAATGGGGCGCTTCGGGCTTCACCGTCGCCGTCTCCGACGAAACAAGCGTGAGGCCTGTCAGCACGACCATGATAATCATCTGGACGAACAACTCAATCGCCTGGATAACGTTTTTCAGGCGATAGGAAGACTCCTTTTCATAGTATTCCGCAAGCTGAATCGCGACGTTCTTCACTGTCCCGGTTTCGGCTCCGGAATTAAACCGTGAGATCGCGGTCTGTGTGAAGACCCCGGTGGCCTGAAACGCCTCCGTGAGGCCCTTCCCCTTCTCCAGCATCAACGGGATGGCAATGGTCCTGAGCTGGTGTTCGAAGTATTTGTTGCCACAGGCTTCAGCCGACATTTTTATAACTTCAATGTTCTCGCCGGAACCACTGTACAAGGCGTAGAACACACGGCAAAAGATCTCGATCGTTGTTTTGTGAATCAGCTGCCCGATGACGGGAATCTTCAGGATATACTGGTCGCGGAGAAATTGTCCCCGCTCCGTCGACAGGAATCGTCCGATAAGTACAGCAGGAATCGTGAAACCAATAATAAGGTACCACGCGTTATCCGTGAGCCATTTGCTGAATTTCAGCGTAGCGGATGTCATCGGGGGGAGTTTGATTTTGAATTTCACAAACATTTCGGCGGTGGCGGGGAAAATGTACGCCACGTAGAAGAGCACGGCGAGCGCGAGGACAAACATCGTAACCAACGGCATGACAAGAGCGCTTTTCAGGCTCTTCTTGAATTCTGCGTTGCGTTCAAGAAACTTTGCCGTGCTTTCATAAATCTCAACCATATTACCGCTCTTTGAGGCAAGGCCCAGCATGTTGGCCGTGAATTTCCCCAAAACGACTCCCTGTTTAATGAACACCTTCTCACTGTCCTTCCCCTGCTTGAGCTCGAGGTTGATCTCTTTCAGCGCCTCTCTCAATCCAGCATTCGGAATATCGTCGATGAGCAAGTTCATGACTTCATTGAACGGGAGCTTTTGCCGCATAAGGTCTGTACTAACCCGCACAAAGGAAATCACATCAATTGCCGGGGCAGGCTTTTGTTTGTTGCCGAAGAGTTTTTTTCGGACGTACTGGACTTTGAACCCCATTTTTTCCAGCGCAATCCGCACCTCGTCTGCTGTATAAGCTTTCTGTGCACCGTCAATGGGTTTGTCGTTCCCCTTCTGGACACGATAAATCCAATTCACCCGCTCGTAGACGCCTGTGACCTTGAATTTCTTCTCACGGGCCATTTCCTCGGCTTTCTTCTTCGCGTCGGATTTGCTGTCCGCCGAGATGACCCCTCCAACCCCTTTCCCGGAAAGAGTCAATCCTTCAATTTTGAATTCAGGCATGGTGCGCTTTTACCAATTTCGGCATTTGTGAAAGGACGAAATTCCTAAGAAGTGGACACACTGAACCTATAATACGTTTTTTCGCAGACTGTGTCAAGAACCAGTTCGTTCCGGGCTTTCATTGAACCATTTCTCGAAGTAACTTTCCGAACCGTTTGGCAAGAAACAAAACATCCCGCCGAAGCGGGATTCTGAGAAATTCCACGTTACCTACCAAGCGTCATTCGCTTCTGTCCGATCTGCCGGATGCCCCGAAGACCGGCCGCATCACTTGCCTACTGAAAGTCCCCCTCAAATGTCCAACTGCTGAGTTTCCCACGACTATCCAGTACACACGTCATTACATAGGACGGGTTGAGGATGGACGTGCCAACGATCGTGATGTTGGTTGCCGTTGGGGTCACTACATAACTTCCGTTTAGTGTATTGGTCAATCGGGAGGGCAAAGTATAAGATGAGTACGCTCCGTTGCCACCACCCATGGCGGTCGGCCGTTGCCGATATGCATACGCGTTCGCCTTGATATTCTTGATGTCGTTGATCATCGCGTCCTTGTTCGCCTGGACGTTCTGACCACCGAACACGCCCAAGCCTGCAAAGACCGCGACACCGACGATCAGAATCGCAAGAAGTACAAGAAGAAGTTGTTGTTGACCCATGACCGCCTCATTGGTGGAAGGGTGGAATCACGCGTATGGTACAAATTAAACTATTCTCTTTCAACACTTACAGCAAATCCGATACCACGCCACATCAACCTCCACCGCTCCCGAAAGCCCGGAATTGCGCATTATTGGCGAGTTTTGAATGTCTCAGAGTGGGTCAGGAGAAAATATTACTTGATACCGGTCATCATGTCGGTGCGGATGGGAGTGAGAGGATTGTGGGCCCTGCAGGGCTCGAACCTGCGACCAGCGGATTATGAGTCCGCTGCTCTAACCAACTGAGCTAAGGGCCCGAGAGTCCTGCAAAGTACCGAAACCCGCCTGGAAAAGCAAGACGTTGATTCATCGTCACCAGCGGGAAAGGAGTTCGCTCCTCTTCTTCAACATGGTCACATCGTTCGGATGGAGGGAAAGCACGCGCTCAACCATGGCGAGGGCCGGAGCAAACCTGCGCTTGAATTCGTACAAATCTGCGAGCGTTCGGAGCGCGTGTTCGTCGAACGGATCGTGTTCTAAAATCTCGAGCAGGAATGAAATCGCCTCCTCGCGCGCGCCCATGGCAATGGACGCGTTTGCCATGGCAACACGAAGGGCGCTGACTTCAGTCGGCGTCCTGGCCCTCCGCAGGGAATCCGAGTACTGAATCATCAACCCGAGGTTTTGGACAAGCACATTCGTGGGATCAATCTTCTTCGACTTTTCAAGATATTTCCCCGCTGAGACACGATCCCCCTCGTAGAATGAGTACAGCGATGTGAGGATCAGCGAGGGAAAGAAGGTTGAGTCGCATTCAAGTGACCGCCGGAGCATCGAAAGCGCGCGGTGTCGGTAGGCCAGTTCCCAGTAGTTGATCGCCACGGTGTTCAGTCGACTCGCCTTTTCTGCGGGCGATTTCACGTTCTCAGCCGCCCAGATACGGGAGATGATTTCCTGATGATACCAGGACTGCGTGACGTAGGTACCTGCCTGTGGCAGAAGCCGAAACGATTTGAAGACTTCGTCCGCAGCATCGAGGTTCCCGGCGAACTCTTTCGCAACCCCGGTGTGAAAAACCATGTCCGCCTGTTTGCCGAATTTCGATATCAACCGCTGGAACAGCGACTCAGCCTCGACCACCACGCCTGCTTCGAGCATCTCCAGCCCTTTCCGGAACTCGCGGCGGATGCTGTCTTTCCTCGCACTGAGGCCAACGTCGGGGAGAGGGGGAACGAGCATGGGACCTTTCCTGGTCACCTCCACCACCTCCACAGTTCCTTCGCGATGCACAGTTCGGAACTGAAACGATTTTGACCTCGCCATCGCGGCCTCAAATTCGTCAATGCCCACGCGGCTCACCACGGAAACGATGTAGCGAACGTTGTAGTCCCTGAGTTCGGTGTCCATCGAAGTCTGCGGATCGATTTCCACTGCCGGCCGGCCGTTGAGGGAAAACGCAACTTCCTTCCATCGGCTTGCGACGAAATGAATCGAATCGCAACGCTCTGCCGCCCACTCCGCCGCGAGCGAGAGCGGTTTCCCGAACTGTTCGGGGTACACCTCTTCGTATTCAATCCTGTCAAAAAATGCCCTGGGAGAAAGTGTGTACATCGCATTGTTCTTGACGGCGCTGAACATCCATGTGGAATTCGGCAGGAGACAAACCACGAGAACCGCGATTGCGCCACGCCGGACTCCTCCTGATTGCAGTGCCGGCCGTGATTCGACCAATTCGGTCCAGCCGCATGCACAAAGGAAGAGAATAATAAGAACCAACGGGTACAGGAATCGGATATCGTTTACAGGATAGAGAAGAATCGGCCCGAAATAGAAGAGCAGGAACAGCACAAAGAGAAGGAACGAACTGCTTTTTCGGTATTCGGAAACAACTCCGTAGACCAAGAGAATCACCATCAGAAGCATCATGGGGTATCGCGCGAAGCGAAGGACGACAATCATAAAACCGATCAACGGGTCGTCGAGGCTGACGAGCGAATGCGCCCGCTGCACGAACTCAGGAAACAGCACGATTCTTCCGACAATGCCGACATACACTGTTGTGTTTGTCCGGATGCGGGCAAGGAGCTCCTCCACGATGCTTGCCTGGTTGTCAGTGTACAAATGAGTAAAGAACAGCTTTGTATTGCGCAACGGCGGATTTTCAACTCCTGCCACCAGGACCTCGTTTCGAACGTACCAAAGGAGATACAACAGCGCGCAGACGAGGAGGATGGTCAGGGCTCTCCGGTGATTCTTCCGCCAGAAAAAGAAAGCGCTCGTTCCGAGCATGATCGTCAGACCAACCTCCCGAAGGAAGATTGCTGCAGCAATGGTGCCCACAAACCCCCATTCCAACCACGGATCGGCCCCGTCTGCAGGAATAATCCGATCCGCGAGCACGAAGAACAGGACAAGGCATGCGGCAAATGGGACATCGGAAAGGATTTGAGTGGAATAGATAAATGTCAGCGGATTGAGAGCGAGGACGAGAGTCGCAGCCAGGGCAATTCCCTTCTTCGCCCGTGTCAGAGTCCACCCATAGAACAGATACAGCAACAAGACGCCTGACAGCAGCGTCATGGCTTTTGCGGTAACGATGCTGTTCCGGACCAACCATTGACTGGGCACCAGCAGGACGGAGTACAGCGGGGCGTGCACGACATATTTCGTCGGCTCGGGAGTCGTCTTGTCGATGAACCCGTCAAAGGAAGCGAGGGAGTTCGCCCAGGCGAGATAGCGTGCGCTGTCAGGAGTGTAGATGAGCATCGGGTTCAGGGCAGCGAACCCGAGGAGGAGGAACAGTATGCAGACAACCGCGATTCCGTATCGATGCATAAGGGATTGGGATTCAGGATGCAGCAAGATAACAGTCTTTTGTTACGGGAATCAAGAAGATTCCCTTTATGATTTCCTTATTCCCTGCTCCATTTCTTTATGAGATCTTAATTGTCTTCATCCCTGCGAGCCATCATATTGTGGCCTCAAAAAGACAAACCGGAAGAGTATTTCAATGCTCACACATCTTCGCACGTCCCTCATCACTCTTGCGCTGTTCACAATCATCACAGGAATCCTCTACCCTGCCCTGGTCACAGGAATTGCACAACTCTTGTTCCCGGAGAATGCGAATGGAATTCTGCTGAAGCAAGGGGAAAAGACCGTGGGATCAACGCTGATTGGCCAGCAGTTCAGCGATCCAAAGTATTTTTGGAGTCGTCTCTCTGCGACCGGACCATTCCCTTATAATGCTGCTGCCTCATCGGGTTCGAACTATGGACCGCTTCATCCCGCGCTTCTCGATGCAGTCCAAAAAAGGATCCAGGATTTGAAGGCGGCCGATCCACAGAACACTCTCCCAATCCCCGGCGATCTGGTCACGGCATCGGGTAGCGGGCTTGACCCGCACATTAGTGTAGCGGCGGCATTCTACCAGCTCAATCGTGTCGCCCGGAATCGAGGGCTTACCACTGAAGTTGTTCGTGTGTTCCTTGACCAATCCACAGAGGGAAGACAACTTGGTTTCCTTGGAGAGCCCCGCGTCAACGTGCTCAAACTCAATCTTGCATTGGATGAACTACAGCCTGTTCAAGGAGGAAAGTGACCATGGACTTCGTTTACATTGGAACGGTTGTTGGCTTTTTTCTCGTCTCGTGGGGACTGCTCAAGGTATGTGAACTCTTAAGCGAACACAAATCAGGAGAGAAATTATGAGCGGGCTCTATATTATTTCCGGACTGATCGCCGTTGGCCTTCTCGTCTACCTATTTGTCGCACTTCTCAAGCCGGAGATATTCGAATGACACTCAACGGAATATTCCAAATTGCATTCTACCTCCTCATCCTCACCCTGAGCGTCAAGCCATTGGGCAAGTTTATGGCGAAGGTCCTTCAGCGCGAGCGGACATTTTTGGATCCTGTTCTGGGTCCGTTGGAGCGATTGATCTATCGGGTAGCAGGAATCAACCCGGATGAGGAAATGGACTGGAAAGCGAATTCGATTGCAATGCTCCTTTTCAATTTCGTGGGGCTCCTTGCAGTCTACGCCCTCCAGAGGATCCAGCATATACTACCGCTCAATCCTCGGAGCCTTGGCCCGATCACACCGGATTCATCCTTCAACACCGCTGTCAGCTTTGCCTCGAACACGAACTGGCAAGGGTACAGCGGCGAAGCAACCATGAGCTACTTGACACAGATGCTGGGTCTGACGGTTCAGAACTTTGTCTCCGCCGCGACAGGAATTGCCGTCCTCGCACTTTTTACGCGAGGAATCGCCCGGCATTCCGCAAAGACGCTCGGGAATTTCTGGGTAGATATGACGCGCAGTACGCTTTACATTCTTATGCCTCTTGCCGTCGTGCTTTCACTCGTGCTCGTTTCCCAAGGGACGATCCAGAATTTCTCATCCTACAAGGCGATAACTCTACTGCAATCGACAACAGACGCAAATGGCAAGGTTGTGACCGAACAGGTCATAGCAATGGGCCCGGCTGCCTCACAAATCGCAATTAAACAGTTGGGCACGAATGGCGGCGGCTTTTTCAACGTGAACTCCGCACATCCCTATGAAAACCCAACGCCTCTTTCAAATGTTTTTGAACAGCTTGCGATCTTGCTGATCGCGGCCGCTCTTTGCTACACCTACGGCTCTATGGTTGGCGACACGCGCCAAGGATGGGCGCTCTTCGCCGCAATGATGATTATCCTTGTGACTTTTGTGTTCGTCGCCTACCAGGCAGAATCTGCTGGAAACCCAAAATTCACCGCGCACGGGATCGATCAACATGCTACCTCCGACAACCCCGGAGGAAATATGGAGGGGAAAGAAGTCCGGTTTGGGATCCCGAACTCGGCATTGTGGGCCACGGTCACGACGGCCGCATCGAACGGGTCCGTCAATTCCATGCACGATTCGTTCACACCTCTTGGAGGACTCGTAATGCTGGTCATGATGCAACTCGGCGAAGTGGTATTTGGCGGTGTCGGCTCTGGTCTTTATGGTATGCTTGTGTTCGTCATCGTTGCCGTGTTTGTTGCAGGATTGCTCGTGGGCCGCACACCCGAATACCTGGGCCACAAGATCGAGTCGTATGAAATGAAAATGGCCTCTTTACTCATACTCCTCATGCCGTTGACGGTTCTCGGATTCACAGCACTAGCGGTCGTTACCGAGGCAGGCAGGGCGTCAGCGTGGAACACGGGCGCGCACGGCTTCAGCGAAATTCTGTATGCCTTCAGTTCTCAAGGAAATAACAACGGGAGCGCGTTTGCAGGGTTGAGTGCGAATGTGCCGTTCTATAACCTCACGGGAGGGATTGCGATGCTCATCAGCCGTTATTGGCTTGCAGTCCCGACACTTGCATTAGCAGGGTCCCTTGTGAAGAAGAAACTGGTGCCAGTCAGCGAGGGGACGCTGCCAACACATACCCCTTTGTTCATTTTCTGGTTGATTGCGGTCGTTCTCATCGTTGGGGCCCTGAACTTCTTCCCGGCCCTTGCTCTCGGCCCCGTTATTGAGCATTTGATCATGATGCAATAGTATTCCGATGACCATCAGAGAATCTATCATACGAGACAACGTACCCAAAGGAGTGAGAATGCTGCAACAAACTTCACAGGAACTCAAAAAACCCGTAGGACTCACGGGCACAATGTATCGCCGCGCCTTCGTCGACTCTCTCTTAAAACTCAGTCCCCGGTGGATGGTTCGCAATCCTGTTATGTTCGTTGTTGAAGTGGGAAGTGTGTTGACAACGGCGCTTTGGATCCAGGCATTGTCGGGCTCCGGCGAAGCATCCGCGTGGTACATCGGCGGCGTCTCCCTGTGGCTCTGGTTCACGGTCCTGTTCGCAAACTTCTCCGAAGCTCTCGCCGAAGGCCGGGGAAAAGCGCAGGCGGAAGCATTGCGTCGAGCCCGACGCGACACAACGGCGAAGCGGCTTCACAAACCGCAGTTCGGCGCACCCTACGACGTCGTAACGTCCACAGAGCTGCGAAAAGGAGACTTGTTCCTTGTCGAGGCGGGCGACATTATTTCGACGGATGGCGAAGTGATGCAAGGGGTTGCCTCCGTGGACGAAAGCGCGATTACCGGCGAGAGCGCTCCGGTCATCCGCGAGTCGGGCGGCGACCGCAGCGCTGTAACGGGTGGTACACACGTTCTTTCGGATTGGCTCATTGTGCGGACTACTGCTGAACCAGGCGGAGGGTTTCTTGACAAGATGATCAAGCTTGTGGAAGGAGCGAAACGTCAGAAAACGCCGAATGAGATCGCGCTGAATATTCTCCTTGCTGCATTCACGATCATTTTTCTCATCGTCTGTGCAACACTCCTTCCCTTCTCTCTTTATAGCATCGCCGCCGCCGGGCATGGAACTCCCATTACGGTGACAGTCCTGGTTGCGCTCCTTGTGTGCCTGATTCCGACAACGATCGGAGGACTGCTTTCTGCCATCGGCATTGCCGGAATGGACAGAATGATCCGGCACAATGTCATCGCAACTTCCGGTCGCGCAATCGAGGCAGCGGGCGACGTTGATGTCCTTCTTCTTGACAAAACCGGGACCGTGACGCTTGGAAATCGCATGGCGACAGATTTTACGCCCGCACCCGGCATTTCAAAGGAACGACTGGCCGACGCAGCCCAGCTTGCATCCCTTGCGGATGAGACACCGGAAGGGAGATCGATCGTTGTTCTTGCCAAAGAAAAATTCGGTCTACGCGGCAGAGAGGTCCACGAAATTGCCGCACAGTTTGTTCCCTTCAGCGCGCAGACGCGTATGAGCGGGGCCGACATTCAGGGAGACGGAAGTATGCCCCGGAGAATTATCCGGAAAGGGGCTGCGGAGGCGATCAGATCTTATGTCGAACAACAGGGTGGCGTGTTTCCGGGAGCTGTTCAGCAAACAGTCCAGGAAATCAGCCGCGCAGGCGCCACTCCGCTTGCGGTCGTGGAGAATAACGAAGTTCTTGGTGTGATCCATCTCAAAGACATTGTCAAAGGCGGGATCAAGGAACGATTTGCGCATCTGCGGAAGATGGGAATCAAGACGGTAATGATCACCGGCGACAATCAGCTCACGGCAACTGCCATTGCAGCCGAAGCGGGCGTTGACGATTTCCTGGCGGAAGCAAAGCCGGAAGACAAACTGAAGCTTATCCGCAGCTACCAGCAAGGTGGCAGGCTTGTGGCGATGACAGGAGACGGTACCAACGACGCACCGGCACTGGCCCAGGCGGACGTTGCAGTTGCCATGAATACTGGAACCCAGTCAGCGCGTGAAGCCGCAAACATGATTGACCTTGACAGCAACCCGACCAAGCTGATGGAAATCGTCGAGATCGGCAAGCAACTCCTCATGACGCGTGGAACGCTGACGACATTCAGCATAGCGAACGATGTCGCAAAATACTTCGCCATTATTCCTGCAGCTTTCGCGACAACGTATCCGGCATTGAATGCACTGAATATCATGGGCTTGGCAACCCCTGAAAGCGCCATCCTCTCTGCGGTGATTTTCAACGCGCTGATTATCGTTGCCCTCATTCCGTTGGCACTTAAAGGAGTGAATTACCGCCCTGTAAGCGCCGTTCAGTTATTGCGAAGGCACCTGTTCATTTATGGAGTCGGCGGATTGATTGCCCCCTTTATCGGGATCAAGCTCGTGGATCTGGTCCTTGTTGCTCTTCGACTATCATGACCAAGGCAAATACCTCAATCATCAGCAATGGACATGACTAACAAATTCAATGAACTTGGTTATGCTGTACTCGCGCTTATGGGGACAGCGACATTGTCCATTGTCGCTCAAGAGCAACCGAAAACCACTGTGGACGGATTCGTGGATGTCTACTACTGCTATTCCTTCTCCAATCATCTGACCAGGGACAGAAGCTTCACCACTCAGCCGTTGAGGCATAACGAGTTTAATCTGAACCTCGGAATCATCGGCGTGAAGTATCAGGCAACGGACGTGCGCGGGAGATTTGCGTTTCAAACCGGGACCTACGTGCATTCGAACCTTGCTGCAGAGCCGTCACTCCTGAAAAATATCCTTGAGGCCAGCGTTGGGTCACGGATAGGCAGTGCAGTCTGGGTCGACATGGGAATTTTCCCTTCCCACATCGGTTTTGAAGGCATCGTGTCTAAAGATAATTGGAACTATTCGCGCTCGCTCCTTGCTGATTATTCCCCGTATTATGAATCCGGATTGAGCGTCACCGCGACGCTTTCAGATCAGCTGACCGTTCGGGGGCTACTGTTGAATGGGTGGCAAAACATCGCTGAAACGAACGAGGACAAGGCCCTGGGCACACAGGTCCAATACAAGCCATCTGAGTCTGTCCTCCTCAACTGGAGCAGCTTTGTGGGTAATGAACAGCCCGACACGATTGCTTCTTTGCTCCGCGTGTTCAACGATTTCTATGCGGTCTTGAACCTCTCCAACGATTGGAGTCTTGCAGCAGTGTTCGATGTAGGAATGCAGAAACAACCTGCTGGCAATTCCTACAACGTCTGGCACACTGCGTCCGCCATGGTAAGACATGCGATTAACGAACAGTGGGCTGTTGCAGGTCGAGTGGAATACTTTATGGACAAGAACGGCATTCTTATTCCCACCGGAACCCCCTCGAACTTTCAAACAACTGGTGTGTCTGTGAACATTGACTACGCACCAGTTCCGAATCTCATGTGGCGGGTTGAGGCCCGGACCTTCAACTCCAGGGATGCAGTGTATCAAACGAAATCCGGCCCCAAGAACACCGATGGATTTTTTGTTTTGTCTGCAGCGACTCGCCTTTGAGCATCGGGATCATTGATCGAGTGAAGAGAAATGCTTCGGCTTGCTCCTCCCGTTTGCCTCAACAGAATGTGAAATCAGGAATTTGTATATTTGACTGATGGCGAACATCAACCCCAATATGCGTCCTGATCCTGACGAACTTCTTCACCTTCTCAAGAAAGAAGAAGAGAAGGAGAAAAAAGGCAAGCTGAAGATTTTCTTCGGAATGTGCGCCGGTGTCGGCAAGACCTACGACATGCTCAAGGAGGCACATGAGGCGAAGTTGAAGGGAATTGATGTCGTCGTAGGCTATATCGAAACCCACAAACGACCGGAGACGGAGGCACTCCTTCCCGGGCTCACGATCATCCCAAGGAAGACCATCGAGTATAAGGGAACCTCCCTCGAAGAAATGGACATCGATGCAATCCTGGCGCAAAGACCGAGGCTCGCTCTCGTCGATGAGTTAGCCCACACCAATGCACCGGGCAGCCGTCACACGAAAAGGTACCAGGACGTTCTCGAGCTCATCGACAACGGCATCGATGTTTTTACCACTCTCAATGTCCAGCATCTCGAGAGCCGGGCCGACACGGTTGCGCAAATCACGGGCAGTACCGTCCGGGAAACCGTACCTGATTCGATTTTCGAATCAGCGGATGAAATCGAGGTCATGGACATCGCTCCCGATGAATTGCTCAAGCGGCTTTCCGAGGGAAAGGTATACACCCCCGAGCGTTCCCGCCGTGCAATCCAGAGCTTTTTCCGGAAAGGCAATCTCACAGCGCTGCGCGAGATGTCTTTGCGGCTTACGGCGGAGCGCGTCGACCGTCAGCTGCGCGAATACATGCAAAAAGAGAGAATCGCCGGACCCTGGAGGTCCGGATCACGATTCGTTTTGGGAATCAGTTCCAGTGCCGGCTCCATTTCTCTCATCCGATGGGCAAGGCGCGTAGCGTTTTCCACCGACTCTTCATGGGTTGCAGTGCATGTTGAAACGTCGACACCCATGGGAGAATCCGACAAGACCCAGCTTATCAAGAACATCAAGCTCGCTAAAGAGCTTGGCGCCGAGGTCATAACGACATCCGACGAAGACATCGCAGGCGCTCTCCTCCGGGTTGCGGCGGAACAAAACGCAACGCAAATTCTGGTGGGAAAACCGGCGAATCGCATGTTTTCGAACATGTTCAGCCTCACCAACGATCTGATCCGACGCAGCCGTAACATTGACGTTCACGTGGTAAGCCGCGAAGAGGAATCGGAACAACGACTCAGGTTACCCTATCTCCCGATCATTCAGTCCGGTTTTCCTCAATATCTCACCGCCGCAATCATTGTTTTTGTCGTCGGGTTGATTTGCTTTCCCCTCACCTCGTTCATCGGGTACAAAACGGTTTCCCTCATTATTCTACTCGTGGTGTCCTTGCTCCCTCTCCGGTTTGGCCCCGGTCCCGTTCTGCTGGCGGCAGGACTCGGCGCAATCGTCTGGGATTATTTCTTTATCCCTCCCATTCTCACATTCTCCGTCGGCCATATTGAAGATGTTTTGATGCTGGCGATGTACTTCATCGTTGCGTTCGTGACGGGAGTTTTGACAGCCAGAGTAAGGGCACGGGAGAAAGCCGTCCGTCAACGCGAAGAGAGGGCTGTTGCGCTGTATTCTCTTACGAGGGATCTCTCGAATGCGAGAAACCAGGACGAGGTTGCCCGGGCCGCGGTTTCAAACATCAAGAAGTTCTTTGATGCTGAAGTTGCAGTATTCCTCAGCGAGCCCGACGGCGATATCTTCACCAAAGCCCACGCCGCGACGACCTTTGAGGTCGATTCGAAGGAGTTCAGCGTTGCAGCGTGGGTGTATTGGAACGAGAAGAAAGCAGGAAGGTTTACGGACACTCTTCCTTTCGCCCAGGCAACGTACTATTGTGTGTCCGGACCCCGCTACCCCCTCGGCGTGGTCGGCGTCAAGCTGCACCAGGAAAAACAACTGAGCCTCGACCAGGAAACATTGTTCGAAAATTTCATCAATCAAATTGCATCGGCGCTTGAGAGGGAGCAGCTC
>JBARRO010000168.1:0-16837 GCA_049644265.1 Bacteroidota bacterium
CACCGGAAAGGATATTTGCTATTTTGGAAACGTAGGAAAGATAAGGTTTTCCATTCAAAAGTATCTATTTGGGCCGCAGATTTGATAGCGGCTCATTTTTTCGCCTGTCGGAAACGTAAAATACTATAAAAGTTTCCGTATCTCAAAGGAAGTATGTCATGTCTGATCAACAAGAGAAACAAAGAATTTTGGACATCGCTGCCGACAAGTTCATGGCGCAAGGTTTGTCCAAAGTGACTCTGGACGAAGTTGCGGGCGACCTTGGGATGAGCAAGAAGACGGTCTATAAATTCTTCCCGAGCAAGGACGATTTGCTCAGGGCGATTGTGCATATGATCATGGGGAGAATGAAACGTAGAATCGAAGAGATCGTCACCTCGGACAGACCGTCCGAAGAGAAGCTCACGGAGTTCTTGGTCATGCTGGGCAGCTTCCTCAGGAAGGCGAGCGGAGATTTCATCGCCGACGTCCAGCGGTTTGCACCGAGCCTCTGGAAAGAAATGGAGACATTTCGGCGAGAACAGATGCTGCCTCGCGTCAATGAAATGTTCGTGCAGGCAAGGAAAGAAGGAATATTTCGTCAGGATCTTAACATCGAGCTGTTCTATCTTGTTTTCATCACCGTAGTACAGGGAATCATCAATCCCAAAGTGCTCTCAGAGAATTCATTCTCAGCGCAAGAGGCTTTTCGCGGAATTTTCAAGCTCCTCTTTGAAGGTGCGTTGACGGGGGAAGCGAAAACAAAACTTCATCTATTTGAGCAAACAAACTTTGAACAATCCTAAAAGAGGTTGTATGAAGACCGTCCTTTTTACCCTGGTAATGGCCGCCATCGTTTTTGAGGGATGCGGTGGAAACAACAAAAACCTGATCTCGGCCACCGGAACGATTGAAGCAACAGAGGTCACGGTGAGTGCCCAGGTCGGAGGTCCCGTGAGCCGCGTTGTCGTTGAAGAGGGCTCATCGGTGGAGCCCGGCGATACGCTGATGGTCCTCGACCCGACGGACTGGCAATACCAGCTCCAACAGGCCGAGGCGAATCTGCTCTCCGCGGAAGCGCAGTACAAACTTGCCGTTCGCGGCGCCCGCTCGGAAGATCTTATCCAGGCAGAAGCGAACTTCCAGAGTGCCGAAAACGATCTCAAAAGAATGGAGGAGCTTTGGGCCTCGAAAAGTATTTCCCAGAAGCAGCTCGATGATGCAAGGACCCGATTTACTCTGATGCAACAAGTGTGGGAGAAAACGAAGCGGGGGTCCCGCGAGGAAGAAATTGAAATGGCGAAAGGTCGCCGGGATCAGGCTGCAGCCCAGGTGGCCTCGCTCAGGAAGAAAGTCAGCGACTGCCATATCCTTGCCCCGGCACATGGTACGGTGACCAAACGATTTCTCGAGCCGGGCGAGCTTGCAGCGCCCGGAATGTCGATTGTCCGCATCTCCAACCTCTCCGAAATGGATATCATCATCTACGTGTCCGAGGTCGAGCTCCCCAAGATCAAAATCGGACAGCAGGCGAGCGTGCATGTCGATGCGTATCCGGACAAAGCATATGAAGGCAAAGTGATATTCATTTCGTCGGTCGCAGAATTCACTCCCAAGAACATTCAGACAAAGGATGAACGAACGAAGCTTGTCTTCGGTGTCAAGGTTAGGGTGACAAACCGGGACGGGACACTCAAAGGCGGAATTCCAGCCGATGTCACTTTGAACGTGACCCAGGGTTGATGATGAACGATGTCATTGTAATCGAACGCCTGCGAAAGGTCTTCACAGAGGAAAAACGCGAAACCGTTGCCGTGGACGACATTTCTCTGCAGGTTCGCAAAGGCGAGGTGTTCAGTCTTGTCGGGCCAGATGGTGCGGGAAAGACCACGATGATGAGGATGTTGTGCGGAGTTCTTCCGCCAAAGTCAGGCAGCCTGACGCTCCTGGGACTCGACTACAGGAAAGACCGCGATGAAATCAAGAAACACATCGGCTATTTATCGCAGCGATTCAGTCTTTATGGAGACCTCACGATCGATGAGAACATCGATTTCTTTGCGGAAATTCACAAGGTGCTGGAATACGGGAAGCGAAAAGAAGAACTCCTGCAGTTCACGCGTCTCACACCATTCAGGGACCGGCTCGCAGGGCGCCTATCCGGCGGTATGAAACAGAAACTTGCCCTCGCGTGTACACTTATCCATACGCCCGAAATTATTGTCCTCGACGAACCGACCACAGGGGTGGATCCAGTCTCCCGGCGGGATTTCTGGAAAATTCTCTCCAGTCTCCTGAAATCCGGCATTACCATTGTGGTGAGCACCCCATACCTCGACGAAGCGGAACGAAGCACGCGTGTGGCCTTGATGAACGAGGGGAAACTCCTGATGTGCGACACACCGGAGGCGGTGAAATCATCGTTTCCTCACAGGGTCCTGGAAGTGGTTTGCAGTGACGTTCGGAAAGCCCTCGAAATTCTCCAGAACTACCTGCCAAAAAGTGATCTCCAGCTCTTTGGAGACCGACTCCACTTGCTCCTCCCCGAAGGCGCATCGCCGGATACGTTCATGCAGCGACTCCGGGAGAACGACGTCGCAGTAACCGACTTTCGAACGATTCAGCCTTCATTGGAAGATGTTTTTATCTCAAGAATCAGCTCGACATGATGAAAAGGATCGCTATGAAGCACTCGACAGCAATGCTAGTGCCACTTCTAGAAAGTAATCTTGCGGTTAATCTCCAAAGCCTATTCAAAAAAGGCAGTAGTGCCCGCCCGAACGACGCAGGCGGGCGGGCCGCTCCAATTTGCACTTCTCATTGTCCCTGGATACAAACTTACTTATGGGAAGCGGCACTCGTTCTTTTTCTGACGATTTCGGCGCAGGCACAAGTCAGCCGGCAACCGATCCCACTCAAGCTGGCGGATTGTGTCGCTACGGCGCTTGAGAAGAACGCGACAATAAGAATGGGAATGGCGAAGATTGCGGGCGCGGAAGCCAGGTATGATGAAACGGGAACCGCGTTGCTGCCCCAGCTCAAGCTCTCCGGCAGATTGGCGCAGCTCAGCAAGATCGATGCCTTCACGCTTCCACCGCCGTTTCCCGCGATTACGCTCTTTCCCTCGATTGAGCAGAACTACGCGACGAGGATTTCTCTGCAGCAGCCGATATTTACCGGATTTCGTCTCAAAAAAAACCAGGACATTGCAGAGCTGAACGTGACGGCAACACGGGAGGAGTTTTCCAGAGACCAGGCCGACCTGGTTCTCAATGTGAAAACTGCGTACTGGAACCTTTATCGCGGCTTTCAGCTGGAGAAAGTCATCTCGCAGACCGTCGATCAGATGACTGAACACCTGAAGGATATTCAGAATTATGCAAAGCAGGGTCTGGTCGCGGAAGTCGATGTCATGAAAGTCAATGTTCAACTCTCCGACATCAAAGTGAAGCAAATCGAAGCACGAAGCAACGTCCGCCTTGCTATGATGTCGTTGAACAGCCTCCTCGGTAATCCGCTTGACTTCAACGTGGAACCGGCGGAAGGACCGGCGGCTGCTTCAGGAGAGCTGCTCTCGGGTGACCTTCAGGCGCTGATTGCCAAAGCGAGGACCGAACGGCCCGAAGTCAAGGCGATGCTGCTACGCAAAGACATGGGAGAGGCAAGTGTGTCGGCTGCGAAGGGCGGATGGTTCCCCCAGATCATGCTGGCGGCGAATTATGACTACGCGAGGCCGAACCAACGGATTATTCCCCCCAAAGATCAATGGGACGGGTCCTGGGACGTTGGACTGAGCATTCAATGGAACATCTGGGATTGGTTTGCGACCGGATACCAGTCGAGTCAGGCTGAAGCTCTTCTCAATCAGACCGCAGCCGGCCTGGACCAGCTCAACGACGCAGTGGCTCTGGACGTCGCACAAAACTACTTCCGCGTAGTTGAAGCAAAAGAAAAGGTCAGTGTGGCGACAATCGGTACTGACCAGGCGAATGAAAGCTACCGAATCACGTCCGAGAAATTCAAACGCGGAGTCGCTTCCACCACGGATCTCCTCGATTCGGAAATCGCCTTACTCCAGGCAAAATTGACTCAAACCCAGGCGTCGGTAGATTGCGCCCTGGCACTCGCGCGTTTGCAGCGGGCGGTGGGGGAAAGATAACGAATTGTCGATTGTCGATTGAAGATTGTAGATTGGGAAAGGAGTTGATAGTTGTAAGTTGAAAGTTGTAAGTTAGAAGAATTGACGATTGTCAACTGAAGATTGTAAGTTGGAGTTTCGAGTTTCAGGCTTCTGGTTTCGAGTTCCTAGATCTTCATTCTGTTCACGATTCACGATTTACTATTCACTTATCACCTTTCACTTATCACTATTCACGATTCACGATTGCTATTCACCTTTCACTTATCGCTTTTCACTCTTCACTATTTACTATTCACCATTCACTATTTACTCAATACTCATAACTCCTCTTGAATCTTTCCTCCCAAAACTCCTACGCAGTTGAAGTCGAAAACCTGACAAAGCGTTTTGGCAAGTTCACAGCAGTTGACGATGTGAGCTTTAAGGTCAAGCGCGGTGAGGTTTTCGGATTTCTGGGTCCCAACGGCGCCGGGAAATCGACCACGATCAGAATGCTGTGCGGCATTCTCGGGCCGACCTCCGGACATGCGAGTGTTGGCGGCTATGATATCGAAACAAATCCAGACATGGTGAAATCAAGCATCGGTTACATGTCGCAGCGGTTTTCCCTGTATGAAGATCTCACTGTTGAGCAGAACATTAACTTCTATGGCGGAATCTACGGGCTTGAAGGAACCCGTCTTAAAGATCGGAAGGAATGGGCCGTTGAAATGGCGGGCCTCAAGGGCAAGGAAAACCAGCGGGCCCACTCATTGTCCGGAGGCTGGAAACAACGGCTCGCCCTCGGATGCGCAATCCTTCATGAGCCTCCGATTGTCTTCCTGGATGAACCGACGGGAGGAGTTGACCCTGTTTCCCGGAGGAATTTCTGGGATCTGATTTATGCCCTTTCCACGAGTGGAGTCACGATCTTTGTCACGACGCATTACATGGATGAGGCGGAGCACTGCAATACCATCGGCCTTATCTACGCTGGAAAGCTTGCAGCCCTCGGAGCGCCGACCGAGCTGAAGCACCGGCTTGATCGGTATACGATTTTTGAAATCCGCTGTGATCGCCCGGTTGACGCAATGGAAATACTGCAGCGGGAGTCCCTGGTGATCGAGACTTCCATCTTTGGCTCCTCGTTTCATGCGAGTGTGTCCGGAGGAGAAGAGTCCAAAGGGGCGATCGAACGACTGCTCAGAAACAACGACATCGGAATACAGTCATGCGAACGGATTGTCCCCTCGCTCGAAGACGTATTCATTCATATGATTGCAGAGCAGGATTCCAAAATCATGGAGAAACAAGGATAACGCGATGTCCTGGCTGACGATTCTCTCGGTCATACGCAAGGAATTCCGTCAGATTCGCCGGGATAAGCGCATTCTTGGGGTCCTGTTGCTGGTGCCCGGGATGATGCTCATGATGTTTGGGTATGCGCTGAATTTCGACGTCAAGCATACGTCTCTCGCCGTGTATGACGAAGACCGGAGTGCCGTCAGCCGTGAGTTTGCACAGCAGCTGTGGAATTCCGAATACTTCGACCTGAAGTTTTATCTGGACAGCAAGGATCAAATCAACGCCTTGCTGGACGGCGAGAAAACAAGGGTCATTCTGATCATTCCCGAGAGTTTTTCCCGAACACTCGCGAACGGGAAGGAAACCAAGATCCAGGTTCTCATCGACGGGGCAAATTCGTTTTCAGCCTCCACCATTATCGGTTATCTCAACGGCATGGTTCAGAACTACTCCCTGCATGTCATCGTCTCCGGTCTGCTTTCCACCGGGAAAGAGGGTTTCAGCGTCCCGATTGACTTTCGCCCGAGGGTGTGGTACAACCCCGAGCTCAAGAGCGCACGGTATCTCGTGCCGGGCCTTATCGCGTTCATCCTCATGGTCGTTGCCGTCGTCTCGACGTCGTTGTCCATCGTGCGGGAGCGCGAGCTTGGCACCATGGAACAAATCATGGTTTCTCCCATCAAGCCAATGGAACTTATCCTGGGAAAGACGATTCCTTATACATTGATCTCGTTGATCGCAACCGTGACGATCCTTCTGCTGGGATACGTGCTTTTCGATGTCCAGATCAAAGGGAGTTTCCTGCTCTTGTTCCTTGTAACGCTCGTGTTCCTGCTCGGAAGTCTTGCGCTTGGGCTTCTCATCTCGACGATCGCGGAAACTCAGCAGGTGGCGTTCATGATTGCAGTAACCACGACGATGCTGCCGACCTTTATTCTGTCAGGCTTCGTGTTTCCCATCCGCAACATGCCTTCGATTATTCAGGTCGTAACGTATCTCATCCCCGCCCGCTATTTCCTCGTGGCCTTGCGGAGCATCATTCTCAAAGGGGTCGGATTGTCGGCATTCTGGGATCAGTTCCTGTTGTTGCTCGGATACACGACCATTGCGCTTGCCGCGAGCGCATTTCGATTACGCAAACTGCTTTCCTGATCCCGGTATGAAAACGATACTCCAGATTGTCAAGAAGGAATTCATCCAGTTTACCCAGGACAGGAAGATGTTTGGGATCAGCTTTATCGCCCCGATTTTCCAGCTTCTCATCCTCGGATACGCGGCAAGCCTCGACGTCAGCGACATCCCGATGCTCATCGTCGACCTCGATCACTCGCGGATGAGCAGAGAATTGACGAGTGCTTTCTCCAGCACGGGGTATTTCAGGATCGTGCAGTACGAGGACAGGATGGACGCCATCGATCATTACCTGGACGACGGCCATGCGTCTATGGCGATTGTGATTCCACGGGGATTTGAAAAGACGATCGCGGGAGGCAAAACAGCACCGTTACAGTTTATCGGGGACGGGTCGGAAACAACGTCGGGCGGAATAGGGATGAGCTACGCATCCATTATCGTGTCAAGGTTCTCTCAGAGCATCATCTTTGAGAACCTGGCCCGTCGCGGGGTTTCGCGCATGCCGGCGCGGATTAATGCAGAGTTCAGAGTGTGGTACAACCCCGAGCTCAAGAGCCGAAACTTCATGGTCCCGGGCGTCCTGGGGCTTCTCCTTATGGTTATGACAACCATTCTGACCTCGTTGGCAATCGTGAAGGAAAAGGAGCTGGGGACGCTGGAACAGTTGATTGTCACTCCCATCAAACCGGGCCAGTTGATCGTGGGGAAGATCGCGCCGTTCATGATCGTGGGAATCATCGATGTGTTTCTCGTCGTCGGCGTGGCGACGTATTTTTTTGATTTGCCGCTCAAAGGCGACTTCTGGCTCCTTTTCTTGTTCTGTCTCACGTTCCTGATGACGACGCTGGGCCTCGGCCTGTTCGTGTCCACCGTGTCCCGCACACAGCAACAGGCAATGATGACGGCCATTTTCTTCATCATGCTGCCGATGATCTTTTTCTCCGGCTTTGTTTTTCCCGTTGAGAACATGCCGAAAATAATCCAGTACATCTCCTACCTCATGCCCCTTCGGTATTTTTTCGTGATTGTGAGAGGTCTCTTCCTGAAGGGAGTCGGATTCGAAACCCTGTGGCCTCAGGGATTGGCACTTCTCATCTTCGGCCTCACGATTCTCTGGATGAGTGTGCTGAGATTCCAGAAGAGGCTCGGATAACGGTCAGCGCGTTCCGGCTCTTACCTTGCCTCCGCTTTAAAAATCCCCTACATTTCTTCAAGCTCTTCTTCCGCCAATTGATCCCACCACTATCCATGCAAAGATTTCTTTCTTCCCTTTTCCTTTCTGTCTGTTTTTCGCTTTTCGGATTTGCACAGCCACAAGGGGCTCGCAGTTCACTGCCATTTCAGGATCAGGACCTCCCATTGGAACAGCGTGTGAACGACCTCGTTTCCCGGATGACGCTCGCGGAAAAAACGAGCCAGATGCTTTATACGGCCCCCGCGATCGACCGGCTTGGAATTCCAGCCTACAACTGGTGGAATGAAGCCCTCCACGGCGTTGCACGAGCCGGCAAGGCGACCGTGTTTCCACAGGCAATCGGGCTTGCAGCAACCTGGGATACCGACCTGATGTTTCGCGTTGCCACTGTGATCTCGGACGAGGCGCGCGCGAAGCATCACGAAGCGGTGCGGCAGGGCAGGCGGGGGATCTATGAGGGTCTCACCTTCTGGTCGCCGAACATCAACATCTTTCGGGATCCGCGATGGGGGAGAGGCATGGAGACGTATGGCGAGGATCCATACCTTACGGGAAAACTTGCGGTGGAATTTGTGAAAGGGATGCAGGGAAACGATCCCCGGTATCTCAAAACCGTTGCCACGCCAAAACACTTTGCGGTCCACAGCGGGCCGGAACCGCTGCGTCATATGTTTGACGCGCAAGTCGACGAGCGTGACTTGCGGGAGACTTACCTCCCAGCATTCCGCATGTGCATTGTTGACGGCCACGCGCAATCGGTCATGTGTGCGTACAACCGTTTCCGCGGATTGCCGTGCTGCGGAAGCGACGAACTGCTTCTGAAAATCCTGCGCGATGAATGGGGGTTCGACGGGTACGTCGTTTCCGACTGCTGGGCGATCATGGATTTCTACACGGGCCATAAAGTTGTGGCGACAGCTCCCGAGGCGGCGGCGATGGCGGCGCAGGCAGGCACAGACCTCAACTGCGGAGTGACGTACGACAGCCTTGCGGCAGCTGTGAAGATGGGACTTGTGCATGAACAATTTGTCGATGTCTCTGTCAAACGCCTGTTCCGGGAGAGATTCCGACTCGGAATGTTCGATCCGCCTGAGCGGGTTGCCTACGCACGCATTCCCCCCGAAGTGAACGACTCGAAGGAACACCGCCAGCTTGCCCTCGAAGCCGCCCGGAAATCCATCGTTCTGCTGAAGAATGACCGGAACACCCTTCCGCTCTCAAAGAGTATCAGAACGCTGGCAGTGATCGGTCCGAATGCAGACGACGGAGAAGTCCTTCGCGGGAACTACAACGGCACACCGTCAAGGTACAGCACACCGCTCTCAGGACTGCGGGACAAATGCTCGAAATCGATGAAGATTCTCTCTGCGCGTGGATGTGCGATTGCCGAGAAAACGCCGACGCTAACCCTTGTGCCAGCTGAAGTGCTTTCACGCGACGGGAGGGTTGGGAAATCCAACGGCCTGAAGGGGGAATATTTCAACAACATCAACTTTGAGGGGCAACCGTTCGTTTCACGTGTGGACCAGGTAGTTGATTTTGAATGGTGGGAAGACGAGCCGATCGCTGGTATGAAGAAAGATAGTTTCAGTGTGAGGTGGACAGGGTTCTTGAAGCCGCCCATGTCCGGAAGATACGCACTGGGAGTGAGAGTACTGGGAGGAGTGCGGTTGTTCGTAAATGATTCCCTGCTCCTCGAGTTTACTGACAGGCATGTTTTCGCGACAGCATGGAAGTATGTTCAACTCAAAGAAGGATCCTCACAGAAATTACGGTTGGAATATTGGGACCGACGGCCCGAGGCGGGAGTTGGGCTTCTTTGGGAGAGGCCGGATGCCCAGCTTAAGTCCAAAGCCCTTGACATGGCTCGTAGGGCAGATGCAGTCATTCTTGTGATGGGCCTTTCACCGAAACTCGAGGGGGAAGAAATGGATGTTGACGTTCCGGGATTTCACGATGGCGATCGTGTGGACATCGGGTTACCTCCCATGCAGGAAGAATTGATCGAGGATATTACGGCACTCGGAAAACCAACCGTGCTTGTCCTGCTTAACGGCAGCGCCCTCGCGGTAAACTGGGCGGCTGAGCATGTGGCGGCGATTGTTGAATCGTGGTACGGCGGAGAAGGTGCAGGAGAAGCTCTGGCGGATGTGCTGTTTGGAGAGTATAACCCTGCGGGCCGGCTGCCCGTAACGTTCTACAAGTCGACGGATCAACTTCCGCCGTTTACGGAGTACGCGATGAAAGGACGAACGTATCGCTATTTCACCGGCGATCCCCTCTACACGTTTGGATATGGTTTGAGTTACACGACATTTGGCTATGCCAATCTGAAGATGCCTGCGAAGGTACAGTGTGGAGATCAGGTCGAGGTCGAAGTGCAGGTGGAGAATCGTGGTGATCGCGCAGGCGACGAAGTTGTGCAGCTGTATGTGAGCGATCTCCACGCATCGGTGCCAGTACCAATCCGTTCGTTGGCAGGTTTTCGAAGAGTCCATTTGAACCCCGGTGAAAAGCAGAGGGTGTTGTTCTTCCTGACGCCGAGGCAGTTGTCTGTCATTGATGGCGAAGGAAAAAGAGTGGAGGAATCCGGGACATTTGAGATTAGTGTCGGAGGAAAACAACCGGGAATGACGGGTCGGGCTGACGCGAAGACAACGGGGGTTGTTGTGGGAAGATTTGAGGTGACGGGGGAAAGACTCGTCATCGGCGAAAAACAGTACTAGGATGTGGAGGTAGTCAGAGCTCGTGGTCCATTTATTCACTTGTTCATTGATTCATTTATTGGCTCATTATCCTAATGAAAACTATCATTCATCTATTACTTTTCTCATCAATTATGGTTGCTCAAGAGACGCGACCACTGGAAGTGGTACCGTCCATCGAGGTCGACAAATATATGGGGACCTGGTACGAAATTGCCCGGCTGCCGAACAGCTTTCAGTCCAGCTGCAAGGGAGAAATCACGGCGACCTATACACTGCTCGAAGACGGCAAAATAAAGGTGGTCAACAAATGCAAAAAGGAGGACGGGAGTTATTCTGAGGCCGAGGGGAAGGCGAAACGAGCGGATGAGGACCTGCCGAATTCAAAGCTCAAGGTCCGGTTTGCACCTGCGTATCTTTCCTGGCTCCCGTTTGTGTGGGGGAATTATTGGATTATCGACCTGGCAAAGGACTATACCTATGCCGTGATCGGTGAACCGGACAGAAAATATCTGTGGATTCTTGCCAGAAAGCCAGCCATCGATGAAACGCTGTATAAGGAAATTATCGAACGGATTCAACGGCAAGGCTACGATCTTTCCACGCTGATGAAGACTCCGCAGGCGGCCGTAGAATAAAAAAGCCCTGATATTTTTCAGGGCTTTGGATGCCAGCGATAAAAATCCTGCTAGAGACTTATCCCCAGGGAGAAGTACTGCACATTCTTGAGCCTGCCGTAATCTGCAAATCCGTAGTCCAGCTTGAACATCATACTGTTCACGATTCCGTAGTGGAATCCCAATCCCCATGTGAGTCCCTGTTCGGAGTCCCGGAGGAACAGGGATTTATATCCAATCCTTCCAAAAAGAATCTCCTGCCACGCAAGCTCCAACCCGTTGTTCACGTACTCGGTATTGTCGTTTGGATGCACTGCATCCACGGCAGCGGTCAACCGCAAATCGTCGCTCTTGATGGCGTCGTATGACAGGCCGATCCGGAACACCAGGGGAAGGTCAAAATCGTTCGTCCTGAACTCCGCCGGGATATTGTTCGGTCCGCTGCCTGCATCGGAATTGGGGTCCTGGTTGAAATAGAGGTCCCTTCCCGAGAGTCGCATCTTCGATCCAAAATTGGCGATCGTTGCCCCTAGGGACAGTCCGGGAATCTCTGAGTTATACAATGTGCCGACGTCGACGGCAATACCGGAGGAGCTTTCATCCCACACCTGTTCCTGCACATACTTCAAGTTCAGTCCGACAGAAAACCTGTCGGTCAGATTTCTTGCGTACGAAACTCCAATGGCAAGCGAGCTGGCATCCCACACCCTGCCGTCTCCTTCCGGGAATTCGATGGTCCGCACAATGTCGTCCGGAATGCCGAGTGACGTTACAGAAAAGCCGAGGACGCCAAAATCTCCGAACGAGAGCATTCCCGCCGCAAAATCGTAGCTGATATCGGCAAGCCAGTTGACGTGATTGAACGTCATCTCGGTATTGTTCGGAAGCCGCGAAAGGACCGCGGGGTTCCAATAAATTGCCGAGACATCGTTCACGGCCGCCGTCTGGGCTCCTCCCATCCCGGTTGACCGTGCTCCCGCGCCGATTTTTAGAAACTGCGCTGCCGTGGTCCCGACCTTTGCCGTGCTACGAAACAGCTGAGCAGGGGAGAGGGACGCGAAGGCGACCATCGCCACCACGAGAACTGCAAGGCTCCGAAGACTGAGTGTATGCGATCGTTTCATGTGGTTCTCCAGGAACTGAAAATGGCTCTAAACCTCAAAGACAATCATGCATTACTTGATTAGTGCAAGCCGGCCGATCTTGTTTCCGACACCCGGAACCTCTACGTGGTAAATATAGACACCGTAGGAGAGACGTTGCCCCTCGTATGACAGCAGATTCCAGTCTGCATAGCTGTTACTGTCGTCCTTGTCGATGGTCGCAACGAGTTCGCCGATCAGCGTATAAATGCGAATCGTGCACTTGGGAGGAAGATTGCGGAACTGCAGCCTGTTGTCGCCCCTTCGTGTAGCAGATGAACCCGGAGTCTCGAGATCACTGAAGGCTACGTAAGGATTCGGGACCACGTAGATCCTATCGAGCGATGAACTTGTTGTGGATTCGTTGTACTCGGATGCCTTGGAGGTAAATGTGTACGAGTCCCCTGTGGCGAAAGGCTTCGTTGTTTTGGCGACGTAGATGTTCCCCTGAGTCGGAAGAACGGTAGAACCATTCGGCGACTTGGAGAACGTAATACCCATGTATGTCTTAATCGGATTTGCGGGCGTGAGAATCACAATTTCGCGACCCAGCCTCCAGGTGCTGTCGCCGGAGGAATTCTGAACAAATCCCCGGAAGGTTTGAGAATTTGTCACGTTAAAAATCTTGAACGGGCAAACAACGACGCGCCGTGCGAGGTTGTCGAGCAACGTGTCGGCGGGGAATAGCCATTTTCCGCTTGCGGACGTGTCTGTTGCATTCCAACGAATCTCGAAATCGGCCGGGATCGGCGTGAATGGATTAGTGTTCAGTGCGACATTCTTTGCCACCCGCGCAATGACATTGGTGTTGTTCTTGATCAGCCATCCGGATCGCACAGAGTCAATACCGAGTGGCTCGTCCTTTGCATAAATGCGCAGGCCATCGAAGACAGGATTGTCATCCTGACTGCTGAGCCGGTCGCTTTCATGGACGGAGTAGTATTGGTACCGGACCTCAAACGTCGCGTCCTTGGGGAGGCTTCCGGTCGTGGACCCCCGGATCCTTCCCTTCTCGGCATCGACGACATACGCGGTGGGGGAGACGACCGCACCGCTCGCATTGAGTACCTGTACGCTGTCGGCGAACAGCTCGGTATGGCTCAGATTCACATAAAACGTGTCGTTTGCGACAATCTTCTCAGAGGTATAACCCTTGGGAAAGACGCTGTAGAGAATCTGGCTGTTCTTTAATGTGAAATTCACCAGATAGGACTGGTTCTTCGCAACCACCCGATCGTTCATTACTTTTACCGAAATCGTGCCCGTCGAATTCCCACTCACGCGTGTGACACCCGCTTCGGTAATGCTGGCCGACGAAACCCCGAGAGGAAGCGGTGCGGGCGTCACTGCAGCGGTATTGACGTCGAACGAAAGCTCGCTCGTGATGGGGTCCTGAAGAATGACCGCCTGCGATTCGGTCGGTGGAAGCTGAACACCCAGCGAATCAAACCCATGATCGTAGGAGACGACCGCATAGTAGTAGGTCTTTCCATTCATGGCACTGGAGTCGACGTATTGATGGACGAGGCCGCTATTGGAGCCGAGTTGGTATTTCACGCCTCGGCCAAGGTATTCGACCGGATGAAGTCCCGACCATTCGTTCACGAGGTCGAACTGAGCTGGGATTCCGTTCTGCAGGAAAGGCTTCCCAAGGAACGGAGTCCCGTTTGCATCAGTGATCATGAATACGTCGACAAACGTCGGGTCTTCGCTGCGATAAATCTTGTATCCCTCGAAATCGTTCACGGCCGTGAGCGGGTCGATGGAGTTCTCCGAAACATTGTCCCAATAGAGCGTTACCCGATGATCGCCGGGAATAGCGACAACATTCGGCTTCGGAGGCGGTTGAGCAAACCGGTAGTTAGCCTCGAGAATACGCTGGGATGTCTCGGAGTTGAGCAACAAATCGGGCAAATCAACCCCCATCAGGAGCGCGATGGAAAAGCGTTGTGTTCCGCTGGGGTCAAGTCGGAACGGCCCCGAGCCATACACAAAGACATTGTCCCCTGGACTATTGAGAAGTGTCTGATCAATAGAAATACTGTCGGAAGAAAGAAGTTGCCAGTAGAGAACATCGTTCTTCGGTACGTTTGGAAGGCTGTTTGTATAAGGCAGGGCGTAGAAGCTGGTAAGTCCAATCTGGTCTGATTCATGAACGTCACGGATGCCGAAGTTTGGTTCGGACGTGAAGTTCCCGTTTATGTCATAGCCTACATCCGGTTTCCCGTTCCCTTCGCCAAAATCTCCGGTTCCCGCGATGCCGTCGAAACCGACGTCGTCTTTCGCTGGGTCCCAATCTCCATCCTCATCTCCCGACCAGCGTGGCTTAAGGCTGCCAAAAAGGGCTATATACTTGGCTGTATCGGCAATTCCGGTCGTTAGCGGCTTGGTGATGCCGTCGATGTACGTTCCTGCATCGTTAAATGGACTCTCGTCAATAATTCCGTCGTCATCGTTGTCGATCCCGTCTTCTGAGTTTGTCGGACTTTCGAGAAACTTAAAGCCAAAATATCCTGGCTTCAGTCCGCCGTCTCCCTTGCCGTCGTCATCCCAGGCGTAGACCATGCTGCGTGCGCGCTGCGGGAAGGGATCGGCGAGAGAACCACGAGGAGGGATGAAGAACGCCCGGTCGTCGGCATAGTCGGCGGGCCCTCCGACGTGCGGATCGCCGTGCATTCCAAAATACACTTCGTTCAGCGTCTTGGGGCTCTTGTTTGTGACGCGGTAAACGAGAAAGACAATATCTTCGGCAAGAGGGTTGTTAAACTGGAAGAAACGGACTTCAAGGTCGAGACCAAGACCGCGCTTGGTGGAGTCGCTCGGGAAGGGGTAGTAGAGGTACTTTTGATTTGTGTAGTCGTCGCAAACAAAGTAGACTTCTTCATCCGGTGTGGTTGCATCGTTGCCGAGAAATGCCGGCCATACGTAACGGCCGAGAATGGAATTGTACCAGGATTCCGGCCAGGCCGATGGCTTGCGGGTCAAATCCCCTGCAACCTGCGAGCGTTGACTCCAGGCGGCGATGTCGGCCTGTCCCGGTGCGGAATATCCTGCTTTGGGCAACCATCCCCATTTGAGCGTGCCGTCGGGGCTGTACCCTCCCTGCGTGGAAAGCCACATCCCGTCATCGAGGATATGGACTGTGTCCCCGTGACTGTCAAGGACCTTGGCTGCGACCAGCGGCGTGAATTCAAATCCATAGCCAAGTCGATTCCATACGAGGTCCGCGACGTTCCCAAGTGTGCTGGGTCGTGCGATGTTGCCGTAGTTATACACGATCGTTGTGATCTTGTTTCCCCGCATGATCCAGCTCTTGATTTCCCGTGGGTCTCCGGCGGTCTTTCCAAAATATGTCTTCAGGTTGTTCTCGAGGAACTCATTCACCCGCTTTGCTTCTTCCGGGGTCGCCTTCCTCGGGTCGTAATTCTTCCAGTCGATATCCTGGCCGTGGACAAGAAAGGAGAACCCCAGGGCTGAGGTTGTCAGAAGGATGATTGCGATTCTTCTCATAGTGGCTGCCTTCGCGATGATACTTCAGGTTTCAAAATCAAAAGAGGACAGAAAGCCCGGCCCGTACAAGACGCGGAGAGCTGATATTGCCCGGGTTTGCGTAATAGCTGTCTACCGCATTCACCGGGATCATTCCGGGATCTCCGCGGGTTATCCTATTGTGAAGATCCAGAAAGCGGGTGGGGTTCGTAGTTTGTTCGATATTGTAGAGCGCTTTTCCGGAATTGCCGTACACCGATAACTCGTTTTCCCTGTCGAAGAGGTTGTCGACCAGGACGAAGAGCGAGAATCGGAGGAAACCAAGGTTGAAGAATTTTTCCGCCTTGAGGTCCACGTTCCATTGCACGGGTTGTCGGTCTGTGTTTTGTTGAAAGATGATCGGAACAACGCTCGACGGAAACGACGCGGTGTAGGGTGTCCCTGTCCGAAGGTAGGCGATCATGCTGACGTTCCAGTCTTCCGGCTCGGAAAGCGTGACGGTGGAAGTAAGTGTGTGACTCCGATCGAAATCGAGCGGGACAAGAAACGTTTCGCTGAGCTGGCCTTTCTGTTCGCTGAAGAACAGCTCTTCACTCGGTTGCGTCCGGTTGCCCTCGGCAATCTGATACGTGTAGTCAAGTGTGGCAGAGAGTATTCCATCAGGCGCGCGGCGCTTGAGGAGTGAAACGCTGAGCCCCCTCGTGTTCGCATAGCTGAGGTTGGTCAGCAGACTGTACTGGCGGTCGCCTCGCGGGGTGATGATGGTTTGGGAATAAATGTAGTCCCGGATGTCTTTATAGTAGCCGGTCACCTCGATCTTGAGATCGTCCGTGAATCCCTGCTGTAATCCGATTTCATACTGGATCCCTTTTTGCGGATTCACGTTGGGATTGCCAAACGACGGGTTGGTTGTGCCAAGCGGCGCACGATAGTTCGGGTTGGAATAGAGCGACGACAATGAACCCACCTGATAGAAATGTCCATACGACAACCGGATGGTGCCGCGATCTGTGATGGGGTAGGAAACACTGAGTCGCGGTGCAACCATATGCTTGGGCGTCGCGGGATGGAGGTTCTTTGTCAGGAAAATGGAATCCTGGACGACAAGCTCCGAGCTGATATCCGAATTGTAGTCGGCCGCAGCGTCAAAG
>JBARRO010000169.1:0-10904 GCA_049644265.1 Bacteroidota bacterium
CCTCATTGTTCATTGCTCATTGTTCATTGCGCATTGCTCATTGCTCAATTCTTCCTTATTAACGGCACCTGCGCCATGATGCTCACTTCGAACAACTTAAAGAGCGGGTACTTGAACCGAATTTCCACGATGTTATCTCTGTCCTTCTCCATTTGCACTGGAGTGATTTGCGCTTCGTACTCGTTGTCTGCGGTAGGTGCGACCACGCGCATATGACCTTCCGTCTTGACAACCTTCTTGTTCAAGGTCATTTCCGTAAACCACTGCTCCGGTCCTGCCTTCTCCGCTATCTCCTTGGGCACTTTGATATTCACGTCGTAGACGGGGAACTTCGCATCTGACTGTATTTTGACGTTCACGCGGAACATGTATTCATTCGAGGACTTTGCTGCCTCGTTAACCGGCAGGACAAAGAGCCGTCGGTAGTCCTTGGGTTTCGCCAGGGTTTTTGCGACGGTCGGATTGCATTCGTCGATGATGTTCCGCACCGTCCGGTCCTTGCCTTTGTAATACTTCGCATGCTGGAGAATGGCGCGTGCTCTTTCGACACCACTATCCTGGGGTGCACGGGTCAGCTCGCGGAAGATCGGCTTGATGGAACCCTCCGGGAACCGGTAGTACTTCACCTCACTCAGGTAATCATCAATCGTTTTGCGCTTCTGCGCCAGTCTTGCAGGTGATTCCGAGCTGAAGGTGAGGGTATACACCGGAAGGAATGCTGTGTCGGCATAAAGGGCCGGCACGTCATCGATCGTCGTCTCGTGTTTCGCAATGAAGGCATCTATCCGGTCAAATGACAGTTTCTTCACTTTGTCGAACACTTCCCCTTCCATTGAACGCACGGATTCGAGTTTTTTTTGCGCAATCGACTGGACGTTGAGGTATTCCTTGTCGGCCAGAAGGTCAGAGAGGCCGTCCTCCGACCGTTTCCAGTCCGCATTGCCAATATGTTCACGGATGTCCGCGATATGGTCTTTCAGGACCAGCTCATCGATATCGGGGTACTGCGCAATGAGGAATGGAAGATCCCGATTGTCGCGCAGGATGGGGATCATACTTTTATAGAACTTCTGCGCGAGGAGTGCGTTGATCATTTCCACGGCCTTTGCCGCGCGGCGGTAGTCACCGCGGAGGTCGTTGATCTTTTTCGTGAGGGTGCGGATTTCCTTTGCAAGAAGGGCCGCACTCGCGGTCACTTTGTAGTTTTCGTATTTTCCGAGAGTAAATTCAGGAATGAGCTTTTCAATCTTATCCAGTTTTGCCAGCAGTTCAGGGTAGAACGTATCCTTCGGCCACGGCAGTTTCTGGTCAATGGCCGACCGGGTCTCCTCATACTGCTGATTGGCGTTCTTCAACGCGTCGATGGACCCGTTGAAGTCATCCGCATAGTCCCGAATCTCCTGCAATTCCGCCGGAAGACTCTCGTCGCATGCCTGATAGAATTTCGCAACATCATCCATGGGCGGCTTCAGTTCAATGGTCGAAAGGTCATTCACCTTCCTGACCTGAGCATCATAGACGGGCAGTGCTTCTTTTAGCCGGCCAACGTATACGGACTTTTCATACTCAAGGATAGCAGCCCGAAATCGGCTTTTCTGGTCGAGGAATTTTATGAATTCCGGAGCACGGTCCATGAACGCGTTGAAGTCTCCGTGGGTTTCCGCTTCCCCCTGCAAGATCTTGAGAACGGCATCGTAATCGGACTGGAACCGCATCTCATCTTTCGTATCGTTGTTCAGTCCCACGTACCGCTGATACATCGTATCATTGGACGAGGCAATGTTCGCAGGGAACACGCCCTCGAGCTTTGCGAGGGCGTTGTTCATATCGGAGACCGCCATGTTCCGCTCACGCAGGTTTTTTTGTTCAGCAGAGACGTCGAACGCTGAAAATGCAAATTCGGGGCCCATTGCATTGTAGTTGGACCTGTCGACCGTGTTTTCCTCCAGCATCCGACGGTACTCGTCGTATTTATTCTCGACCACATAACGCCATTGAGGCACATAGCGGTACTGCAGATTCAGCGTCACATCGAAAAATACGGAATCGATGACCCAGTAAAACCACGCGTGCGAGGTGTCAATGGCAAACACGCTCATGCTGTCATGCGATGAACTTTCATCAGCGATCGGGACGAGCGGTCCGTTGCCATCGTCGAATGTAGCCGTCAAGTAGTTGTGCAACCGCTTTTTCGCAGCCGTTTCAAGAACAATATAGAAATGATCATCAGCGGGACGCGGAAATTTGATGAAGTACTGTTTTTCCCGCTCCAGAAGGAATTTTTCCTGGTCGTTCCGCAGCTCGATGAATCCCTTTTCTGCCGGATCAACCGGAGGGATCGGCTCGAGTTCCTTGAACGTGGCACAGCCGGTGAAGACTAGAAGGATACAAGAAAGAACCAGGCGGGTATTCATATGGGAATGCTCCAATGTTCTCGTTGAAAATAATATAGAAAGATTACGGACGAGGTCAAATTTCGGTGTCCATCCCTGTGCATCCGAGCATCCTTGATTCATTGTGGGAGCATCTGGACTGTCGGAGGTGCAATGAACCGCAGAACAGGATCACTCTCGTTGCCAAGGCGGTCCACGCTGGTGACGGAGACGCGCTGAAGAGAATCCGTTCTCTCGACAGGAGATTCATCGCGGCGACGCCCACGCGGTTGTTCCTTGACGACACGCGTCAGTGGCAACGCAAACGACCGGTCGTTCTTGTTAAACACGCTGTACTCCCACAACTTGTTGTATTGATAGTAGACGACCCAGCGAAAAACATCCTGCGTCGCGTCGGGAGACCATGTAACATGAATCGTGTCGTTGGTGGTCGACGTTTCAAGTAGCGGCGCGGCCGGGATACGATCATTCAGCCAGGGAGACGGAGGAACGAGTGCGGCCCGCCGGTACGGACCGTTTTTCAAACCGGAGTTCAAGAAGCTCGTGTCCTTCATGAACGTTTTCATGCTGAAGTGAATGTGCCCCGGATTGTCGGGAACAAAACCGCGGGCAACCATGATCTCGTTGAAGTTCTCGTCCACCCCCTTCTCACTGTTCATTCTTCCCGTGTAGAGCCCCGGCCAAAGATTACGACTCTTGGTATTCTCCTTTGCCCACCATCCGAGGAGGACAGGATAACTCTGGGGAATCTGATTGATGGGCCAGTAGAGCTGCGGGGACAGGTAATCCACCCATCCTTCATTCCACCAGAGCCGTGCGTCTGCGTAGAGGCCGCTGTATTGATCGAACCCGGAAATCGAGGGCGGGTTTGTGGGACGCCAGATACCAAACGGGCTTATCCCAAACTTGACGAACGGTTTTTCCTTCTTGATCCCGTCATACACACGCTTGATAAATGTGTTCACACCTGCCCGGCGCCAGTCCTCCCGTGAAAGCGAGCCGCCGGTTTTTGTGTATTGATCCCAACTTTCATCGTCCGGAAAATTTCCGTTTCCGTACGGATAGAAATAATCATCGAAATGCACGCCATCGACATCATACCGGCGGACGACGTCCATGATCACGCTGTACGAGTGGTCCTGAGTCTCCTGTTTTGAAGGATCGAGCCAGTAGGTGCCACCGGCAAGTTCTTTTGCGAGACCCGGTTTCTTCCGAACGATGGAGCTGTCGGTGATCGGTCCCCCTTTTGCCATATGCGCGCGGTAGGGATTGAACCAGGCATGCAGCTCAAGTCCCCGATTATGTGCTTGTTCGACCCAGAACGCAAGAGGGTCGTAGTACGGGTCCGGAGCTTTGCCTTGCGATCCTGTGAGGTAGTAGGACCACGGTTCGATCTGACTCGCGTACATCGCATCGCAGTGGGGACGGACCTGAAACACGATGGCGTTCAGTCCCACGGTTGCAGCAGTGTCGAGAATGGCCAGTGCTTCCTTTTGTTGTTCTTCAGTCGTCAAACCCGGTTTGCTCGGCCAGTCTATGTTGTCGACCGTGGCAACCCACACAGCACGAAACTCGCGGTCCGCACGCGGCATTTCCTGCGATAATGCACGATCTCCAGTGGGTCTGGATGTGGCACAACCGGAGACAAGGGCGATCATCGAAGAAAATACAAAGATCGGTAAGCGGCTGGTTTGCATGAGATTTTCCGGGGATGGTGAAGGTGGTGCAACAAACTACTCTACGAATGGTTGAAAGGCAAGGAGGAAACACGAATAACACGCCTGTCTGCCCGCCCCAGAGAGTTCGAAGTGGCAGCCGGGCCTGCCGAAACGAGTGTACGATGTTCGAGATTCTGCACACACTCCGGCCTGCCCGCCGAACTTGATCCTAGAGGCAAGCGAGCACGCAGGCACGAAGAACACGAAGGGAAATCAAGAGCGACGGTCCTTCGGTACAGGGAGTTAATATCAGAAATGCGAATTAGACGGATGCACGGTGAGCGATCAACAGTTAGCGCCGTTGGAAGATTGGCAAGCCAACTTCTTTAGCTACAGAGAGCGACAATCTCCTCCCAGCACGGCTGAAACTCCAATAGAAAAGGAACTGAACGGCATGGTCTTTACGAATGGACCTGATTGCCTGAACCATGAGCTTCGATGCCACCCGCTTCTTACGGTATTCTGGCAAGACAAGGGCCGAGCACAAGTAGAGGGCGTCATATTGCGTGCCGATCGGCGTTTTTCTCAAGAGCTCTTTTTCGCTGATTTTCTTTTGAAGAAACAAATCCATGAGTCGTTTTGTGGTAGGGAAAATCAGCATCCACGCGATAGGACCTTCTTTTGTCCTTCGCTCGGTGAGAGTGGCAGGATGGATTTTTGATAGTCGGGTCATCGTCCTCTGTGAGACCGAGATTTGGGACGGGTCACTGCGAGTGTCGAAGACCTTCTGAACAAGGTCGATCATGCGCTGCAAATTCGTGAGCAAGAAGAGTTTGGAGTTTAAAGTTTAAAGTTCAAGGTTCACAGTTCAAGGTTCTGTATTCTGAATTCTGAACTCCTATATGCCATCTATTCATCTTTCACTTTTCACTATTACTATTCACCACTCACCATCCACCCTTCACCATTTACTATCTCCTCAAATTTACACTATTTCATCGTTAAAAGGTCACATAACAATGCCAAGTACATTGTTTCCCGAGGGCTTCTTCCGTAAATTAATAATCCTTACTGAGGACTCGGATTGAGTATGGTATTGAAGCGAATAGGAACGATTGGATTTGCGTTGGTTGCCCTGACTGTCTTGTCCGGCTGGGGGAGTGTTGGACACAAGTTTATCAATCGCAACATGACCCTCCATCTCCCGCCGGAGATGCTGGGGTTCATCCAGAGGATACAGTTTCTTGGCGACAACGCGAGCGTGGCGGACAACCGCAAGAGCAGCGATCCTACGGAGGGACCGAAGCACTTCATGGATATCGACGACTATCCGGAATTTGCAGCGCACTCTGTCTTTCACAACCTCGATTCTCTCGTCCAAAAATACGGCGCAACCCGCGTCTATGATAACGGTATCAGTCCTTTTGCCACCCTCTGGGCAGTAGATTCTCTGACGGCTCAAATGAAACGAGGAGATTGGACAAAAGCGTGGTCGACAGCAGCGGACCTTGGGCACTATGTGGGCGACCAGCACCAGCCACTCCATAACGCAAAGAACTACGACGGTCAGTACACCGGGAACTCGGGAATCCATTCGCGCTACGAGTCGAGCATGATTTCCACCTACCAGGGCCAACTCGTCGTCACTCCGTCATCGGTGAAGTACATCGACAAACCGATCGAGTTCATTTTCGACTGCGTTTATACCTCAAACGCATTTGTCGACTCGGTGCTTGCTGCAGACAACTATGCAAAACAGGTCTCTGGCTGGAGCGGTTCGGGGAGCGCCCCGGCATCTTATTATACAGCCCTGTGGGGCCGGTGCAAGTCCTTCACCCTTCTCCAAATGCAGCAGGCTACCGAACATTTCGCTTCTCTGCTATATACAGCATGGGTCAACGCCGGAAGCCCTCCCATTCCCGGTGTCGCGGCAGCTGGGATAATCTCGGCCACACCAGGCACGATTGTGCTCGGCCAGAATTATCCGAACCCGTTTAATCTGGAGACAGCGATCAGCTATCAGCTTTCAGCAACCAGTTTTGTGCGACTTGGTATTCTCGATATGCAAGGCCGCAAAGTGGCGACAATCGTCAACGAAGAACAGCCGGCTGGCACTTACACTCGGAGATGGAATGCGGGAGGAATGCCGAGCGGGGTGTATTTCTGCATGTTGCAGGCGGGAGGGTTTACGGTGACGAGGAAATTGGTGTTGATAAAATAGCTGTGCGGTTAGCGATTGGTTGTGAGCTGAACCAGTTCAAAGAATATCAGCCGCGTCGCCATCATCCGTTCTGCATCCACACCCCTATCACCCTGGTAGCCTACAGCTGAAGTTGTGGGCTACCCGTCAAATGCTTGAAATTATCACTCCGAACCGTCGAACGAGGCTAAACGTTGGGTATTATTTCATGAGAAACTCTTTTATGAATATCACCGAGGCGTAGAACTGGAAATCCTGGTTCTTCTTCTTCGAGTAGCCGTGTCCTTCGTCGGTTGCCAAAAGGTACCATACCGGTGTGTTGATCTTCTTTAGGGCTCCGACGATCTGTTCGGATTCCGTGTACGGCACGCGAGGGTCATTCTTTCCCTGGATGACAAACATTGGCTTCTTGATCAACTCGACGTGGTTCATCGGCGCAATCTTTTCGAGGAATTCCCGCATCTTCGACTCCCGTTCATCGCCGTATTCGACGCGGCGGAGGTCGCGACGGTAGCTTTCCGTATGCTCGAGGAATGTCACAAGGTTTGACATCCCCACAACGTCCACGGAACAGCGAATCTTGTCGCTGTAAAACGTCGACACGGCCAGAGTGGCATGACCTCCATAGCTCCCTCCTGTCACCATAATCCGATCCCCATCGAGGTCCGTCTGTTGTTTGATCCAATCGAAGAGCGCCGCGATATCCTTGTACGAGCCTTCGCGAAGGAATCCGTTGTCGAGCTTCAAGAATGTCTTGCCGTAGCCGGACGAACCGCGCACATTCGGAAAAATGACAACCACGCCGAGCTCATTCAGATAGTAGTTGTTTCTTCCGAGGAATCCCGGCCGGAACTGACCCTCAGGTCCTCCGTGAATATTCACGATCACGGGACGTTTGCCGGTGAAGCGAGCCGGAGGCCGATAAAGGAAACCTGAGATCATTTTGTCGTCGAAGGTTTTCCATTTGATCAGCTTCGCATCGGGAAACCTCTCAGTATTCAAACCTCCCGTCTCACTCATCGTCCAACGCTCCACCTTGCCCGACTTCACTTCCAGCGAGTAGACATCCGCAGGGGATTTCGCCGAGCTGATTTCAAACGCGATATACTTCCCTCCGTGATGCCATTCGATGTCGGACACAATGCCGTTGGGTAACTTCGGCGCAGGAAGCGCATTCCTCGTCCGGGTATTCATGAAATGCAGAGTGCCGACCCCGTCCTCGTTCGTCACGAAGGCAATGGTCATGCCGTCGGGAGAGAGCTCGACCTCATCCACGTCCCAGGAAATATGGGACGTGAGGTACGTGACGCGTTTTGTAGACAGGTCCATGTACGCGAGCCTGGTGAATTCAGACTCCCTGTCGGTCGTCAGGTAGATTCCTTTGCCGTCCTTGCTGAACCTGCCGGTGCCATACGCAATCTGTTCTGTGCCTTCTTTTGGAGTCAACAGGGACTTCTCTCCACTCCTGGCGTCGACAAGCCAAAAGTAGCTTTCGTTTGCGGACACATACTCCCCCACCAGAATCGTCTTGCCGTCGGGCGACCAGGTAATGGGAGACCATCCGCCGCCTTCAACCTGCACCAGGAGCTTGTTCGACGAAGTGTCGGCTGGTTGGATAGTGTAGATGTCGTTGTCCTTGCCATTCCTTCGGGTCGATGTGTACGCCATGCGGCTCCCGTCACGCGCCCAGATGCCGAGACTGTTGCGGGATTTTCCGTCTGTTAGCATGGTCACGTCACCGGTTGCCATATCGTACCGGTAATTCTGGTACCACTCTCCCCCTCCGATGTCTTTAGAAAAAACAAAGTAGTTCCCATGCACCGGTTCGAACCTTCCTCCCCCGACACGCTCGGCGTAAAACGTCAACTGCTTTCTGGCCCCACCCGGTGCGGTCACAAGATGAATCTGAGGCACGTCGCCGAACCGCGTGCCGATGAGCATCTCCCTCTTTACAGGATGCCAGCTGAGCAGTCCTGCAGACCGGAATTCGGTATACCGGCCCGTGGCTTCTGCGATGGACATCGGGATGGCCGGCACTCCGTCCAGGATGAGATTCTCGTTTGGCTTGACTGAGGGCTCCTGGGAAAAGGCGGAAGAGGAGCCAAGGAGGAGGAAAAGAACAACTGTGAGGAAAGGTGTGGATTTCATTGCAGTTCCTTGAAGTGAATGGTAGGGATAGTAGATTCCTTTATGTCGACGTGACTCTTTCAATAGGTTTCGTGATTCGTCTTCCGCACTCAGTTCAGAACAACATCTCCAGCGTCATATAATAGACATATTTCTTCTCCGTATACTCCTGCTGCTTCAAAGTGGATTCACTGACAAGCCTTGTCCACTGGGTTTTTGCGTATTCGAGACCCGCGTGAAAGAATCCGAAGGGCAGCCTGAACGATGTTCCCGCCGTAAGAAGATGCGTGATATTCCTCCCGGTGTGCTCTAAAGAAACCACCTGAAGCAGGTTATTAACATCCTTCCCCACAATAGTACTCGACGAGTAGAGCTGCGGAAGGTAACCGTACCCTACCATCAGGGGCAAATCTCTTTTGGAGAACGGATATACTCTCAGCCCTAGCCGTAGTTCAGTAACGCTCCCCCAAATAGGCTCTCCTTCCAGGTCGTAAAGCGCCACTCGTATTCCGCTCTGCTGATAGCTTCGGGTCCGAACGTCCAGCGCAACCGTCCAGGCAGAATCCTCATACGACGCGCCGATTCCGAACGAGAATGGGATTTGCCAGGTTTGCGGGACTTGCGTTGGAATCAACGACGCATATTTTCCGTCGTTGGAAAAGCCGGAGTTTGTCATGACGGACAGGGTGACCGGTGTCTCGCACACAACTCCGCCAACGAACGGCCCGAAACCATAGCGCATCCCGCCCCGAAGGCTCCATCCCTGCAGTTTCGTCTTCAGGAACGCGGACTTATCAAGATCAGCGCCATGGGAATCCCCCTGCACGTCGCTTGTTAACGTGCCATGATACCAATATATGCTGACGCCACACAGCACATTGTCCGTGACGGAACCTCCGAGACCAAATGCAAAGCCGTCAACGCTGCCGCTGGTCTTCTGGTTGAGCATCGTGCTCCCGGTGATCGCACGCAGCTGAGACTGAAGCAGCGGAGCAATCTTGTGAACATAGCCGGCGCCGATTCCCCATCCCTCTCCTACACTGCCTCCGATTGTCATCTCAGGAATCGTAAGCTGCCCTATTCCCCAATCGAGCAAGAAAGACGGAATGCCGGAGTTCGTCGTATTCAGATCATATTTACTGGCCGCTGCAAGTTCAGTGATCGATCCGAAGTACGACGGCGCACGCGCCAAAGAACTCGGATCGAGATCGAAAGCGGCTGCAGAGAGCACGCTCCCGATTCCCACACCGGCCATCCCGCGGTTTTCCCCCGAAGCATATTTCGTGGTCAAATCCAGATTCTGACCGTATGCCACGTCACAAGCACAAAGAACGACAATGATGAACGGCAGTGAGGTTCTCATGATTTCGGAGGCACCATCAATTCAGTACCGAAGGCACAATCTTGTTCACAAACAGGTCTAACGCGGAGGTCAGTTGCGCACTCGACAATGAGGCATCGACGTAGGCATATGACGTCATCACCACGACCATGTCGAGGTTCGGGCAAACGAAAACATACTGACCTCCATATCCCGCTGCGAAGTAGGTCACTACTGTGCTGTCGTAGTTTGTCCACCAGCTGTAGCCGTAGTTCACCGTATTCAGAATCGGCCACGGGTCGTTCTGTCGGAGATGCTGTGCGGAAGATTTCTCAATCCACGATCGCGGAATAATGGAGACCGAATCCACCGTGCCATCCTTCAGATACAAGTATCCAAAGCGCGCGAGGTCTCTCGCTGTAAAGACCATGCCCGATCCGCCCAAATAAATTCCCTGCGGGTCCTGGTCCCAGCGACGGACCTCGATGTTCAGCGGGGTAAAGAGATAGCGTTCGGCAAACTCACGAGTGCTCATTCCCGTCGCCCGCGTGATGATTCCCGAGAGGATGTTTGTCATCGGTGTTGCGTAGGCGAACTTCTCCCCCGGATTATACTTGAGGGGCAGGTTGATCGCTTCCTTGAGCCAGTTCGTATTGTTGTTGAATTGCTGCGTGTAGTCGCCCAGCTCGTTGAAGTCGAACCCCGCGGTCATCGTCAGGAGATGCTCGATCGTGACGTCGAACTTGCGAGGGTCCATGCCCGGAGTGACAAAGTCGGGAAAAAAGTCCATCATTTTTTGTCCGGCGCTGTCAATGTATCCCTCTTTGATTGCGAGCCCGATCAGCGCCGACGTGACACTTTTGGAAGCAGAGCGAATTTCATAGTCGTTATACTCGGTCAGGTTGCTATTGTAACGTTCGACAACGAGGTAGCCGTGCCGCACGACAAGGAGACTGAACATCCAGGCGTGTGAGTTCATTTCAGTGACAGCAGCAGCAATCGATGCAGAGTCGAGCCCTTGTTGGGCCGGAGTTGATGTCTGCCATGCATACGGCGGCCTATTCGGGAATTGTTCTGAATCTGCCGGGGTTTCCGTCGGGCGGGAGCAAGCGGAGAAGACAGCGCAAAGTGAAGCACCGATCAGAAATACTCTGCAATCCGTCATGAAGGATGAGTTGGTTTTAGTCCCATGATTAGGAATATAC
>JBARRO010000170.1:0-4355 GCA_049644265.1 Bacteroidota bacterium
ATCTCGTTTGATGTGTCGTGACTCTTAAGCTTAAACCTAACCCAATATTCACCGTCGACAACTTTCACGTTGACAGAATCAGCGTCATAGTCCTTCGTGTTCCTTTTGTCAAGATAGCGTTGTGCAACAATCATTGGATTAAAACCATAACCGCTCTCACCGGAATGAACCAAGGTGCAGTCTGTGTCCCGTTTTCTTATAAGCCAGACAAACTCATACTCGTATGAATGTCCCACGATGGCACCGCATGTCGCACCGAGAGGTCCTCCGACGGCCATGCCGACCAAGACTGCCAAGCCACCCAAAGGCACGTCCCCCCCCTGTTTCCCCGCGGGGACCACAGCAAAGGGGATCAAAACACCTGCAAGGAGCCCCAAGCCCAATCCTTCCATGGATCCAACAAAGTGTCCGTTCGTACATATTTTTCTTATGTCTCTCGACCTCGCTTCCTGCTTGACACCGGAATTCGCCTCAAACCAACTGCAGGAGTCATGTCCCATGCGAAAGTCACGCGCTTCTGTGGTTGTCCCATTGTTGAATTCTATCGTAACTGTCTCCCCGGAAATCTTGCGCGTCAACTGGCTTTCGGTAAAAGGATTTACACTGCTGGGTTCCAGCACATAGGTTGTCGACGAACATCCGAGCGTAAGGGCAGTAAATACTAGGACACAGCGGGTTTTGTTGAAAATCCTGCCTTCTTTGTTATTGATGATGATCATCCGGCGAAGCAATCTGCGGCCCTCCTACTTCGTCAACTCGACAAACAGTTGATCGAACGGAAACTCATAGATCGCGCCCGTAAGAACATCCACGAGCGGTGGAATTCCGTCCAACCATATGATGAGTAGGTCCCCCAAAACCCATCCCTTCCAGTTGGCTCGACTCTTCATTTGAAATTCGACCGGTTCGTGCCCGTCGTAAGTCATTCGGATGGAGTGATCGTCCTTTCTTTTCAAACTCACTGTCAGTGGAGTCACTCCTTCTTCTGTTCCGTCAACCCACACGGTTGCACCCGGGGGCAAGCTGGCAATTTCCACCTTCTCGCTCGTCCCGTTTATGAGGGTTGCGCAGCCGCAGTAGACAAGAGATACAGCGCCCATGATGGTGACAGATGTGAGAAACTGTTTCATCGTCTCCCTATGTTCATTGCAGTAAACATCATTCGGGTTTCCTACCGTCTTGATGGCAGACTGCAACATGCCGAATTGTTCACAGAACGAGCTTCCCTCTTTCTGAATTAATTCTTCTCTGCTCGACGGACTCGATCAACCTGGCCGGTTAATCTCGCCAGCAGATTATCCATCGCAACATGAAGCACCAACGGCTGGCCGGACATATCGGTGCGACGAGTTTCGCTCAGAAGCGCCGTCACCTCTTCCTCGCGAATGATGTCTTGAGCGCCCAGGACTGCGTTGAAAATTGAACGGGACGAAAAGGTTGGCGTCGATGCGATCAATCCCTCAACGGCCATCCGCACGATCGTTCCGTTGCGATCAATAAGCGCTCCCACAAGATGCAGTACCTGGATCGGGTGATCTGGATTGAACCCTGTTATGGGCTTTGTGTAGTCCGTACCAAGATAGATTTTGGTCTTGGGAGGTCCTGTTGGATCCAGCATGTACTCTGAGAATCCGAGCGTTACAAATACCAGGTAATCCGCATTCAACTCCTGCAAGCGCGAACCGACACTCGCTTTCCAGTCGTCTGCGGGGGCCACATAAGAAATAACCATCGGAAATGACGACGCAACAGGTTCTCGTGCCGTGTTGGTAGTCGCGAAATCACGATTCTCCTTGGTTCCAAAATGCAGAACCGGCATGGCAGATTCGGAAATGCTGAACTCTCCGGTGGTAGCTACCCATTCCAGTGTCTTGAGTCTTTCGTTCATTGAATCAACCAAAGGTTTGAGCGCGTTCCTGTATGCGGGCTGGTAAATTCGCCGGTCAAGGACGACGGGAAGAACAACAACGGAAGAATTCGGCTTCGGATTTGCGAAATCGTATTCGTACGGCGGAGCGCGTCGCTCCACCCAGCTCGATGTTCGAACGTTGCATGATGACAAGAGGATGCACATACCAAGCAGGCCATAATATCTCTGCAGAGCTTTCATATGAGCCCTATGATTCTAAGGGACGGTGGATTGAATACTCCGGAGAATTCGCTGGTAGTCTCCGACGTAGAGATAGCCCTTGGAACTTGCCAGGAGAGATGAAATGCCAAGCGCCGCCAACCGGCCGCTTTTCCCCCTCACTCCTCGCCCAAGTGGCGTCCACAGGTCCCCGTTACTCGTTGTCCGATAGACACCCGCCCCCGATGTTCCCGCGAAGACATGGCCCAAAGAATTCTCGGTAAACCACGTGATGGACACGGATGCAATTGACGTGGAGGACCAACTTCCTCCGTTGTCTACGGAATGGAATACTGTTCCTAGTCCGGAGCCTACGTACACACGACCGTCATGAGCCGCGAAGACTGCGAAGAGAAAAGGAGGGCCACTACTTACTGTGACTTTGGTCGAGGTTGTTCCGCCGTCCGCCGAGCGATACAGGTCCGGACCAACAGTCGCCCAGACTCTTCCGAGTGAATCGACTGCAAGTCTTCCGGCTGACGTCAAAGGAAATTGACTGTCGAAGACGATGGGGAGCCAGGTGTTCCCGTCGTCCGTTGATTTGTAGGTACCTCCTAACATCGTTCCCGCAAACAGCTGCCCTTGAGGCGTTACGGTAAGCGAGAGTATGGCGCCACCTGCCAGGGCGGTCACTCTTCTCCATGAGCTCCCTGCGTCAGTCGATCGAAAAACACCCGCAGTATCGGTTCCCGCAAAAATTGTTCCCGCCCGTGTCACTACGAGTGACCGTATGAACGGATCGGTTATGCCCGTGACAACAGGGGACCACGAAACGCCTTCGTCTGTCGAGCGGTAGAGTCCCGCTGATTGTGTCCCTGCAAATATTGTCCCGTTCGGATGTTCGACGAGCGAGCCGATGTACGCAGAGCCGGGAATATCCGACTGTTCCCAGAAGACTTCTTCGGTGGGGTCAGTTGCCTGGTCACAGCCAACGGCAACAAGGACCGCGATAAACGAGACCTGAAGACGTGTAAACGTCAACATGGGGGTTGAAGTAAAATTACTGAACAACATAGTCCATCAAATCAACCGACATATAACGAGTTGTTTTGCCGCCAGACGTAAGATAGACGTTGATTTGCACCAGGCCTTTTCCTTTTGAAAAGTAATAGTCAGTCGGTCCTGGGCCGAAGAAGCTGGTCCCTTGCGTCACCCCATACTTGATGCAGGAAAATGTCCCTTTGGGGACTGTGACGGAAGCGGAGTTTGAAGCAACTGAAACGGTGATGGACTGCAGCAGGAATGCACTCAAATCTGCCGCCGGATATTTTACTCCCAGAAAATTCCCTGCCGCAGAGTGGTACCACAATCCGTCAGATTTGACTTTTATGATTCCGACTCCGCTCGACCCCGAGCTCGACACAATATACCATCGTTCGCCGCCGATCGTGGTATCGCGGACGACCACCATGTTGATGAGGGCATAGAACGTCCCGATGCCGGCCGTGTCATACGTCATGACGTTGTACGTCCATGAGTTTCCTACCTGCAGCGGAAGGATTTGGTTCGATGTGTCGTCCACCGTCGAAACAGGGTTGTCGCTGCTTTTCGAACACCCGAGCCCCAGAAGCAGAACCGTGAGAAACATGGCAGTTATTTTCATGAACGCTCCTTAAGATAAATGAACAAATGGTGGCGAAGGATCATACCGATCAACATCGATCACGGATCGACAGAATACAATGACATATCCATGTCAATTTCGGAGCTGCTCAGTGGCACTTCTCATACCTGATGAGGCATGACCATGTCAGAGGGCTCTCTTGAACGGACACCTAAGGAAGAAGGAGCGCCGGATGTACAGCGAAAATCGTGCTGACACAATGAGATTGAGGGAGACTCGAAGAGCGACGGTTGGAGCATCCCGAATTAGGGTACCGGAGTAAATGGTCGTGTTTTATTCTCCTTGCGCGAGCGATATTATGCGGGGAGTTGATACAGCCCCGCGCTCGTTTGGCCATAGCGTCGGACAAGCTGTGCGATGAAGGAGAGAATCAATCGCGAGAGCGAACCGCTTTCCGCTCTGAGAAATTGCAGGTAGGAGTGGTGACATGATTTTGCTTTTATCGCCCCCATGGCAATGAAAACCCTTGCTAGTGCCGTTTCCCCTAAGTATTCTTGTGATCTATCTTCGGCAGTCTCTTCGAGAACGGGCACTAGTGCTCGCTTCCTCCATGGAGAGCTGCGGTCAATACAAGGGTATTTCTGAGAAGCGGCACTAGTATAC
>JBARRO010000171.1:0-13887 GCA_049644265.1 Bacteroidota bacterium
GGTAACATTGAGAAGTACAAATTGGAGCGGCACTACTGCCTTTTTTGAATAGGCTTTAGTATGAACCACAAGATTACTTTCTAGAGGTGGCACTAGCAGCGTAGATGCCCTGGATTCTCTCGATTACACTTGTCCTTGGGGTCCTTCTTCTCGGGATCAGCTACTACACCGGCCGTAGACTCTCGGGATCGATTGCCGCTCACTTCAACTATCCGCTCGGGCGAGTCCGACGGATCGTCTGGAGTTTTCTTGCTTACCTCAACCTTCTTCCCCTCGTTGCACTTGCTGCATTCCTGATAGGAGGGAGGGCAGCCGTTTCCGCGTTTTCAGGCGACAACCTCACTGTCGATATCCTGCTCACCTATCCATTCTGGATAGCCCTGGTAATCAACGTTCAGCTCCTTCTTCTCTTCGTAGTTCTTGATCTGGTTTCCCTTTCTTCCCGTTTTTTGTTCCACGCTGCAAAGGAGCGCACGAAAGCGGCAAACGCACGTTGGGGATTCTACGGTGCCGTCGTTATTATTCTGTTCTCCTTTGTTACAATCTACCGGGACACCTGGACGTTTCGAATCACACATCAGGAGGTTTCGCTACCGGAAAAATTCGCCTGCCTCGATGGTCTGACGATAGCTCATATTTCTGATGTCCAGGGCGATGGCCGGACAACAGAACAGATCCTCATGAATTACGTTGAAGCTGTCAACAACGCTCATCCTGATCTCGTCCTGTTTTCCGGGGACCTTGTTACCGGCGGTGAAGCATACATCGAATCTTCCGCCAAAGCGCTGGGCCGCCTGAAATCGAGGTACGGGACATTTGCTGCCGTGGGAGATCACGACATCTTTTCAAACAAACGAAAAGTCCTGGCCAACCTGCGATTGGAGGGAATTACCGTCCTTGAAGATACCACAATGGTGCTGCGCATGGATTCGTGCGCAATTCAGATATCCGGGGTAACGTATACATATCCCCAAAGACCGAGAGAGTCCAAGCTCGACTCGCTTGTGTCGAGATCTCCGGATTTCTACAAGATCTTCCTCGTTCACCAACCGGCGAATGTGCTTGTCGCCAAAGCGCAGGAGGCGGATTACCAGCTGTTTCTGGCAGGTCACACGCACGGGGGCGGCGTTGCATTCGGAATCCCTGGGTTTGGATTGTATTCTCCTGCTTCGCTCGAGTCGAGATATGTAAGTGGCCTGTACCACGTCGGAAGTCTCGTGGTGAACGTAACAAACGGACTTGGATTTACTCTCGCCCCAATCCGATTCAACGCGCCCGCCGAAATCACAATCTTGAAGCTCACGAAGTAGATTCGTCCCCCAATTCCCGAAAATTGGAAGTCGCCGGATATTTGGGTATATTTTGCGCCATGACCATGCAGAGTGGATATCAGAGCGAACTTCCAGCGTCGGCACCAGGGGAATCCAAACCCATGGAAAAGGGATTTGCCGCCGCAAACGTAACCGGCCGCACCATCCTCCAAATGGAAGGCCCGGAGAGCCTCGACCTACTTCAGAGAATCTCAACAAACGACCTTTCCAATGCCCCATCGGGAGCATGCAGAGACACTGTACTTACCACAGAGAAGGGAAGGATTATTGACGTTGTGTCGGTCTACGTCGCGTTCACGGATCGGCTCCTGCTAGTTGGTCAATCCCGGTCTCCCGGTGAAATCAGAAATTGGATTGAGAAGTTCATCATCATGGAAGATGTGAGGGTTACAGACGCAACTCAGAGGTATGACCATCTTGTGTTTCTCCCCACCCCTAAAGAATCAACCGAGCAAAACGAAATCAAGTCTCTAAAGGCAAATCTCTTACATCGTATCAACAAACCCAATATTCAGGGGATGGTATTCGAACAAACATGGGATGGAATCGTGATGACCCATGTTTTGCTTGAGAAGGGGGCAGTGCTGACCCAGGAGATCAATCTGGTCCCTGCAGAGACATTTGAAGCACTGAGAATTCAACTCGGGATTCCATCCAATCCTCAGGAATTGAATCCGGCTTACAATCCTCTGGAGGCGAACCTCCAGAGCAAAGTGAGCTTTACGAAAGGTTGCTACGTCGGTCAGGAGGTAATCGCTCGATTGGATACATACAAGAAACTACAGCGAAAGCTCGTGAAACTCGAAATTCCTGCAAGAGTCAACAATGCTCCCTACCAGATTTACAGCGGACGAGAGGAAGTCGGCCTCATGACGAGCGTAGCTCCCGTGGGGAATTCATTGTCAACAGGTCTTGGCTATGTCAGGCTGCAATGGATCGAACAGAGCCTTCAAATGAAATCTGAGGGCAGAGAAATCCCGCTGAAATTGCTTCTGTAAAATCTCTTAGATCACAAGTTAGTCCTTGTCATGGAAACGCTTATCAGCATTCATTCAACTCAAAAAGAAGAGATCTACAAGGAGATCATCCCGCAGATCCAGTCACTTCTCTCGGGTGAATCGGACCTCGTAGCCAACCTTGCAAACGTGTGCGGGGTACTCAAGATGTCTTTCAGGAGTGTTTCCTGGGTCGGGTTCTACCTTTACAAGCGTGGTGAACTAGTGCTTGGTCCTTTTCAGGGTAAGCCGGCTTGTGTGCGGATCAAATTAGGTAAGGGAGTATGTGGAACCGCGGCGGAGCACAGAAAGACGATTGTCGTTCAGGATGTGAGCAAGTTTCCTGGTCATATCTTTTGCGATCCGGATTCGAAATCCGAGATCGTCGTTCCGGTCTTCGACAGGCGCGACTTGTACGGAGTCCTTGATCTTGACAGTTCAGATCTTTCCACGTTCGACGCAGTTGACCAGAAGTATCTTGAGCAGATTGTGAAGATATTGCTTCCGAAATTTTCTGATGTGGTCAATTAACTATTTTATTTGGCAATCATGTAGTCGCACATGGCAAAAGCTATACATAAGGCAGAAAAGGCGTACAGGAATGTCGAGTTTCTGAATTCACCCGATGCCAGGACAGTCAGACTACTGGCGGAGTTTCTTGAGCCCATGCAGAGGTTTCGTAAGCAGGGCATCAAGGATACCATCGTTTTCTTCGGGTCCGCAAGGATCAAATCGAAGTTCGAAGCCTCGAAAGCACTCAGGCAGCTGGAATCCAAGTTACGGACGGGGAGAGCCGTTTCAAGAGCAATAAAGACACACATTCGGGATGCAAGAACTGATCTTGAGATGTCCCGTTACTATGAGGATGCTGCCGAGCTCTCCCGGTTACTGACCCGATGGTCCAAGAAGCTGTTTCAGCAGAACAGGTTTGTCGTATGTTCCGGGGGTGGGCCGGGAATCATGGAAGCAGCAAACAAGGGAGCACGCCTTGCAAAGGGTCGCTCGATTGGACTGAACATCAGCCTTCCGTTTGAACAATATCCCAACAAATACGTGCCAGCCGAGCTAAGCTTCGATTTCCATTACTTCTTCATGCGCAAGTTCTGGTTCGTCTACCTGGGAAAAGCGCTCGTGGTATTTCCCGGCGGGTTCGGGACGTTTGACGAGATGATGGAGGTTCTCACACTCTCCCAGACAAAAAAACTTCGCAAGAAAATTACCGTGCTGTTGTACGGGAGAGAGTACTGGAGTCGGATAATCGATTTTGATGCTCTTGTGCGACTTCGATTAATAAATGCAGGAGATTTAAATCTCTTTGCTTATGCCGATTCACCGAAAGAAGCTTTTCAGTATCTTGTCGGTGAGCTGAAGAAAAACTACCCGAAGGAGACTGAAGAAGCATAAGGAAGGACTCGTGCGATTTGGAAGTGCCAGCCAAGTTTGCTATATTGCACTTATCCGGGGGTGACCTGGATTCGACGGGGATGAGGAAGCTCAGAACTGCATACCGTGGTCTCCGTGTCCACGTTAAAGAAGCGGTAAACTTCAAGTGCTAATACCAATTACGCACTGGCAGCTTAATTAATTAAGCTACCCGTTCCTCGTGCTTCTTGCCCATTGGGGGCATCTGGAACGCCGACTTAGATGGGATAGCCAGATCTTGTGCTCAAGGAGGTCGGGCGAAGTCGCCAAAAGCGATCACACTTGAGATTGCGCCAGGTTAATCCGGCCTGCAGGAGTTCCCCGGCGTGAAATCAAAGAGCAGGATGTGTATGGAGACGTTTTGAGAATCTTCTCTTCGGACCGGGGTTCAAATCCCCGCACCTCCACAACGATACCGTAAGCATCAGCTCGAAAAAGCCTTCGATCAGACGACCGAGGGCTTTTTCTTGACCGGAAAACGTCATGAAGATTGAATTCACAAAAATGTCCGGAGCGGGGAATGATTTTGTGCTTGTGGACAATCGGTCGAATCTGATTTCTGACAGGTCTGCCACGGCCCGGGCCATCTGTGATCGGAGATGGGGAGTTGGTGCGGACGGACTGCTGTTGATCGAACGTAGTGAAAAGGCGAGCTACAAAATGATGTACTACAACGCCGACGGCAGTTATGGTGGAATGTGCGGCAACGGTGGCCGCTGCGTTGCCCGCTATGCGGTCCTTCAACGGATTGCGCCTCAAGAGCATGCCTTCGAGGCGCTTGACCATATTTATGATGTTTCACTCCACAATGATAATATTCGGCTTTCGATGAAGGACCCTGCAGATTTCCGGCTTAACCTGAAGCTTTCCGTGCTCCGCAGAAGAATTACCTGCCATTTCGTGGACACAGGATCCCCGCATGTCGTTGTTCCCGTGCAGAGCCTGCCTAGGAGCAGAGGCGGTCTGAGTTCAGTGAACGTCCCGGTGTTGGGCAAGCTCATTCGATTCCATAAGGCTTTTACTCCTAACGGAACGAATGTAAATTTTATTGAACTCATCGATGGAACCTCTTTGAAAATAAGAACCTATGAAAGGGGAGTTGAAGCGGAAACGCTGGCATGCGGAACCGGTGCAATTGCATCAGCAGTCGTTGGGGCACTCATCTGGGATCTCAAACCACCCGTGAAGATCGTGCCGGCAAGTTCAGTTCCGCTTAGTGTGGATTTCATAGTTAGGGGGAAGCACGTAGAGAAGGTCACGTTAACGGGGCCGGCAACAGTAGTGTTTACAGGTGCGATGCATGTCTGAAGTGAACAAAGGAACGTTTGTCTTCATTGTCAACCCTCAGGCAGGCCGCGGCAAGTTCGGAAACCTCGAGGCGACTCTTCGACACCATCTGGGCCCGATGGGCATCACGTACGAGATCCAGACAACATCTGAACGCTATCATGCGACAGACCTGGCGCGAAGGGCGGCCGACAAGTTTGATGTGGTGGTTGCCGTCGGCGGCGACGGGACTGTACACGAGGTAGCCAATGGACTTGTCGGAACAAAGGCGTGTATGTCGGTGCTCCCGATGGGATCCGGGAATGATTTCGGTCATCTTCTTGGCATACCTTCCAGCATTGACCGTGCACTTCACGCGATCAAAGGGGGAACGGTCAAGCTCTTCGACGTTGGGGAATTTCAGACGTCCGGGGGAATTGAACATGTCTCGCCTTCAAAGTACTTTATTAATAGCTTTGGTATAGGTCTTGATGCTGCAATCGCTCAGGAGGCGAGACGTATCTCGAAGTTGAAGGGGCTCGCACAGTACTTCGTTGCAACTCTGCGGACATTACAGTGGTACCGAGGGCAATCATACCAGGTTGGGTTAGACGGGGTTTTTCGGACGTCGCGGCTGTTTCTGATCTGCGTGGGCAACGGTGATCGTGAAGGAGGCGGATTCAGAGTAACCCCAGATGCGCGACCGGATGATGGGAAGTTTCAGGTATGCATGGTAGACGAGATGCCGGTGCTGAGAGCTCTCCGGGTATTGCCGCTTGCGATGCGTGGGGTGCACGGGAATGCCGCAGGAATTGATCTTGTTGACGCAACGCTCATCACGGTTCGATCAGACACAAAATTCATCGCGCATGCCGACGGGGAGATCGTAGGGACGGACCTTCGTGAGGTAACCATCCGGCTGCTGCCAAAGGCCCTGAGGGTCGTCGTTCCTGCCTGATGTGCTATAATAAGTGTTATGTAAACTAACTCTCATCCAGCAAATTACACCACCCCCGTCAGTGCATCTTCAATGGCGTTCTCATACAATCCCCTCGCCTCCTCCACGGATAGTCTGATCTCCGGCTTAATAACGATCACCGGCTCATTGATCACGCTCCCGATCCTCTGAATCTCAACTGTGTTCTCCTTGCAGATTGACTCCACCTCCGACCTGTTTCGCGAATGTGACGAGATGATGATTCTCGATTGTGACTCTCCAAAAAGCTCAAAATCCTTCCTCATGCCATTCCTGTGCCCCTCAAGAATCTCAACACCGATGTTACCCTGAGCCTCGATTGCACATTCCGCCAAAGCAACCGCAAGTCCGCCCTCGGAGACATCGTGTGCGGAACCGATTAGCCTCTTCTCGATGATATCCAGGCAGCAATCCTGAACTTTTTTCTCGTACTCCAGATCGAGCTCCGGAATATCACCCTGAAGTTTTCCTGTAACTTGCTGAAGATACGCGGATCCTCCGATCTCCCCCAAATTCCTGCCCAGGATCCAGACATCGTCTCCAGGATGCTTGAATTCAGCCGAGATTGCCAGCCCGGCATCATCCAACAGTCCTAACATTCCGATCACAGGAGTAGGATACACCGACTCTTCATGGCTTTCGTTGTAAAAGCTCACATTGCCACCGGTTACGGGAGTTTCCAATATCCTGCACGCTTCACCAATGCCCGCTACAGCCTCCTTGAACTGCCAATACACCTCAGGATCATACGGGTTGCCGAAGTTCAGACAATTTGTGATGGCAAGAGGCCTGGCTCCTGTGCAGACAACATTTCGAGCCGCCTCTGCTACAGCAATGGATGCACCTCTTCGTGGGTTCAAATACACGTACGCTGCATTGCAGTCGACCTTAACAGCTAATCCCTTCCTGGTTCCTTTGACGCGAACAACCGCAGCATCGCCTGAGGCTGTGATCAGAGAATTTGTCCTGACCATTGAGTCGTACTGTTCATAAACCCAGTGCTTACTTGCGATGGAGTGTGACCTCAGCAGTGCCTTTAATACCTTGACATAATCGCTGGGAGCAGGAATTGAGCTCGTCCTGAATCCACGAGTCCGAGTCAAGTACGTTGGTTCCTTTGAGTCCCTCGTGTAGACTGGTGCCTCACCCCCAAGAACCAGGGATTGGGCAGGCACGTTCGCCACCTGATTTCCCCCAACCGAAATTTTGACCGAATCTCCAGCCTCCACAGTTCCGATGACTTCGGCATGTAAGTCCCATTTATCAAAGATCTTATTTACATCAGCTTCATGACCTTTCTTCACTACGAAAAGCATTCGCTCCTGTGATTCCGAAAGCATGATCTCGTACGACGTCATTCCTGTTTCCCGCAACGGGACCCGATCCAAATCAAGTTTCATTCCTGTATTTCCTTTTGCACTCATTTCCGTCGTAGAACATGTAATGCCGGCTGCTCCCATATCCTGGACCCCAATGATAAATCCCGTCCCGATAGCCTCCAATGTCGCTTCCAGGAGCAGCTTTTCCACGAAGGGATCTCCTACTTGAACAGCAGGCCTCTTCGCCTCTGACTTCTCTGATATCTCCTCTGAGGCGAACGTTGCTCCATGAATTCCATCCCTTCCGGTGAACGATCCGACAATCATGACGCTGTTCCCGGTTCCGGAAGCTATGGCCTTTGCCACTTTCCCATGTTCCACGATCCCCACTGCCATGGCGTTTACGAGCGGATTCAATCTGTAACAATCGTCGAAATAAACCTCTCCCGCAACCGTTGGTACTCCAAAACTATTTCCGTAATCAGCGATTCCTTTCACGACCCGTTTGAACAAGTATTGTGAACGCGCATCCGACAAGCTGCCAAATCGAAGTGAATTCAGAACTGCAATGGGCCGGGCTCCCATTGAAAAAATGTCCCGGAGAATCCCACCAACACCCGTCGCAGCGCCCTGATATGGCTCCACTGCTGATGGGTGATTGTGACTTTCTATCTTAAACGCAACCGCCAAACCGTCTCCAATATCCACTAAGCCGGCATTCTCTTCCCCCGCATTCACCATCAACTTACCACCGCTCCTCGGAAGTGTTTTCAGAAGGGCTATCGAATTCTTGTAACTGCAATGCTCGCTCCACATGACACTGTAGATGCCCAATTCTGTGTACGTCGGGACGCGGCCGAGTATCTTCAGAATTCTGTCGTATTCATCCTTCGTCAGCCCGTGTTCGAGGGCAAGTTCGAGGGTCACTTTCGGTTCGGGACGGATGACGGGTTTTGGTGACTGTGCGCTCATCGATTGCTAATGATACGTGATTGAAAGGAGCGGCTCCCCTTTTTCAACCGCGAGTCCCGGGGCAACGAATATTTTCTCAACCTTACCTGCAGCGCTGGCACGAATTTCGTTCTCCATCTTCATTGCCTCAAGAACGATAAGGCCTTCTCCTGCAATAATTTGATCATGCTCCCCCACTTCAACCCTCACAACAAGTCCCGGCATTGGAGCCCTGATCGTCTGATGTTTCACCGACTGCCCGTCAGACTTCAGAAGAGACTTTCTGAGAAGCGAAAGTCGGTCGTCGACCACGACAGGAACGATTCGGCCATTCACGCTTAACATCATTTCGCCAGACTGATCATCATAAGAATCAATGGACTTTGCGGTTCGTCCAATACTAATTTCGAAAACTTTGCTATCCATAATGAGTGAGTAGGAACCGGCACCCATTACCTTCAGGTCAAAGCGGGATTCCACGTCCCCAATCCTCGCCAGACCGGGTCTGAGGATATTCACCCGGTACTCGTTCCCGTTTGCGGTTGCGAGGTAATCATTCTCTAGGAGCGAAACGCGTCGGATCGGGTCTTTTTCCATTTACTCTCAGCCGTGCTCCGGTGATTGTGGTTCGGGCTTTCGACCGCTCCGCTGCTAAAGATAAGGACCGCCGCGAGGATTGCTGCAAGCTCTTCGGATTTGTCACTCCGAAAGGCAGTTTTCGGGTCGAAGCACCGTTCGACGAAGTGCGTGTCGAACTTTCCAGCCATGAATTCAGGATGATTGACTACGAATTTGCAGAACGGAATCGTCGTCTTGATGCCCCTCACGGTAAATTCGGAGAGGGCACGACGCATGGTCCGGACCGATTCCTCTCTGTTCTTCCCCCAGCAAACGAGTTTTGAGAGCAGCGGGTCGTAGTAAAGACCAACGACATCCCCGGTTCTGAATCCGTTTTCGACTCTTACTTGGGGTCCCTGGGGGACATCAAACTGTTCGAGCACCCCCGTTGATGGGAAGAAGGCGTTCTCGGGGTCCTCAGCATAGATTCGGCATTCAAGGGCATGTCCGGTTTGTTGGACATCCTTTTGAGCGATGGTCAGTGTTTTCCCTTCGGCAATGCGAATCTGTTCTTTCACAAGATCGATGGAGCAAACAAGTTCCGTCACAGGATGCTCAACCTGGAGTCGGGTGTTGACTTCAAGGAAATAGAATCTCTTCTTGTCATCCACAATGAATTCCATCGTGCCGGCATTCGTGTATCCGGCCGAGCGGGCGAGTGCAACCGCCGCCTCTCCCATCCTTTGCCGGAGGTCGCTGTCAACAACAGTTGACGGAGATTCCTCGATGACCTTCTGGTGGCGTCGCTGAATTGAACATTCCCGTTCTCCGAGGTGAACAACGCTCCCGTGGGCGTCTGCGAGAATCTGGATTTCTATATGCCTTGGAGCATGAATGTACTTCTCAAGATAGACACGGTCATCTCCAAACGCCCCAGCAGCTTCCGACCGTGCAGCTCTCAACGCTGCACTCATCTCAGCCTTGGCATGCACGATGCGCATGCCCTTTCCTCCGCCACCAGCTGCCGCCTTCAGCAGCACAGGATAGCCGATTCGCACAGCAGTCTGAACTGCATCATCGTCATCTTTCAGAGGTTCAAAAGTACCCGGGATCGTGGGGATTCCAAGGTCGCGCGCCAGCTTCCGCGCCGCCGTTTTGTCTCCAAGGAGTCTTATTGCCTGCGGTGTTGGCCCGATGAAAGTCATTCCTGCCCGTTCCACCCGTTCTGCAAAGATCGGGTTCTCCGAAAGGAATCCGTATCCCGGATGGATGGCGTCTGCCCGCGACCCCCGCGCTGCGTCGAGAATCTTCGCCTGATCCAGATAACTTTCCGCGGCCGTGCTCCCTCCTAACGGGAACGCTTCTTCTGCCAGCTGGACGTGAAGTGACGACCGGTCCGGATCTGAGTAGACGACCAGGGGAGAGATCCCGAGATCCCTGCAGGCGCGGATAATACGAACCGCAATTTCGCCGCGATTTGCGATGAGAATTCGGTTTATCGTCTTCTGCTCCATTCAGGTCCGCCTCAACTCAGCTCCACTACTGTCACACCGGTTCCACCCTCATTCCATTCCCCCAGGTGAAACGATTTCACGTGCGGGTGCGACTTCAGAAACTCTGTCACCTTTTTCCTTAATGCTCCTGTTCCTTTGCCATGGATGATGTCCACGCGGTGGAGTCCGACCACCAGTGCGTTATCCAGAAAATATTCAACCTGCGCTATGGCTTCCTCACCGAGGAGCCCGCGGAGGTCAATCTCTGTTTTTGCCTCGGGGCTGTAATTTGACGAGGAAGCGGCCTGCGGAACTGTATCCTCCCTGCCTCCATGAACAAGATCCCGCACGGGGACTCTCAATCTTGCGTTTCCCCAAAGCACCATCGCACTTTGTCCCTGAATTTCGAGCACCTCACCAGATTCCCTCCCCTCCCGCAATCGAACGCGATCTCCGGCCGCAATCGGACCTTCCCGAGCATCCTCCGTTTCCGCGGGAACCTGATGCGTGTCCTCTGCGAGTCGCCCTGAAAGCTGTCGTATAGCCTGACGCGCGGTGCGAATGACTTCCTTGTTCCCGGTGCTCTCACGGATGTCTTTGACAGATTGTTCGATCCTCGATTGAGCGTCTCGAACGAGCGTGCGTGCCTCGTCAACCGCTTTCTTGCGAATTGTGCCGAGCTCACGCTTCAGCTCTGTCATTTTCTGTTCGTAGGACCGAATCAACGATTCCAACCGGTACTTTTCTTCGGTAGCTTCCTTCTGTTGCTGAGCATACAGCTGGGACTGCTTCTCAAGCTCAACGATGAGGGATTCGAGTTTGGTTTTCTCCCCACCCAGCCGTACCCGCGCCTTTGAAAGCACTGAGCGGTCTATTCCAATGCGCTCTGCAAGCTCAAACGCAAAACTGCTACCCGGCACTCCCGCCTTAAACCGGTAGGTCGGTTTCAGAGACGCCTGGTCGAACTCCATCGATCCGTTGACAACTCCGGGCGTTTCATGGGCAAAGACTTTCAAAGACCCGTGATGCGTCGTCGCAATTGTTGTGACGCCCCGTCGTGTCAGTTCGTCGAGGACAGTTGCAGCAAGTGCGCCTCCTTCAGCAGGATCGGTGCCGGCTCCGATCTCGTCGACAAGGACGAGCGACTCACGGTCGCTGTGGGCAAGGATCTCTGTGACGTTGAGAAGATGTGAGCTGAAAGTGCTCAGGTCGTTCTCAATCGACTGGTCGTCGCCGATATCCACAAAAATCCGGCGGAAGGGATAAACCGCGGATTCTGATGCACAAGGAATGTGGATCCCTGCCTGGGCACAAAGGCAGAGAAGACCCACGGTCTTCATGGCGACGGTCTTCCCGCCCGCATTCGGGCCGGTGATCACCAGCGTCTTCGCTTCCCCTCCCAATTCCAGCGAAAGCGGAACAACTTCGTCTCTCGGATGTCGTTGAAGCAACCCGGGGTGGCGCGCCTGGACGATCCTGATCGCAGGGTCAGGAGCGAGGACGGGAGGTATGCCGATGATCTCGATGGAATATCTGGCTTTCGCAAAGAGGACATCGAGTGTGGTGAGCGCGTCGAGTGCAACGACAAGAAGGTCACGGATTTCTGCAACCTGTCGGGTAAGGTCGGTCAGCACCCGATGAATTTCCCGCTGTTCCTTCAGCTGCAATTCCCTCAAAGCATTGTTCAGCTCAAGCGATTCAGCGGGTTCAATATACACCGTTGCGCCGCTCGACGAGCTTGAATGAATGAAGCCCGGCACCCTGTTCTTGTACTCGGCTTTGACCGGGATGACGAGTCGTCCGTCGCGGGTCGTGATGATTTCTTCCTGAAGAACCTCCTGTTCCGAAACTGCCCGCAGGATCGAACCGAGTCTTTTGCGGAGCATGTCTCCTGCGCTGATGAGGTCCTGGCGGATTTGTTTCAACTCTTTGCTCGCCGTGTCCTTGACGAACCCTTTGGGGTCGAGGGCCTGGGAAATGTTGAATTCCACAATTCGGTCCGCGAACAACTGAGGAATGAAATCGGCCAGAGCCTTGTACGTGCTTTTGCGCTTCGAGAGAAATGCATGCATGGTTCTTGAGGCGCGCAAAGTGGAAGCGACGTCAAGGAGTTCCTGGATGGAGAGGATCTGGTTTTCGACTGTGGTTTTATGGAGCGCACGCTCGACGCTCTTCATCTCATCGAGCGGCACTGAGCCTTCAGCGATCAGCAGTTCCTTGCACTCGGATACGCGCCGGAGCTCGTGTTCTATCCATTCCCTGTCGATTGACGGGACAATTCCCAGCGACCGTTCTTTTCCTGTATCGGACGCGGACAGGCGACTGATGCGTTCCACAACGTTGTCGAATTCGAGTTTTTTGAGTACGGAGGGGAGGTGAGAAGGAACGAGCGGAGGACGACTATTCATCACTTCATTTTCGGGCCGACTTCCGGGCACTCTCAAAAAGTCTTTTTTGCTGCTCCTTGTTAAGAACGCCCGAGCTATCCTTTGGCAATTCCGATTTCTCTTCGGTGGCACTGGCGCCCGCCGGGATCTCGGGTGTTCCCATCTGTTCGAGTTTTGTATTTGTCTCGGGGCCAACCGTGGTGACAAAATCAACAATCTGGGGAGCAATGTTGACGATCGGTTTATAGAGTCTCGAGTCTCGTGCTGTGGACCTTGATGGAATGCCCTGAAGAGCATAGATCATCAGCAGACCGCTCATGAACAATGCTCCTTGTGCGAACCCCAGTCCCCCGCCGATGATCCGGTCGGCCAGGCCTCCTATCTTGTAGCCCCGCGCGACCAGACGATACAACAATCCCTGGATGAGTGTCACCGCAAGAAAGATCGTCAGGAAGCCTTTTACGGGTGCATCCGCCGGTTGAACATTCATGGTCTGCACGAGCATGTTCCCCACGTCGCGCATATAGATCTGGCCGAGAATCAAGCCGCCGATCATGGCGACGATGGCAGCAGCTTTTCTGACAATCCCGTCCCGCACGCCGAGGAGTGTGGTAAATATAAGCGGTATTCCCAGAAAAATGTCAAGCAGCATGTCAACCGCCCAGTTTTTGTTTTACGAGTTCCTGCACAATCTTACCGTCGATTTTCCCCTTGAGTTCCTTCATTGCCAGCGGCATCACTTTTCCGAGGTCCTTGGGAGAAGATGATCCCGTCTCCACAACGAACCGCGCCACCACTTGCTCAGCTTCCTCCCGGGTCATTTGTTTCGGAAGATAGGTCTGAATGATCTCAAGTTCTTTTTGTTCTTGATCGACCAATTCCTTCCTACCGGCTTTCTCGTACATCTCGATGGCCTCTTTCCGTTTCTTGGCAGCCGTCATCAGAGCGGAAGTCTCATCCTCCGGCGTCAGGGCCTTCGCGACATCCCGTTTACTGAGCTCGATCAGCTGAGCCCGTATAGACCGCACGGTCATCAGGCGAATCTGATCGCCCGATTTCATCGCCGTTTTGAGGTCTTCGTTAATGCGCTCGGAGAGGGTCATTGTTTATTCTGCGAACAAAGAAAGGCAATCCCGCCTGCCGGAATTGCCTTACCTGTCGTTTTTTGCACTATGAGGGTCAAGCGAAC
>JBARRO010000172.1:0-30511 GCA_049644265.1 Bacteroidota bacterium
CGTCCGAATTGCTCAAACGCGTAATCGACTTTCGTCACCACACCCGGCGTGATCTCGTACATGACCCCTCCACCGAGCGTGGCTTTTTCTTCGCTATCTCTTGCACCATATGCCCGATACCCTGCCCGCAAAGAAAGGAAGTTATTCAGGAGTGAGTATTCCCCACCGAAATTTAAGCTTTCTGAGTTATCATTGGGGTGCGTCGCGTCAACAGCAACTGTGAAATGTTGATCCTCCGAAGAAAGGATATCATAGGCAATCCCAATTCTGAGAGTCAGCGGCAGATCGAACGGATCGGTTCCCAGGTTCGCGTTGATGTTCGAGTTGTTGCCATTGTTCGCTGTAATGTCTTTCAGGACAAGGAGATCGTCGCCCGTCATTCTCAGTTTTTGGCCAAAATTCGAGATTCCTGCGCCGAACTTCAGACCCGGGAATGGCGTCGTAAACAAAGTCCCAAGATCCAGGGCAAATCCGGTCGCTGAAGAATTCCAGATGTATTCATTGATGTACTTGACGTTGGCCCCGATGGAGAACCAATCGGTCAGTCTTCGGGCATAGGAAACCCCCACCGCGATGCTGCCCGCTCCGAACGTCTGACCCGTTCCCTCCGGAAAATCTTCTGTCGTTCGTTCCATCTCGTCCATCGACACGGACGTGAAGCTGATTCCGACCGTCCCCTGGTCATGCAGGGGGATCACGATGCCGCCATAGTTAAAGCCGACATCTGCCAGCCAGTTGGCATGGACGAACACAGCTTCGGATTTTTCCAGGCCCGCCAGGCCGCCGGGGTTCCAGTACATCGCCGAGGCATCATTGGCCACGGCAACGAACGCGCCGCCCATCCCGAGCGCCCGCGCTCCGACAGGGATGCTCAGGAACTTGGCCGCCGTGGTGCCGACTTTGGTCACTGATTGGCCGAGCGAGAGAGAAACGGCGATGGCTGCAATGAGCCCGACCGCTTTTCCGCGTCTTCCGATGATGTTCACGTGCTTCTCCTTCCGGATTCCTTCGTTACTTGATTACCGCAAACTTCCCGATTTTGTCGCCAATCCCCGGCGCATCGACGTGATAAATATACACCCCGTAGGACGCCGCAAGGTTGTCGCGTGTGAGCAGATTCCATTCTGCGGTTCCGTTCCTGACCGATCCGTTTTGTTCGTTGTGTTCAATGACCGCCACGAGCTCACCGCTGATCGTGTAGATTCGTATGGTGCAGACTTGCGGCAGGTGGTTGAAGTGAATCGACCTGGGACCACGCCCCGTCGAGAATGGATTGCGCTCCTCCCATGTCGCAGCAGCGACATAGGGATTTGGCACGACCTTGATTTTGTCCAACTCGGCCTTCGCCGCCTCCTGGTCCACGCGCTGGGTTCTCGTGGAAAACTCAAAGACATCGCTCGCGCGGAACAGCTTCGACAGGACGATCGAAGCGGTATCGCCGGACTTTGGGGCAACCTTGGCAGAATCGAAGAGCACATTGAACGACCAGGTGATGATCAGTGAATCCTGGGTGTTCCGTTCCAGGAAGACAACGATATCGCTCCTGGTGCTCCCCGGCCTGGATGGATCGTATTTTGCGCTGAAGACACCCGGTCCGGAACTGTCAGGATCGAGCTCGACGAACGCAAAGTCGATCTGTTTGTTTTCACTCGTATTGAAAATCTTGAAATTCACGGGAATGGAAGGCGGTGAGTAGCCGGTTGAAATCTCATACTGTGTGGACGTATCTGTTCCCGCCGAGCCGAACACGACCTTGTAGTCACTCGGTTTCTGCTGGCCGACCACGAATCCGCTCCGCCATTGCAGGAATTGATACGGATAGATGCTGGCGCTGCTCCACCGGGATTTCTGCGGATTGATCCCGAAGCTCTTCTCATTCAGAAGAACCAGACGGAACCCGTTGATCAGTGGTTGCTCAATGGTGTCAGACAACGCCTTGCTTCGTCGAATCAACGTATCGATGGCGGGCAGTGCCGTAATGTCTGCCAGGGTGAAGTTTTTCGTCTTGAATGTATCCTGTGCCGAACCGCCTCCTGAGATGACGGTGTCTTCAAACGTGATTCGATATGTCCTGTTCAGGATCGAGTCGGGATTAATGATCTTGTAACCGACAGTCCCCGTGGTGCTTCCTGAAATAAGCTTAATCGCGGTCACTTCGGGTGGAAGGTAACCGGCTGCGGGTGCTTCAGGAACGACAATCGCCACTGAGGCCCCGATCTCTTTGACCAATCCCGTCTGATTGTCAATATTGATTTGCAGATTGCTTTCCGAAGGGGTAATGTCCAGCGGCGCATATCCTTTGTCATACGCCCGGACGGCATAATAGTACTTCTGACCGTTCTGCACCGTTGAATCCATCCATGTGTGCAGAATCCCGGTATCATCCCCCATGTAGAATTTCACACCATTGTAGTCGATGTTGCTGAAGCCCTTGATCCCATCTTTCAGGTCGAATTGGGCAATCGGTTTCAGAAACGGCGCCGGGTTGCCGTATGCGTCCGTGATGATTCTGGCGTCTTCAAATGCGGGATCGGTGGATCGATAGATTCTGTATCCTTCGAAATCATTTCCGTCCGCCCCGAGGCCCTCCAGGAATCGATCCGTAGACTGTTCTGCAAGATCATCCCAATAAAGAGTCACCTTCCGGTCACCGGCAACGGCAGTGACATGAGGTTCGATCGGAACCTGGGCAAACTGATAATTCTCGTTGTACGCCAGCTGAGCCGTGACGCGTTTGCGAAGCGCGTCTGCTTTGGCGCCGCTCGTTGTGGCATCGCCCGAAGAAATGGCATTCCCGAAAACCACGGAGTACGAAACGCGCTCGATCTGGCCCGGCTCCAGCGGGAAGAATCCGGACGAAACGTACAGGTCATAGTCTCCCGGACCGGACGCCTTGATAACGGCGGGATCCACAAACTTCCCGGGCGTCATGTAGTCGCTCCAGTACGTAATGTCCGCCGTCGTGTTGAAATTGACGCTTCCGGCCCTGTTGTACTGGACGTTGGTGACGCCAATTTGATCGGCTTCTTTGATGTCCGTTTTGTCAATGCGAGGTTCTCCCGGAAACGGCGTTCCGGCCCCCGATGTCGGTTTGGAGTCGCCTTCACCGTGGGTGATATCTCCAGAGTTCGCCGCACCGTCTTGTCCGACGTCATCGGTCAGTGGAATCCAGTCATAATTATTGTCCACCCCGTCGTCTCTCGATTCGTCAATCATCTCATCGATGAACTCGTCGACATTGGGGTCGCGGAGTCCGTCCCTGTTCAAGTATCTCTTCCCCAGCATCGACTGCGTCACGTTGTAAAGAATGACGTTCGTCCCCTTGACTCTGTAGCGTTTGTAGGGATCGAGCGCCGCAGTATCGATCATTCCCTGGGTGATTCTCGGCAGATTATTGTAACCCTGCAGATGCGGGTCAGTCAGATTTTCGTCGTTGTCAATGTTGTCTTTGTATTTCTTCCCGAGATCGGCCTGTTGTACGTTGATTAGTTGAATAATCGGCTTTCCATCCGCGGTCCTCTGGGCAGGGTCCGTTTCCGGATGTGGCGGCCAACGGTTCCAATGATACGTTTTGCCGGAGACAGGGTCTTTCCAGTAGTCCACTGCGGCCGAATCAATCATGACCTGGGTAATGACGGGACTGCTCGGCTCACCGTTTGCGTTGTCATCAATTCCGTTGGCGAATGTCACTGCTTTTTGAGTTCCGAAGGAGACGAACGTTGAGTCTTCGTCGATCAGGCCGTTGTGGTTGTTGTCAATTCCGTCCCCGCTGACTTCACCGTCAAACATGGCTGTGGTAATCGCCGGTCCGCCGCCCGTTTGAGGATTTTCCGGGCTGTCGCCGTCGTTATCGATCCGGTCGACGGCGTTACCGGGGGTTTCCAAAAAGCTCGTCGCCACCGCACCAACGAAAGCCCCCTGATACGCAGAGTTTGAACTCAAGCCATCCTTGTCGAACGAAAACGCCACCGCCAAACGAAGGTCGAAGTCGGGCGTATCGTCCTGCGAATCCCCGTCGCCACCGACCAGGTCGGCGAGCCAGATCGTGGTTCCGACCTTCCGAATCGGCTTTGTCCCGTCGTTCTTGAACTCGTGAATAAAGAACACCACGTCCTGGACGGATACCTGCGACCACTCCATCACACGCGAGTCGACGATCATGCCGAGGCCTCTTCGTGCGGGATCGGTTGTGTCGGGTGAATAGTTGTATTTGTTGTAGTTGTCATCGCCAACGCGGTAGAACATTTCCTGGTCCGCGGAGAATTGGTTCTTGCCGAAATACCCGTTCCACTTTCCTTTCCACCCGGGATCGAGACTGTCCGTGAGTTTATCGGGCCAGCGGTCGGGCCAGCTCGAGGGCACATCGCTCTTCGCAATAATCCCGCCGTCAGGCCTGGCAGTGCTGAAATACCCGGGAATGGGGAGCATGTTCCAGTTCGCCCCGTTGGAAGGATTACTTCTGTAGGACGGCAAATCGACGATATGAATAACGTTCCCGTCGTTGTCGACCACCTCACCACCGATCCACAACGCAACCAGGGCGATGTATTCGCGCTTGGTATTCTTGGGCCATTCGTAGGCGACCCCCTGGCCAACGCCCAACCTTCCGGAGAACAGGTAATTGAATACGCTCGTCCTGACGTTGTTTCCGGCGATTTCCGTCTTGCGCTTGGCGGACTCGTTGACGCGTTCCTTCCCGGGCACATGTTGAACCAATTGTGCATCCGCGGTCAGTACCGCGACCGCGAGAAGCGTTGCGAGGAGTTGCGGGGATTTTTTCACGGCATTCATGGCGACCATTCAGTCGTTCTCCAGTCTGGACTAGAAATTAAGATCCATACCAATCTGAATCTCACGCGGCTCGGAATAAAAATCCGGCCGGATAATATACTCGGAGGGCGAGTTGATCCGCCCGATTCCGCCGAGTCCCTCAATACCGAGCTGACGCAGGGTTGCGGTGGACCGGCCCGTCTGGCCGTACACATCGACCTCATTGCGCCGGTCGAGCAGATTGAAGACTTTCACAAAGAAATTGAAATTGAGGCCGCCAAGGTTGAAGACCTTGAACGCCCGAAAATCGACCGTGAAGGTCTGCGGACGTCGTCTGCTGTTCTTTGTCACAACGCGTGCTGCATCCTCCCCGCGTGCTTCGGCCTGGTTAATCGACGGCGTATACGGTAACCCCGATCCATAACGCGCCAGCACGAAGGTTCCCCAGTCGTCCTGGCCCAACCCGACGGTCATATTGACTGTGTGCGCCTGGTCCCACTCGAGAGGAGACAACGTTTTCGCGGGTTCCCGATTCGCCAGAAGCGCACCCTGTTCTTCATCCGAGTTGGAGTTGCTGCCTTCGACGACCTGGAACGTATACGACAGGTTCACGGACAGGAGGTCCTGCATCGGCCGCTTGTTCAGGGTCAGCGTGACGCCGCGCGAATTCATGTAATCTTTGTTGATAAACATCGTGTAGAACGTCGTCGCTGACTGACCGCTTGAATCACGCACCGGAATCGCGGGACTTGTTCCCACCCAATCCCTGGCATCTTTGTAGAACCCCGTGACGTCGAAGCTCAATGCGTCTGTCATTTGTTGCTGAAGACCAAACTCGTACATCACGGTCCGCTGAGGACTCAGGTCGGGATTTCCATACACGCCCTGAATCGGCGTGACGGCGTCAACTTTGTAGCCGGGGTTCTGAAAGAGCTGACTGAACGACGGGATTTGCTGGAAGTGTCCGTAAGAGAAGTGAAGAACGCCACGGTCGGTAATGGGATACGAGATGCCGAATCTGGGGCTGATGGACGACTTTGCGGAAGCTTTCTTGTACCACTTTGCAAGTCTCTGATCCATCGAGAGGGTCTGATTCGCAGGTTTCTGCGGAAGATAGACGTTGGGATCCTGGGGGTCGGCGAGCACATCTCCTTTTGAATCAAAATAATCGTAGCGGATTCCGAGGTTCACGATCATGTTTGCATATTCGAGTTTGTCCTGGAAGTACCCCGAGAATTCCACAGGGCTGACAGAATACTCCGAGTGCAGGGGTCCGGTCAACGGCGGAATATATGGCCTGCTCGAATCATCCGGCGTGACGTTGAAATCCGACAGGTACAGCCAGTGGGATTTCATTTCGATACCGGCCTTGATCTGATGCAGTTGGTCCAGCTGGGATGTGAAATCCGCCTTCATGTCATGTGTATCCGTCATGCGCTTGAACTGATGATTGTTCGTCCCGGCCCGGAGGAATTCATACAGATTGGTGGTCGTTTTCGTCGGATCGACAACATAATTCGAGTCGAACGGATTTTCATAAAGATGTTCTTTGAACATCTTCCGGAAGTAGGAATAGTTGACCGTATAGAAGGACGAGGAGCCTATCGTGTGTGTCCACTGCGTCGTGACGTTGTACCCGTCGTCAAACTTATTCACATCTCCGTCGGGATTCAGACGGAACGCGTGGTTGTAATCACGGTACCGGATGCTGCTGCCGACAAAGGCAAAACTCAGCTTCACGGTCGGGGCCAGTTGGTACGAAAGCTTCAGTTGTCCCGACAATCTCTTCCTTCCGTTCATGGAAACAGGGTTGTCAGGTTTTGTGATATCGAGGAGATTTCCCTGGGCATCTTTTACACTGTCCGCTCCTGCCATAAGACTCCCGTCCGGATTGAATGTCTTATCTCCGTACAGCCATCCGTCCGATTTGAAGTCTCGGACTGAAGCATAGAACGTGAGGTCGGTGAATGGATACAGCGGTCCGCTCAGACTCCCCTCGAAATTCCGATTGCTCAACGGACGAATTTTATCAAGATTGTAGAATGTTTTGTCGGTGGTGTAGTAGGAGCCCATATAAGAGGACAAACTGCCGTGGAAATTCTGTCCGCCGTCTTTTGTCACGATGTTGACAATTCCTGACATGGCCTGGCCGTACTCGGCGTTGAACGTGCCGCTGATGACCTGAAGCTCCTGGATTGAACTGTTGTCGACCTGGACAGCCTGGCTTCCGTCAAAGGCGTCCGAAACCGAAACACCGTTGACCCAGAAGCCGACTTCGCTCGTTCTGCCTCCACGGATGTGAATCCCGCCGAACCGATCCGTCGTTACACCGGCCTGCAGTGTGAGCACTTCGTTCATTTCGCGCGTTGGAATGGTTCCGATCTGCGTGGCATCCACCCGCGATTCCGAGGATGTGAGGTCTTTACGGATCACGGGAGGACGAGCGGTGACGACAACTTCCTTTTCCTGCAACACCATTGGAGCAAGGGCAAAATCGATGGTGGTGGTGAGGTCAACCGAGACTGAAACACCCGTCACAGTGTTTTTGTCGTACCCGACGAAGGAGGCCGTTACGTTGTACTTCCCCGGGGGAATGTTGAGAATGACAAAGTAGCCCTCGATATCGGAGACGGCGCCGAGCGTTGTCCCTTCCAAACGGACATTTGCACCGATCAGCACTTCACCCGTTTGGGCATCTTTGACCTTGCCGACGATTTTTCCTGTTGTTCCCGCGTGGGCGGTGACTCCGTGCAACAGAAGAAAAGCGGCAAGAACTGTTCTCGAAAGGTTCCTCTTCATGGCAACGTTCCTTCGTTGGATGAGACTACCACATTTCCCAATGCCTCAATGTTCATCGTTATACTTGCCTGAGCCCGCAGCCGGTCGACGGCCGCTGCGAACGCCTGCTGTTTCCTTGCCGGCAGGATTGATTGCACGAGATCTTTACGGGCTTCATCGAAATGTTTCTGGCGCGCCTTCCTGAAACCCTGGATTCGATAGAAACCAAAGTAGGGTTTCAGAAACACCGGGCCAATTACTTCTCCCACCTTTGCGCCGAAAATCTGATCCCCCAGGTCGCCGAAAAGGGGTTTCGAAAGAAATCCGAGTTCCCCTCCCCGCTGAGCCGCCCCTGTCCGGACCGAATGGACGCGCGCAAGTGACGCGAAATTCGCTCCTCGATCGAGCTTTGTCCGGACCTCCTTCGCCTGTGCTTCAGTTCTCACGAGAATTTCTGCAACATCTGCCTGAGGAGGGTCGGTGTAGGCTTCTTTGTTCTTTTCGAATTCCTCCCGAAGGACCTTCTCACCCAGACTGGCCTCCGTGACCGTGTCTCCCACGGAATCCGCCCACCGGCGAAGAAGGAAATCATCCAGGATTGTCTTGATTTGATCCTGAACCCGCGGATCGTTCTTCACTCCTTTTTCGGTCGCCTTTTCCATCATGACTTCCCTGATCGCAAGCCCCCTCGCAATACCTTCCACGTCCTCCGCTGATTTGACGGCCGACCGGTCTTTTTTGCGCGTGCGTTCAAGCTTCCCGAGAAACTTGCCGATCGTCCACTGTTCATTCCTGAAGGTAACAAGAACCATCGTTGATTGGCCCGACACCGATGAGCGCCCGCCGGTCTCCTGCGGCGCAGTTGCCTCAACGATGGACGTCCAGTTATTCGCCAGGAGTTCCACGGCGTCCTGCTGAAACTTTGGCGCAAGATCGCTCTCGATCCTATCGGCTTCCTGCTTCAGGTACCGGACGAGTTTCTTCTGGCGGATGCTTTCCTCGAGCTTTGGCTTTGCCTTTGCAAAGTCATATTCCGAAGCGAGAGGTTTCTCGACGCGCTTGTCTATTCTGATGATTCCGTAGCCCATTCTCATTTTGACCGGTTCCGACAACGTCCCCACCGGCAGGGCGTAGGCCGCTTCTTCGAGTGCCGGATCCAAATCGCCATAACCAAAGAATCCTATGGATCCTCCATTTGCCGCAAGGTCGGGGTCGGCAAATACTTCTTTGGCCAACGTGTTGAAGCTCTCTCCCTTCAATAATCGCGTCCTGAGCTCGCGGGCTTCCTTCAGCGTTCTTCCATAGACGAACCGCGCGTTCAGCTGGGTGTTGTACGCGCGAAATTCCTTCAATAATTCTGATTCTCCAACCGTCATCGTGTCGGTCGTCAGCAACTTTGCGTAGCCATCCAAAATTGCCTGACCCACGACGTCTTCCTTGCGATCCTCGTATTTCTTGTCACGGTCGAACCCCTGACGATGGATGTCCTGAAAAATCAGCTGCTCGTTGACCATGTTGGTGAGGACCTTTTTCCTTACCACGATGTTGTCCCGTTCCGACGTGTTCGCCAGATATTTCCGGTATCGTGGAGCAAATTCTTCTTCTGTGATCGTCCTGCCGTTCACCTCGGCAAGCACCGCGCTCTTCCCGCGACATCCCCCGATCCACAGAACCGCGAAGAGGGCAAAGCCTCCTATGAACCACTTCCCGCTCACGGCAATGCTATGAAGATGTCTCCTGATTTCGGTTTCAACGTCAATCGAAGAGTGTGACTCTGCGCCTGGACGGCTCGTTGGTCGAGCAGGCTCTTCCATGATCCGGCCTTTACCGACTCCGGCAAACCGCATTGCACCTCGTTCATGACCGTTGATGGGTTCATTGCAACGATGACAGACTGACGTTCATCGTGTCTCAGGTAGCAATAAACATCGTGCTCATCGTCTGTGACGAGTGGGACGAACTCGCCGTCGCTGAGCGCTGAATTCGAATTCCTGATCCCGATAAGATTTTTGTAGTATTCAAACAATGCGGAACTAAACACATTGGCATCGACCGGCCGCGGCTTGTTGAACGGATGGCTTTTTTCCGGCTCATACGTGTAATCAGCCCACAGCATGGGTTTGCGGTCATCCGGATCGTCCCCACCCCACATCCCTGCTTCCGTTCCGTAGTAAATCACCGGAGCACCGACGTACGTCATCTGGAACAGAGCCATGAGCTTCTCGGTCGCAAGCTCGTCCTCGTTCGGTTTCCGCACAAGGTACTCTCTGTTGTCCGCAGCTCCGACGCGCTTGTCGTAGCTGAGGTCGCCATTGATAATGTGCGACGGAATGCGGTCCGTGTCGTGGCTGTCATAGAGATTCATGAGGCCGAAATTGACGTCCGTCGGATAATCCTGACGAAGGGCATCGAGACGGGCTGAGAAATCCGTCGCGCGAATCTTCGTTTTCACACCGGCGAAATACAAAAACGCCTCGCGGGCCCAGCGATAGTTCATCACGGCATCGAAGGTGTCGCCCTGCAACCAGGGTGCGGCGTTAAACATTTTGTCGCTTCCCCAATCTTCCCACCACAACTCTCCGACGATATACGCTTCCGGGTTGATGTTCCAAACCCACGTTCGAAATTCCTTCCAGAATTCGATGTTCACTTTATCGGCCGCGTCCAATCTCCAGCCGTCTATCCCATCCTCCGGATTGCCGTCGCCGTTCGGGTCCATCCAGCGTTGCACAACCGCGTGAATATGTTCGCGCGGACCATGGACCAATCCCCGGTCATCCTCCCGAAACTCCGGCAATTCTTTGACGCCGTACCATCCCGCATACTTGAATTCGTTCTGGCTCGTCGCAGGATTATCCCATTGATTGATGATAAACCAGTCTTTGAACGGCGATGCCTGCTGATTCTTTTCGACATCCTGAAATGCCCAGAACGTCATTCCCACGTGATTGAAGACTCCGTCGATCACGATTTTCATCCCGCGCTTGTGTGCCTCCTGAATCAGCTTCAGGAACAGCCGGTCGGCGCTGCTCCATTTCCATGTGGACGGATTGGCCGGGTCCTCCCCAGACCAGATTCGTTTGTCCCCTGCCGGATCCGGACCAAAATTGTTGTCAATGTGGTGATAACAGGTCGCATCATATTTGTGAAGGCTCGGCGATTCAAAGAGCGGGTTGAAGTAGATCGCCGTGATGCCGAGATCTTTCAGGTAGTCGAGTTTATCCAGCACGCCCTGAAGATCCCCGCCGTATCGACGCTGTTGCGCGTGGAAATAAAACCCTTTCGAGTCGCTTCGTTCCCACGGCTGCAGCTCGTACCAATCTCCCGTCCAATTGCTCGTCTGCCAGTCCTTGTCGACCTGATGCGGCCACGACCCGGCCATGTCTTCCGGTCGCGGGTCGTTCGACGCGTCGCCGTTCCGAAAACGCTCCGGAAAGATCTGATACCACACGGCCCGCTTCGCCCATCCGGGAACTCCGTGGGCAGCCTTGTCTTTTCCAGCCCCCCAGAGCGCACCGGACAGAGGAATCGTCAGCACGAGAAGGAATGCCGACCGGCCGATGAGACGGCCGGACTTCATGACATGGGCACAGGTACCGGCATCCTGGCTCCTGCACCGCTTGTTTTCCTGACGATCAGTTCCGGAACGAACGTCGTTTGCTTTGCCGGCAGCGCCGGGTTTTCCATCCGCTCCGCGAGTCGCAGTGCTGCGAGCAGACCCATCTTAGCCATCGGCTGGCGCATCGTCGTCAGTCCGAGGTGGCCCGCCAGTTCGATATCGTCAAAGCCGACAAGAGCTACATCGTCGGGACATCGCAGGCCCGCTTCTTCAATTGCCGAAAGAGCGCCGGACGCCTGAATGTCGCTCGACACAAAGATCGCCGACGGCATCGAAGATCGGAGTTTGAGAAACTCTTTCATCTGAAGATATCCGTCTTCGCGCGTGAAGCCGTCGAGGCGGGAGGAATTGCTCCACTTGACCCATTCGGGCTGTACCGGTAATCCGGCTTCGTGCATGGCGCGCTCAAACCCTTCGCGACGCTGCTTGGCCGGAGGGCTTTCGAGATTTGCGAGGAGAATTCCGATCCTCTGATGACCGAGATCGACGAGATGCTTTGTCGCGATCGCAGCACCTTCTGTGTTGTCGACCTGGAATGAATCAAAATTTCTGTGGTACGTGTCGACAAGAATGAGCGGGACCTTCTGCTGCAAATATTCCGTCGCAAACGCTTCCGGCATTTCCATGGAAAAGTAGAGAATCCCGTCGGCCCGGTTCCGACCTGCAATCCTCTTCAGCGAGGCATCGATGTGATCGAGGTGTGTAATGCCAAACAGCAGGAGGTCGTAGTCGGTCGTGCTCAGAGTCGCCTGCACTCCCTGCAGAACCTCGATGAAGAAGAAGGTCGAGAAGAAGGGAATGACGGCAAGGATCGAGTTCGTGCGCCGACGCGCCAGACCGCGTGCATAGGGATGAGGATGATATTGCAACTTGTTTGCCACCCGCAAGACACGGTCCTTGGTTGCGGGAGAAACGCTGGGGTGGTTGTTAAAAACCCGCGAGACCGTACCGATCCCTACGCGGGCTTTTTTTGCAATGTCATAGATTGTTGGCGGCAAAGGAGGTTTTTCCGTGGAAGGGCTTCCACGAATTTAGGGATTAATGCCTGAATGTCAAGGGGAGAAGGATTTTTTTGATGGGAATCTGCTTGTTACTTTACAGGCAACGATGCGGTGACAAGGGGCGAAGACTCGGGTGGGAATGCCACAACTTCAATTGCGGTTTTTTGAAGACTTCTGGAACGATTCGCACATGCCGAGAAATCAGTTGAACAACGGCCACAATTTTTCCTGTTTCCGTGCAGTTCAAATACAAAACTCAACTGAACCGTTTCAATTTGAGACTGCCGCACGCCCACGGAAGTGTTTTTCCGACTGCTCGCGGAGTTGTGCAGCGCTCCATTCGGCCGTCACGTCCCGCTGAGGATTGGCGAGCATCTCATATCCCACCATGAATTTCCTGATACTCGCGGAGCGTAACAAAGGGGGATAAAAATGAAGATGGAAATCCCACTCCGGATGATCGGTTCCATCGGTGGGAGCCTGGTGGATTCCTGCAGAGTATGGAAAGGAGGTCTCGAACAAGTTATCGTATCTTGCGGTGATCCGGCGAACTGCATCACTCAGGTCGTTCAACTGGATCTCATCCATCTCCGCAATCGTCTGGATGTGCTGTTTGCAGACAACCATCGTCTCAAACGGCCACACCGCCCAGAATGGGACGAGCACAACAAAGCTGCCGTTCTCCAACACGATCCGCTCCCGGGCGTTCCGCTCGGTCTCAACATATTCCGCCAGGAGACTCCTCCCCCGTCTATCGAAATGTCCGCGCATGTGCTCCGTCTCCTTCATCGGCTCGACCGGAATCGAACTCTCCGCCCAGATCTGTCCGTGAGGGTGCGGATTACTGCAGCCCATGATCTCTCCCTTGTTCTCGAATATCTGGATATACTTGATGAACGGCCGCGATCCGAGGTCGACAAATTCATTTTTCCATACATCCACCACCGCACGAATTTCCTTCGCCGTCATTTCTGCGAGTGTCAGGTCGTGGCGCGGCGAAAAGCATACCACACGACAAATGCCGCTTTCGGGCCGGGCAAGAAGGAGACCGTCCGATGCGATCAACGATTCATCAACCTTGGCTTGGTGCAAAGCGCTAAAATCGTTGTCGAACACGAAGGTTGAGGTGTACCGGGGATTGACAGCGGTGCCCGCACGCTTGTTGCCCGGACAAAGATAACAGTCGGGATCGTGTGCAGGCAGTGCGATGCCTGCAGAAGCTTCCACCTTTCCCTGCCACGGCCGCGATGCGCGACGCGGAGAGACGAGAATCCATTCCCCCGTCAGCGGATTGTATCTTCGATGGGGATGGTTCGACAAATCAAACGTCGTCATTTCAGTTCACAAGGCTTGTGCCGTTGCTGATTGAGCATGAAGAGACTTTGATGTCCTTTTGAACCTTCTGCCGGTAGAGGGAACGGATATCCCGCTCAAAATCACCCATCGCATCATCTTCGACGAGATTGATTGTGCATCCGCCGAATCCACCTCCCATCATTCGTGCGCCGAACACACCCCGCAGACTGATTGCGATGTCCGCGAGGGCATCGAGCTCCGCACAGCTTACCTGATATTCATCCCGCAAGCCGCGATGCGAGGCGTTCATCAGCTTCCCGAGCGAAGCAATATCGCCGCGGCGGAGGGATTCCGAAGCCTGAACGACCCTGTCGTTTTCCGCCACGACATACTTGCAGCGGCGGTAGATCACGGGTTCGAGAAGTTTCTCATGATCTTCCAACAAGGTGCGGCTTACGTCTCTGAGACTCCTGATCTGCGGATTGTCTTTCTGCAGCCGGAGAACTCCCGCCTCGCATTGGTTCCGACGGATGTTGTATTCTGAGGCGGCAAGATCCCGTTTTATCCGGGTGTCGCAGAGGACGATCCTTACATCGGTCCGCTCAAACGGGACGTATGCATATTCAAGCGACCGGCAGTCCAACTGCACGACCTTCTTCGCCTTTCCAAAGATATTCGCAAATTGATCCATAATCCCGCACTGAACGCCGACAAAGTCGTTCTCGGCCGCGCGTGCAATCCTGACAAGGTCCAGTTTCTCAATGCCGAGTTTGAACGCTTCGTTCAGGGCAAACGCGAGGCCTGCTTCGACAGCCGCGGAGGATGACAGTCCGGATCCGATTGGGACGTCGCCGCCGAACGCACAGTCAAACCCGGCGATCTCATAACCCCTTCGCTGCAACTGATCTACGACTCCCACGAGGTAGTTCGGCCAGTGCTTTGGTGAAGGAGCGAGGTGGTCAATCGACGCCTCAAACGAATCGTCGAGGTCAACGGCAACGAATCGGCACTTCTTGTCTCTTCTCGGTGCAAGGGCAAAGACGATGGTTTTGTCGATGGCAGCAGGGAGAACGAATCCATCGTTGTAGTCTGTGTGCTCCCCGATCAGATTGATCCTTCCGGGGGAAGCAACAAGGAGAGGATCTCCGGCCAACCTGCCTCGAAATGCCTGGCGGATGCGGTCAACGGACGTCACGACGAGGGCTTTTGTCTGATTCCGATAAACACGATGCCTGCAACGACCATGAGAATACTCCACCAGAGACCGGGATGGAGCCCGGCCAGTACAGTTTTTTGGGGGATGGATTGAAACAGGTCGTACGCGCTGCTCAGAAAAATGAGCGAGCCCATCACGGTGAGCATCACACCGACAAAATACCAGATGGATTTCATTTCGGGTTGTTCTTGAGCCATGCGGCGTCCTTACCAGAAGTAGATGTTCAAAGCAACAAACAGGATGAGCGCAAAGATGGCGTAGAATTCAGGCGTCTTGAAAAATCTTTTTTCTTTCGTGCCCTCCCCGGGGGTCAGTCCTTTCACGAGGCCGACCAGCTCCGACTCGGATCTTCGTTCAGTGAACACACTCACGACAACCGTAACGACAAAACAAATGAGCCAGGCCCACCACGCTCGCCAGAAATTTGCTCCCATGTCGCTCGTGGTGCCGGAAAGCGTAAGGATGCGCGCGTCGAACCATGCAAACTTCACTCCGAGGAACATCGTCACCGACGAGCCCATGCCCGCGATGAGTCCCCAGAAGGCTCCGTTCGCCGTAATCCATCGCACAAACATCCCGAGGAGCATCGTGGCGAACAGCGGCGCGTTCACCCAGGAAAAAATCGCCTGCATGTAATCCATGATGCTTGGGAAACTCTTTGCCCAGTATGCTGTGACAACGCTGATGAGAATTCCGACGATCGTCGCAGCTCGCCCCATCCACAGCAAATGGGCCTCTGACGATTTCGGATTGATCACGGACTGATAGATATCATAGGTCCACACCGTATTGAACGCGCTGACGTTTCCCGCCTGGCCGGCCATGAATCCCGCGAGAAGGGCCGTCACACCGAGGCCGATCAGTCCCGTGGGATAGTAGCGTGCGATCAGCATCGGCAGCGCCGAGTCGTAGTTTACCTGTCCCCCTTCCTGGATGAGGGCGAAATGCGCCGAGGGATCCTTGGACAGAATCAGCGCAACGAGTCCCGCAATGACCACAATAAACGGAACGCCCATTTTGAAAAACGTTGCGATGATGGGAGCCATGCGGGCCGACCGAAGATCCTTCGCTGAAAATGCCCGCTGCACCACAAGGAAGTCTGTTGTCCAATAGCCAAAGGAAAGGACGAAGCCCAGTCCCAACACAATACCCACCCAATTCACCATCATGCCGTTCTGGGACGGATCCAACGATGTCGACCAGAGCGTACCGTAAGCCTCGGGCACACGCCGGAAGACCTCGCCGAGGCCTCCAATTTCGACAACGCCAAGAATGGAAACCAGAAAGAGGCCGAACCAGATCAGAAAGAACTGGATGATCTCGGTAAAAATTGCTGAGAGGAGCCCGCTCAGGGTCACATAGACCGCCACCGTCAGAGCCGACGCCCACATGCTGACATCCCAATTCCAGCCGAGGAATGTATGGAGTACAAGAGCCATGGCATAGAGGTTAATGCCGGAAACGAGCAATGTCATGACGGCAAAGGCTATCCCGTTCAAGACTCTCGTTTTCTCATCAAAGCGCAGTTTCAGATAACCGGGGATGGACTTGATGCGGCTGCTGTAGTAGAACGGCATCATGTAGATGCCGAGGAAGAGCATGGCGGGAATCGCCCCAACCCAGTAGAAATGAGCGACATACATTCCGTATTTGAACGTATTGCCGGTCATTCCGAGGAGTTCCAGGGCACCGAGGTTCGCAGAGAGGAACGCAAGTCCTGCGACCCACGAGCTGTTCTTCCTTCCCGCGAGGAAGAAATCGTTCTCCGTGTGTGTGAACTTCTTGAGATAGAAGCCGATGCCGATCACGAAGCCGAAGTACACGGCAATGATCAGCCAATCGACAAGAGAAAGGGTGATGGTCATTGGAAGAAGCCCGTTTGAAATGAGTATGTTCGCACGAGAAGGACGGAAAAACGTGGGCTAGTATCCTGTATCAGAAATACTTTGACTAAGTCCCGTCAGGTTTATTGTAGAAATGGAACACGGAAAAGGCCGAAACAACGGATTTTCACCGATCAAGACGTTCGGAATCATTCCGTGTTGATCCGTTTTTTCAGCGAACTCCGCGTTCTATATTTAAGGTATTTGCGGGACGCGGCACTAGCAGGTTGCGGAAAAACTACGATTGATATTATCCACGAAGGTCACGAAGAAAAGCCAAGTGTTTGTATTCTCACTCAAAATGAATATATGTTCGTGTTCCTTCGTGCCTGCACGCCCGCCTGCCTTCAGGATCAAGTTCGGCGGGCAGGCCGAAGTGAATACACTACTCAACGTCTTAGTGAGTCGTTTCGGCACGCAGGCGTGTCCTTTGTGTCCTTCGTGGATCATTTTTCCCTTTTTCAGCAGCCTGCTAGTGGTTTCCGGGAGGAAAAGTAATTAAAAAAACAATCCGGTCATAGGGGGAGTGGTTGTTTTTTCAAGCATTGAACTGGTGTTGAATGAGCAGTTAAAAAGTCGTATATTGTAACAACCAGCCCGTTTGAAAATCTGTGGCATAATGTTTTCGAGCGTGCCTTTGGCTCAGTTGGCTGGAGCGGCAGGCTTTATACAATCATGGAGTAACGGCATGCCTCATGTCATTAAACGGTTCGTACTCACCCCTAGCCAGGCTGCGGAAAAGGAGTTAATCTGCGACCAGATCAGGGTTAACCCTCGAGGCCCGTGGGTGGACGGCAAGAGAATAAGTCTGCCAAAGCCAAAAGGAACAAAACCGAGTATGAAGAAAAAGAAATAAGAGAGCAGCGAATCGCTCTTTAAGAAGACAGTCCGGCTCGATAACGAGTCGGACTTTTCGTTTGTGGCAAGAGCAACAATTCTCAGTTGAACGACCTGTTGAAAAACGGTATCTTGTTCCAGCATTTTCACACCATATTGACATTTCCAATTTCCGTTTTTCCCGTAGGATTGGATAGAGCGTCAATTTACCTTTTCTAATTTCCATTTTTCGTTGTTAAGCGTCCGTAGCTCAACCGCCGAAACGGCCCGCGAACCGTTCTTGTGAGCGGTTGCCGTTTCGAGCGTCCCGACGCTCTTTGTCGGGATCGGCACCGATGTGGAAATGTTAAGACTCACAAAGCGCCCGTAGCTCAACTGGATAGAGCATCAGACTTCGGATCTGAGGGTTGGGGGTTCGACTCCCTCCGGGCGCACAGCAGACTCAATCCGGTCCCGTCTTCGACGGGATTCTCAATTCGACAACGAAGTTAGCAGACAGCGCTAACTTCGGTCGAATTGGAAGTTGGGGGTTCGACTCCCTCCGGGCGCACTTAACAATGACAATTGTTGAAATGGAAAAATGGAAAATCGTTAAGAAAGAACCTGGGATGGGTTTCAGCGTTTCGGTCAAACCAGTTTTCCATTTCCCCAATTTACATTTTTCCATTGTTTGACTCCCTCCGGGCGCACTAAACAATGATAATTGTTGAAATGAAAAATGGAAAATCGTTACGAAAGAACCCGTGATGGGTTTGGGTTTGAATTGGAAAACTGCAATTGCAGACTGGCAACTGGAGACTGGTTACTATAGATTAAGGATTCCCTTCGTTCACAACAAAGATTGTTGACTGGAAGGCCTATGAATCTCATCAAAAGAGCATTCCAAATAGTCAAAAACTACTTCATCCGCTACCCCGCTGTCCTCTCGGGTTACATCATCTACAGCTACTTCTTCGTGTCGACCATGAGTTTCTACAAGGAAATCCGGCAAACGTCGATGAGCAAGCTGGAGGTGTTCATGGAGTTCGATGCCCTCCTGTGGATGTGGCTCCTCGCCGCCGCTCTCGTCAAGATCATCTCCTACCGCTCCAAAATGCTCGAGCAGGAAAAGGCGCGGCTTAGCCAGCAGAAAGAGCTCGAGAAACAACAAACCCAGTTGAGTACCATGAAGGAAGTCATCAGGACACTTCAGCATGAGATCAACAACCCGCTTGCGATCATCATGGGCTACCTGAACCAGGCGGAACAGGAAGCCAAAGATCAGCCGGAAATTCTGATCGACTTGAAGGAAATTAAGGTGGGAGCTCAGCGTATCAAGAAAACGCTTATCGACTTCTCGAACGCGAACGACTACGAAACAATCGATTCACCGGTGGGGCAGATGGCACATCCGAAGCGCACCGGGGAACCGGGATGAACTGCGTCCCGGCTCCCGGTTGCCTTTTAGAAATGGAACGGTTACTGTGCGCCGAGGAATCGATCCTGCAATTTCTGAACCTCCGACGCTGAATAGCTGGCCACAATCTTGCCGGTTGCGTCGATGATCCGGAATCCGCCTTCCGCTGTCATGGTGCATGTCCCCAGAAGGGTTCCGTCCGCATTTTTCACCAGTGTGCCGGCGTCGCTCTTTTCCATGGCATACACCTGATCTCCTTGCCGGAGCTCAACGGTGTTTCCCTGGAAGGCCACCGAGGTTTCGCCGTTTACGGGCACGACAACGGGGTCCATGGACGCTGAAACCGGGTTGCTCCCCGTCCAGAATTCGATGGAATTAAGAATGATCACGTCGATGGTTGCGGCAATGCTGTACACCTGGACGATGGTCATCACCAGGAATCCGATTTCGTTGATCCACTTGTCGCCAATGCCTTCGTTGAACTTATAAACCTTCTTCACAAGGTTGAAAGACCCAAAGCAACCCGTCGAGGTCAAACTCATACTGATAACGAGCAGGGATGTCACAATCGCAAGAAATGTCTTCTTCATAACGATCCTCTGGAAGAAGTGGATGATTCCGTAACCGCAGTATTCAAACCTTACTGAAAAGATGCCTCTTAGTCAACGGCGTTGCGAATATAGAGGTCGCACTCGTATTTTTTTCACTTTTCGATTTCAAGAAAGGCTGGACACGGATGACGGTTCATGAACAATGGATGAAGCAGGCGCTGCGCGAGGCCTCCCGTGCCTACGAGCAGGACGAGGTTCCCGTCGGCGCAGTTGTTGTCTATGAGGGAAAGATCATCGGGAAGGGATACAACCAGATCGAGCGACTTCAGGATCCGACTGCTCACGCGGAAATGATCGCCCTGACAGCTGCTGCAGGCCATCTGCACTCTCGCAGGCTTGAAAAATGCACGCTCTACGTTACGCTCGAGCCATGCCCCATGTGTGCGGGCGCGGTCGTCCTCTCCCGAATCCCCACATTGGTGTTTGCAGCGTTCGACCCGAAAGCCGGAGCCTGCGGCACGCTGTACAACATTCCGCAGGACAAACGCCTGAATCACACGCCCCACGTTATTTCAGGCGTATGCGACCGCGAAAGCGAAGAGTTGCTGAAGGGATTTTTCGGGAGAGTGCGAACGTTGCCGATCAAGGGGAAATAAAAAAGAACGTTTCACAGAGAAAAGAAGAGGTCACAGAGGTTTGGGGCTCGTGATTTTTTTGGGGGGGAGGAGAGAAAACCTGGACTTACAAAGACAACAGCAAGAACAGGGAACCGTCATTCCCGCGTGTCTTAAGCGGGAATCTGATCTAAGACGGAGTATCGGACTTCACTTCCTGTTGTAAATCAGATCCCTGCTTAAAACAAGCAGGGATGACGACTCCTTAAATAGTATCGTTCCTCATTTGTAGTTGACAGCGGGGAGGGGGTTCTCTCATTCAAACCAATTTTTTCTCCGTGTCCTCTGCTCTTCTCTTCTTTTCCTCTGTGTAATCTCTTTCTCAAACAGTCGCGTTCTGGAGCTTCTCCGCCCTGTCCGCCACTCTCAGCTGTTCAATCATCGTATCCAGATCGCCATCGATAACGTTGTTGAGGTTGTAGAGTGTCAGTCCGATGCGATGGTCCGTGACGCGGTTTTGGGGGAAATTGTACGTGCGGATTTTGTCGCTCCGGTCGCCGCTTTTGACCATGGACTTGCGCTTTGCGGCCTGCGAAGCGGTTTGCTCCTGAAGTTTGATCTCGTACAGTTTGGCACGAAGCATCTTCATCGCACGCTCGCGATTCTGGAACTGTGAGCGCTCCTGCTGACATGCCACAACGATGCCGGTTGGTTTGTGCGTAATCCGGACGGCCGTCTCTACTTTGTTGACATTCTGCCCCCCCTTGCCGCCGGCGCGATAGGTGTCGAATTGCAGATCGGCAGGGTTGATGTCGACTTCGACGTCTTCGACCTCGGGCAACACGACCACCGTCGCAGCAGAGGTGTGAACCCGTCCTTGTGCTTCGGTCTCCGGCACCCTTTGGACCCGGTGCACACCACTCTCGAACTTCATCAGTCCGTACGCCCATTCTCCCGAAACAGCAAAAATGATTTCCTTAAACCCGCCTTTTCCCGTCTCATTCCAGTCCAAAAGGTCCACCTTCCAGGCTTTGCGTTCCGCAAACCGTGTGTACATCCTGTACAGGTCTGAAGCAAATAGCGCCGCCTCCTCGCCACCCGTTCCCGCCCGAATTTCCATGATGAAATTTTTCGTGTCGTTGGGGTCCTGAGGGACAAGCAGGAGTTTCATATCTTCTTCCAGCTTCGCCACGTCCACCTTGAGTTTATCGTACTCCTCCTGGGCCAATGCTTTCAGCTCGGGATCGCCCACGGACTCGAGTAAATCCTTGCTTCCCTGAAAATCATGAAATGCTTTCTTGTATTGCTTCCCCGTCCTGATGATCGGCTCGAGGGAGCGCAGCTCTTTCCCGAGTTCCTTGAATTTCTGCTGGTCCGACAGGACTGCGGGATCGCTCAGAAGCCGATTGACCTCCTCGTACCGTTCGAATATTTTTTCGAGTTTTTCGAGCATGTCGCTCTTGTTTGTTATACCTCAAGCTGATGCTTGGCCTCAAGCTTCAGCGAGTACCGTTCCGCATCGACGTTTCCGAGCGCACACTGAAGTGCGACGATCGCCACTTCAAGCTGGCTTTCGTCCGGCTCCCTGGTCGTAATCTTCTGAAGCCAGAGCCCCGGCGCAATGATGATCCGCCCCCACCATGTTGTGCTGTGCTTTGCCGAGAACTTGATGAACTCATAGGCAATTCCTCCGACCACTGGAATAAACGGTAGGTGCGTCAGAAGCCGGATCGGGAGGGTAATCGTGCCAAAGATCTTGAGGAGAAGCGTATCGAGGAGACCGAACGCAACGATTGCGACAAACATGACGATCAGGAGAAAGCTCGTTCCGCAACGCGGGTGGAAACGGGTGTGCTGCTTGACAGCAGAAGGAACAAGTAGATCTTTGAGCTCAAATGCAAAGATCGATTTATGCTCGGCCCCGTGGTACTGGAAGAGCCGTTTGATGTCTTTCATCAATGAAATCGCGGCCAGATATCCAAGCAGGATGGTAATCCGGATCAGGCCGGTCACGAGATTGAATTCAAATGCCTTCTGCTCAATCTGGAACACTTTCGTCGTCAGGACCAGGGGTGTGACAAAGAAAATCCCAATGCCAATGACCAGCGCAAACACCAGTGACAGGACGAGGGTGAACGTCGACTGACCTTTGGGAGGTTGTGCTGCTCCGTTGGCTTTTCCGTTCCCGCGGGCTTTCCCATCGTCCGTGTCCATCATGGCAATCTCTGCCGACCAGTTGAGTGTTTTGATTCCGAGATACATCATGTCGACCAGGCCGATGGCTCCGCGGACGACCGGGAGGTTGAGCATCTTGTACTTCTCAACCATCGATCGAAAGCTGTGTTTTTGCACGACGATCGACCCGTCGGCTCTTCGCACTGCGGTGGCAACCGAGCCGGGGGCACGCATCATCACGCCTTCAATGACCGCCTGGCCGCCGATCTGCATCGGCTTGTTCGGGTCGTACTGGGGGTTGGTCGGAACCCAGCTTGATTTCTTCTCATCACGATCGCTCAACGCGCTCTCCTTGACTGGTTGGTATTTTTTCAATATACGAAACAATGGGGCAGGGATCAACGAACGACGAGACCAGATACGGCGAAATGATCCGGGACTGGCGAACGGGGAGGAATCCTCTAGGCCTCGGGAGTCTTCCCGGGCGAAGTCAGCGTCTTCAGGATGGCGGACTTTGTGAGGACAAACTCTTTCATACTCACAATGTTCAGGGCGAACAACGACGCGACAAACGCCGAAAGGAACGCAAGTTTGAGCAGGACGCCGGAAAAGGAGAGTGGCTCGGGAGAGAGAAGCTTGAATGCCACAAACAAGACCGCAACGACGAACGAGAGCCGAACGACCTTGTTCCATTCATACTGCACCGGATAGAATCTCTGCGAAGCAAGGAACATTCCCACCGCCATGACGATGTAGCTGCACAGGGTGGCGAGGGCGGCCCCGAGGATTCCATAGATGGGAATAAGAAGAAAGTTGAGGCCTATGTTCACAAGCGCCCCCGCGCCCGTCACAAGAGGGAGATACTTGGTTTTCTTTTCGAGATACACGCCGACGACAAACACCACGTACGCCCCGGTAAAAACGTAGGAGAGGAGAATGTAGGGAACGATTTGAACTCCCGGCCAGTACGCCGGAGGAAAAAACTGTCTCCCAAAAATGCTCATCCGGACCACATCCTCGATGAAAAACGACACGACCAGAAAAATGCTTGTCATGGCGAGCAGAAAATACGTGAACACTTTGGAAAAGAGCTGCTTGGCATCCGGGTCAGTTGCATGGTTGAGAAAGAACGGCCTCCATGCATAGTCAAACATCCCGACAATCAGCATCATGAAAATTCCCAACCGGTAGTTCAACTGGTAAACGCCGAGCGTGGCATCGTTCGTCAGGGCTCTGACAATGGGCCTGTCGACAACCTGCATCGCAACACCCGAAAGCCCGGCAGGAATGTACGGGAGGCCGAACTTGAGAATTTCCTTGTACAGCCGCCCGGGGATGTCGAAGCTTATCTGTTCGCGGACAAGATTCAGCATGACACAAAATGTGAAGACGGAAGCGAGAAGATTGGCCAGGAAAACTCCCTCCGCCCTCCTGTGAAATCCCACGATCAGAACGACATTCAGGATGAGGTTGGTGGAGACATTCAGGATTTTCAGGGAGGCAAATTTCTTTGCGCGTTGTTGCATGCGCAGGGAGGCAAAGGGGACGACGGCAAGCGTGTCAAAGCAGAGAATCCATCCTGCGTACCGGACCAGGATGTGCTGCGAAGGATCCAGGCCAATCAGGGCGGCAATGGTTGTCGACGAGGTATGAATAACAAGGGAAAGAAGAACCGAAGTTCCCGCCAGCGAGAGGAACGGAACCGTGAAGTTCTGTTTCTTGTCCCCGATTTCCTGCGATGCCACAAATCGCATGTACGCCTGTTCCATACCGTAGCCGTACACGACCGCTGCAAACGCAATGTAAGCATAGACGTTGGCAATGACCCCGTTCTCTTCCGGGAGCAGGACGTTGGCGTAGAATGGAACGATGAGAAAATTCAGGAGCCTTCCGACCACGGTGCTCAAACCGTACACGGCAGTTTCCTTACCGAGCCGCAGGATCTTCTCAACCATGGTGGGACAGGATTACTTCATGCACTGGGGAGTGCGGGGGCAATTCAACGGCTTTCCGGTTCATCGATCAGCATGATCGGAATATCATCCTTAATCTCGTAGACCTTGCCGCAGGACTTGCAGGTGAGTGTGTTCTTTTCGGGTTTGTAGTCAAGGTCGCCTTTGCATTTCGGGCAGCAAAGGATGTCCAGAAGTTCTTTTTTGAGCATGATTATTCCGTTTGCGTTTTAAGGGCTTTTTCCAGGGTCTGTACAAAAAATGACGGCGCGCGTGTCGGCTTGCCGGTGGAGGAATTCAGAAAGCTGTGAACCGTGTGCCCTTCGACCAGCGGCTCGTCTTCCCCATCCCGAAGCACGCGATATTCAAGACGGATCCTGGCGACGGGCATTTCCGCAACCGTGGTTTCCAGAATAATGAGTTCATCGTACGACGCCGATTTGCGATAGCGGGCAGTGGCTTCAATCACGGGCAGAAAAATTCCCTGACTCTCTACCTCCGGATACGGAAGTCCGATAGCACGAAGAAGATCCGAGCGGCCTTGTTCAAAGTACTCGAAATATTTGCCGTAGTAGACAAATCCCATCTTGTCCGTGTCAGCATACCGGACACGAATTTCGGATGTGTGTTTAAGCATCGAGACCGCTTTCTCTTTCCGTCATAACAGTGATGTCCGATTGCTCTCCTCTGCTCCTCCCTACGGGGCCGTTCCACGAATCTACGATTCGTAGAATCGTAGATAGGCCTGATCCTCTGCACTCCTGCCATTCCTTTATCCCTTCCACGCTCCCATCTTCGAAAATTTTTCAACCCGCTGAAGGACAAGCTTGTCCGGTTTTATTTTCTTGAGTGCACGCAGTTCTTCCACAAGAATCTTTTTCAGAGTCGTTGCGGCTTGTTCCGGGTCGCGATGGGCTCCGCCGAAGGGCTCGGGAACAATCCTGTCGACGATTCCCTGTTCAACGAGATCGCTGGCGGACAGCTTTAACGCTTCGGCCGCCTGCTCTTTATAGTCCCAGCTTCGCCAAAGGATGCTTGAACAGGATTCCGGTGCAATGACCGAGTACCATGAATTCTCGAACATCAGGATTCGATCACCAACGCCGATACCGAGAGCTCCGCCAGAGGCTCCTTCGCCAATAATCACGATCATGATCGGAACGGGCAGATGGGACATCTCAAACAGGTTTCGGGCAATCGCTTCAGCTTGTCCGCGCTCTTCGGCTTCGAGCCCTGGAAATGCACCCGGCGTGTCCAACAGGGTGATAATCGGCTTCCTGAACTTTGCTGCAAGTTGCATGAGCCGGAGCGCTTTGCGATACCCCTCGGGGTTCGGCATGCCAAAGTTGCGATAAATATTGGACTTGGTATCCCTTCCCTTCTGATGCCCGAGAATCAGAACCGTATCCTTGTCCAACCGTCCGAAGCCGCCAACGATAGCCTTATCGTCCCCGAAATGCCGGTCGCCGTGGAACTCCATGAAATCCTCGATCATATAATGGATGTAATCGAGGGTGTAGGGGCGTTCCGGATGCCGCGCAAGCTGAACCCGTTGCCAGCGGCTGAGGTTTGTGTAGACTGTTTCGCGAAGCTGATTCACTTTTTTTTCCAAGGTGGCAATCTCCTCCGCGATGTCGAGGTTGTCGGAGTATTTCCTCATCTCTTCAATTTTCTGCTCCAGCTCCAAAACCGGTTTCTCAAACTCAAGCACAACTTTTGCCATTGACAGGCTCCTCGTTCGAATTCATGGCCCCTCCCCCCTCTTCTACTGCATCCAGGTCTTCAGGAGTATCTCAAAATCCAGCATGAAGGATTGATTCCTGGCATAGTAGAGATTGTATTGTTCGATCTCGTCACGTGTCACCGTCCGCCCTCCCTGGAGTTGGACCAGCCCGGTCAATCCCCGCTTACCCAGAAAGAGTGCTTGACCGGAGTGCGTGTCCTTCGTCGGCAGGTTGTAGGAGCTCTCGGGAGGGCCGACGAGGCTCAATTCTCCGCTGAAAACGCGGGGAAGCTGGAACACAGGCCCGGAAAGGGGGCGGTGCACAACCACGTGATGGATGTACAAAATAGGATAAACCGTACACAAGAGCAATCCCGAAATCACGACGTCGAACACACGTTTTGCGATCCGATTCAGGCTTCTTTCGAGATTATAGGATATTTGCACGAGGGGAAGGTCCTGAAGCGTATCGACACTCGCCTTTCCAATGATCACATCCATGGTGCTCGGTACCAAATGAAATCCGATCTGATACTCACGTGTGTTTCGGATGACGGAGAGGATGTGGCTGTACGAAAGTGTGTGCGGAGAGAAGATAACGTCACTCACATGATGTTCCTTGATGACTTTCCCCACGCTGGCCACGCTTCCAAGGATCGGGACGCCATCGACCATCGTTCCAACGTGGGCACGCGTGGTTTCGACAAATCCTATGATCTCGTAGCCGTCCGCGATGCGAGTCCGAAGGCGGCGAAGCAGCTCACGGGCATTCTTGTCAGTTCCGACGATCAGGGTTCGCTTTCCGAACAGAGTTCCCCTGCCGGCACTTGCGGTTCGTCCGAGCACCCGCATCGTGAGCCTCCATCCCGGCAACAGCATGAGGCAAAGCGCCCCGGAAATGGCAACGATGGCACGGCTGAAGGCGTATTCCCGAAAGAATGCAGTCAGCGCCGAGATCACGATGTACCCAAACAACACTCCCACCATCGTTCGTGAAACAGACATTTTCCGATACGTATAGACCCCAACCGCATAGAGGGTTGAGATGATCAGGATTGCTGGAACAACATAGACGATGGGATAGGCATAGGCAGGATAAAGGAATACATCACCCCGCCAGATGTATTCGGCAAGAAGCAGGCTGAGATTGACGACGATGAAATCGACGACCGCGAGTTGAATGGGACGCACGAGGGAAGCGGAAAATGCTCCAAACGACGCAACCGCAATGCCGACTTTGATCAAGGCATTGAACAGGGTCGGATACCTGAAGTGTTTCTCAACGAAGAGGTCCATCGCCTCATAGAATGTCTTAATCTCGTCGATATTGCTCCGCTTTGTGCTCTCGCCCTTGTAATGAATAATCTGCGTTGAATGCACGTAGTAAATCCGCCATCCCGCGCGTTGAATTCGATAGCACCAGTCGAGATCCTCCCCGTACATGAAGAAGTCCTCATCAAGCCCTCCCACCGTCTCATAGACTTTCCGCCTCACCATCATAAACGATCCGCTGACGGCGTCCACCTCATAGCTCTCGTCGACGTTCTTATATGTAAGATTGTACCTGCCGAAGAGCGAACTGCCCGGGAAGAGCCGGCTCAGCCCGGTGATTTTGGTAAAGGCAACCCATGGCGTGGGAAAACTGCGCCGGCATGCGGATTGAAAGCTGCCGTCCGGACTGAGAATCTTGCAGCCCGCAAGCCCCACATCGGCATTGTCACGGAGGAATCCGACCACGGCGCGCAGGGTGTTCTCCTCGACGACCGTGTCGGGATTAATCAGAAGGATGTACTCACCGCGGGCCTGTCGCAGAGCAAGGTTGTTCGCCTTCGCGAACCCGAGGTTCTCCTTGTTCGCAATCAGGTGGATCTTCGGGAAGCGTCGCCGGATCATTTCAACACTGCCGTCATCGGAGGCATTGTCGACGACGAAGATTTCAGCCTGCAGGCCTTTCAATGCCTTCTGGAGGGACACCAGGGCATGGTGAAGAAACTCGCGAACGTTGTAGTTCACGATGATGATCGAAAGGTCGAGCCGGCGGGATTGCCGTTTACCTGCCATCAAACAGACTCTTCAGTTTGAGTTTCCAGACCATCCAGACCGCCTCATACACGATGTGCTTGGACATCTTGGATGTGCCGACCGTCCGGTCGACAAAGACGATGGGGACTTCACAGACTTTGAAACCGTTCCTCCACGCGAGAAAATTCGTTTCAATCTGAAATGCGTACCCGTTCGACTTGATGGAATCCAGGTCGATCGTTTCCAGGACTTTTCTCCTGTAGCATTTGAACCCTCCCGTGGCGTCCCGGACAGGCATTCCTGTGATGATGCGCGTGTACAGGTTGGCAGAGTAGCTCAGGATCAGTCGACGCATAGGCCAGTTGACGACATTGACACCCGAGATATACCGCGATCCGATCACAAGATCAAATTTCTCCGCCTTGTTCAGCAGGGTCACCAGGGCTTTCGGGTCGTGGGAGAAATCCGCATCCATTTCGAACACAAAATCGAAATCATTGGCCAACGCGTACTTGAACCCCGCCACGTAAGCGGTTCCGAGCCCGCGTTTGGACGGGCGTTCAATAAGATGGACTCGCGGGTTGCGTTCCATCATCCCCCTGACGAGCGCTGCGGTTCCATCCGGAGAATTGTCGTCGACGACCAGCACATGGAACCCCTCGTGCTGTTCGAGCACTCTCGGGATAATTTTCGGAATGTTCTCTGCTTCGTTGTAGGTTGGGATGATGATCAATGACCGCTTCATGCGCGTGCCGCCTCGTTAACATGTTGAGCGATGTACGACTGTTGCTCCTCCGTGAGTTCGGTGTGCATGGGGAGCGAGAGAACTTCTTGTGCGGCCTGTTCAGTCACCGGGAACGATCCCGGGGGCCCGCCGACGTTCCGATAAGCCTCCTGCAAATGGAGAGGGATGGGGTAGTAGACAGCGTGGGGAATCTTCTTTTCTGCCAGAATTCTCGCTACTGCATCCCGATTCTTCAAGCGGATCGTGTACTGATGGTAGGCGTGCTTTCCGTACTCTGCCTCGAAGGGGCGTTCTATTTTGGTTCCCTCAAAGAGTCTATTATAGACGCTCGCTGCAGTTCTGCGAGCCGAAACCCAGTCGTCAAGGTATTTCAACTTCACGCGAAGAATTGCCGCCTGCAATGCATCCAGCCGGCTGTTGACGCCAAGGACTTCGTGTTTATAACGAACACGAGAGCCATGCACCGCGATAATTCGGACTTTCTCAGCCAGCATGGCGTCATTGGTGGTTACCATGCCTGCGTCGCCGAATGCCCCAAGGTTCTTGCTCGGGAAGAAACTGATGGCCGCAAGCGTGCCAAGACCGCCGAGCTTCTGTTTCCTGTACTCCCCCCCGAGCGATTGACAATGGTCCTCAAGAACTGGAATCCCGTGTTTTCGCGAGAGGGCCAGGATCGGATCCATATCGGCCGCCTGTCCATACAGGTGGACGGGAAGAATGAGCCTGGTGTTCCGCGTTACGGCGCGTTCGATTTTCGCGGGATCGATGTTGAAGGTCCGGGGGTCGATATCGACGTACACGGGCCTGGCCCCGAGAAGAACGATCGTTTCCGTCGTCGCAACGAAGGTGAACGGAGTCGTAATGACTTCATCCCCGGGTCCGATTCCCAGTGCCATCATGGCGATTTGAAGCGCGTCTGTCCCGGATGCACATCCCACCGCATGTTTCACGTCAAGATACGAGGCGACGGCGTTCTCAAAATCGGTCACTTCTTTGCCGAGAATATATTGCCCTGAATCGAGAACGCGATGGAGGGCCTCATCAACTTCCGGCTTGATTTTCTTGTATTGGCCGACCACGTCGACCATCTGAAGGTTTATGTTCATGGGTTCATTTGCTCATTGGTTCATTAATTCCTTGCCCCGCGGACACTCTAGGTGTGTCCTTTGCCCCTCATCATGACATACAGCGTGTTGAAGAGAATCTTGAGGTCGAGACGCCATGATATGTTTTCAATGTAGAACAGGTCGTACTTCACCTTGGCCTTCACGTCCTCGATGCTTTCATCATACTTGTACTTCACCTGTGCCCATCCTGTGATCCCCGGACGAACGCGAAGGCGGCGTTTGTAGACCGGTATCTCCCTTGCGAGCTTTTCGACAAAATAGGGACGCTCGGGCCGGGGACCGACAAGGCTCATGTCACCAAGCAGAACATTCAGGAATTGTGGCACTTCATCCAGGTGAAGTCGACGGAGAATCCTGCCCATCTTTGTGACACGAGGGTCGTTTTTACCCGCCCAGACCGGACCCGAATGCTTCTCTGCGTCGGTCCGCATCGATCGGAACTTGAGAATTTTGAACACTTTGCCATTTCGACCCATCCGGTCCTGCCTGTAGAACACCGGACCGGCAGAATCGAGATCGATGAAAACGGCAATCAGAATCCACAACGGAAGACCAACGAGAATAATCACCAGGGAAACAAGAACATCCGCAAGCCGCTTCATCGTGGCTTCCCAGGGCCGGAGCAACTCCGGCCGGACATCCATCAGCGGGAAGCCGTAAATCGAGCTGATACGCGCCTGCCCGCTCACGATGTCATACAGGTCCGGCATGATCTTCATTCCGACATCATAGCCGTCACAGTATTTCATCACTTCGAGGAGTTGATGATGTTCCGTCGAGCCAAGGCCGATGAGCAACTCCTGCAC
>JBARRO010000173.1:0-1858 GCA_049644265.1 Bacteroidota bacterium
CCCTGGCTTCAACTCGGTTGTCGGGAAACTTGGACGGTTGGGAGAGTCCGGGAAATGCTGGGTCTCCAGACAAAGCGCGGCGCGCTTCTGATACGCGAGCCCGCCTTTCCCTTTTAAAGATCCATCGAGGAAGTTTCCGGAGTAAAGCTGTATACCGGGCTGGTCGGTGAGAACCTCGAGGGTTCTACCGGAACTCGGGTCAGTTACGACAGCCGCCAGTGCTACGCTCGCTTTGCGCGAGGTCAGCACAAAGTTGTGGTCGTATCCATGTCCCAATTTCAATTGATCATTGGACTGTTCAATCCGCGCTCCAATCTCGGTCGCATTCTGGAAGTCGAATGGAGAACCCGCCACGGGAGCAAGTTCACCGGTTGGAATCAGAGTGGCATCAACCGGCGTATACCGCGACGCCGCGATCTTCAATCTGTGTTTCAGAACATCTTTCGATCCATCACCAGTTAAGTTGAAATACGAATGATTGGTCAGATTTAGAACGCTGGCTTTGTTTGTAGCGGCAGTGTATGCAATTCGCAGTTCATTTCCCGCTAGGATGTAACGGACAGTCACGCTTAATTTGCCCGGAAATCCTTGATCACCGTCTGGGCTGACATGAGAGAGTTCGATCCCGTCTTTGATCTCCTTAGCCTTCCAGACAGCTTTATCGAAGCCGATCGGGCCGCCATGGAGGGCATTGTCACCATCGTTCTTTGGAATGTTGTATTCCGTTCCGTCGAGAGTGAACTTGGCATGGGCGATTCGGTTGGCGTAGCGTCCGATCAAGGCCCCGAAATGGGCCTTATTCGCCGGATCGGTATAGCCTTCAAGGCTGTCGAAACCTAACACGACATCCGCTTTCTTCCCGGAACGGTCCGGAGTCTCTATCTTGACGATGATCCCACCATAGGTGGTGATCCCGACCAAGAGCTTTTCACTTTTCAACGTGTAAAGGTCTACGGCCGTGCCATCCTGCGTGTGGCCGTAAGGCTGCTTTGTCACTTCAGCGTGAGTGAACGTCGTCATCAGAAAGCCAACCAGGACGAGGGCTAAAAGCTTCATCGTGACCTCAAGATTTGATGCTCTATATTCAGACCTGCGATGGTTTTTGTAGGCATCTTCATGATGCCGTTTTACTACGGATCGCGCGCGCGTTCGAAAGGGGACTGGAACTTTTTCACTGTGGGGCACTCCGCTTGCATTTATACGCTCGGCCTTCAGGACCTCTCAACGCATAAACCTGCTTTTCAGGGGCAACCAGGTACGGTGTCCGAGTTGCGGAACCGCAGGAGCTCGGAAGACTCAAGAGGGACAGATCCATTGCAAGAATCCTTCCTGCCCTACTTCGACGCGAGTCTCGGACGTCATGCGGGAACGACTGTTCCCACGCAGGGAAGCTTCCGGCCCGTCCAGCCGATCACCATTCGCTATCGGAATTTTGCGGGCCAGGATCTGACATTTGTAGCTGAGCTCGAGTCGGTTGTGCGCAAGGGCAATCACCTGGTCGGAAGAGTTGCGCCCACTGGCCGAAAGATTGCTCTGTTCCGTGACCGCATCCAGAATCTCGGCGAGGTTGACTCGCAACTCCCTCAGAGAGTCGCCTCCGGCCAACCGTGGCGCCCACTCCTCGTGAGCGGCAGGTGCTGGGTTATCACAAGAAACACGGCACCAGTTCGCCAGTGTTCGACAAGATTCGAGCCAAGTACCCCGACTGGTGAGTAAGATGTGTTCTGGTCCACCAAGCCTGAAATCCCATGCAACACTCTGTCGTCCCGAGGGAAACGGTCGGCCCACAAACTCGACGACTTTTCTCGCAGGGCGCGATTCGGTCCATGTACGATTCAACTCCCGAACGAGGGCAGGG
>JBARRO010000174.1:0-11542 GCA_049644265.1 Bacteroidota bacterium
ACATTGAGAAGTACAAATTGGAGCGGCACTACTGCCTTTTTTGAATAGGCTTTAGTATGAACCACAAGATTGCTTTCTAGAGGTGGCACTAGGAACTTCACTAGGATGCTTCACCGCGCGCCACGACATGGGCGCTTCCGAACCGAATCAATATCCATCCGATGAGCAGCATGATAACTCCGAAAGCAAGAAAACTCATATCCCAGGGCACCTTGTTGACGGTGAACTCGTAGACGTGATGTATGCCCAACACTTCATGGTCTATCATGCCTTCAACAATATTGAATAATCCCCAACCGCAACTTAATGCGCCGAGAAAAGTCCGCCCTGACCATGGCACATCTTCTCGTTGCCCTACCCGCCATAAAAGAAAAAGACCTATTACCGTCATAACCCACACCGCTGCGTGAAACAATCCGTCCCAATACATATTCACTTTCAGACTAACAAGACCATTTGCTGGAAACTTCGAAGAAAGCATGTGGTGCCATTGCAGGATTTGATGAAGGATAATCCCGTCCAGGAATCCACCGAGTCCAGCGCCCATCAAAATTCCGGCCGCGATTAATGGGTTACGTCGTCGCCCGTTTGCCATCTTGCTGCTCCCTTCTTGCTTCTATTGTCAATGCCATCTGCACAATATAATCCGATCCCGAGAGTTACGATGAATACTATCGGCAGTAGTACAATGAAAAGGTTGGTCCCGAAACTTGCGTCGAAAATCTCACTTTTGACCTGTGCGCGACACTCAGGACAGGCTGACACTTCCATACTGAACATCGACAGCAGAATAATTTGGATTTTGACAGCTTTCCAGGTTCGCCTCATAATGTGCCGCTGCTTTCAATAGTACCAATGTTCAGCTGTTCTTTTTTCCCGATCATGCAATGGCAGTTTGTGGTTGGATGGAAGCCCCTGCGTCTGTGGCAAGTATGACGGTCCATCTGCCTCACCGGGTCGTAATTCGGAGAAATGCCAAAATGACAGATCAAGATTTCTTCTTCTCCCATTCGTGGAATTCATCAAGATCGCTCTTGATTGAATAGATCACGAATCCGACAACGGCAGCGTCATCAAGATAACCTAAGACAGGGATCCAGTCGGGGATTGCATCGACCGGAGATACGAAGTAGACGATTGCTGCAATTGCCAGGATGATCGAGAATGCTGGTACGTCTTTATATTCGCCTTTAGCCCAGGACCGCACCAGGCGAACCAACACTTTCAGGTCTTCCTTGAATTTCGTGATCTTGTTTCCCTGCTGTTCAGCCTTCTCGTCTGCTCTTACTAATTCATCAAGAACCTTGCCGGGATTCTTGACGAGTTCGGCTGCGTGCTTCTTGAAACGTTCGAAAAGCGGCGGAGTTTTTCGTGCCATAATGAACTTCCTTCGTTTTTTGTGAGTAGAACTTTAAGGGGAGGTTACCAAAAGAAGGTGCAAAGGGTAATAGCACAAGAGGATGAAAAAGTAGCTAATCCTTTTCCAAAAAGAGGCACCAAAATGGACCTTCTCAAGAGGGACAATAAAAAAGAGCGCAAACTCGCGCTCTCTGGATCAATATGCCTTCGACCTCGCAATACCTTTGATAGAATCTTGTGCCCCTGATCGTGTCTGTACCTGCGATTGCGTCGAAAAAAGTGATGAAATATTTTTTGGCCGGTCCTTCTAAGCTGCAGGCCCCAGTTCGATTCTGGGCGGGGTCACAAACTCCTGCGTTCTGGGCCGAAGGCCCACGCGCCTCTGGCGCAGATTCGCGCCGGGGTCACTAAACATTGCAGATTGTAGATGGGAGATTGTAGATTGAGTTTTGAGTTGAAAATTGCAGGTTGGAACAATTGCGATTGAAGATTGTAGATTTGGTTGGCAGAGGTATTGAAAGATTCAGAGTCACCTTTCCGATCCTTCGCAGTAACAAAAATCTTCACGTTGAATCCTTCCACACCCTCCACGTGGGCTGCGACACATCCAACCGTGTAAAATCTCGCCGGCGAACCAAGATCTCCTAAGGATTGTTTTCAGTCACAACACTCCTGAGAGCCTGGTTGTATTTTGAATGCAGATCCAAGAACTCAATCATCTATTCATTATACCTGGAGGATACTGTGAGAAGGATGCAATTCAAGATTCTGAGCGTCGCTGCAGCTGTGGCAATGCTCTCTGGTTGTTCAAAATCGACAAACCCGTTGACGGCGACCGACACACCCGTAAATCTGTCTGTCTCGTTTTCCAAGGCGGGTACAGGGACCGCGTTACTGAAGGGATTTGCGGTTGATTCTCTTCGCATCGACAGCGCCATCGTTGTTCTCCAACGGATCAAATTCGAATCGCACGTCGATACCGTCTCGGTCGACTCGACTGGAACAAAACCCGATGATGAGAGTGAAATGAACGTTACATTCCGCGGCCCGTTTGTCGTTCATGTGCGTGACACGGTCGCCATTGACTTCGCGAGCCAGACACGTCCCGCCGGCACGTATGACGGAATAAAGTTCAAGATTCACAAACTCCAAACCGGAGAGAAGCATGAAGACAGTGACGAGCGCAACCACCGGACGAGTTCGAGCAATGATTCGTCGGTTCTCGGTTCCAGCATTGTCGTCTGGGGCTCGATTCTGAAAAACGGAGTCTGGACGCCGTTCACACTGAGCCTGGGAGTGGAGGTTGAGTTCAAAATCAAAGGCAACTTTGTCGTCAGCAGTGCGACAAATTCCGTTGACATCGCCCTCAATTTCAATATGGGGCTGTGGTTCAAGAGTCCGAATACTGGGAGCCTTCTTGATCCCACTGATCTGTCAAGCACAAATCGGGAATTGTTTATGAGAGCCGTAAAGAGCTCGTTCGGGCAGGGAAGAGGAGGCCGTGACAAAAATCATGATGGGCATCCGGACGACTAGCAGGTTGTTGAAAAAGCAAAATAGTACCGCAAATAACACGAATGTACACGAAGAATGTTTTGAATTTGGACAGAATCCACTCCTTGGTGTTCCTTCGTGACCTTCGTGGATAATAAAGAAAAGGTTCTTCAACAACCTGCTAGAACCACAATCCCGGTTTGAACTGCCGGTTCATTTCAGGCAAGAAAAAGGGCTCCTTCAAGAGCCCTTTTTTTGTTATCGGTTGCAAGGTAAGGCTTGGGTTGGTATATTAATGACCGTTTATCCCAACCGTTACAGAATTTGAGAGGCATTCTCTGGCTCAAACTCCCTCTGACTCCGAAGTCATCCTAAGGACCATAAACCTCGGAAAACGTTTTAAGAATCGCTGGGCGGTTCGCGATCTGAACCTCGAAGTCCGCCGGGGCGATGTGTTTGGGTTCCTCGGCCCGAACGGTGCCGGCAAAAGCACTTCCATCCGGATGATGCTTTCGCTCATCAATCCCACAACGGGCGAGGTCGAGCTGTTCGGACACTCGTTACGTACGCATCGCTCAAAAGCTCTCCGCTCCGTCGGGGGCATCGTCGAAAAGCCCGACTTCTATCTCTACCTCTCCGCATGCAAGAACCTCGAGATCGTGGGTTCGCTGACCGGCGGTGTTTCCCGAAAAAGAATCGAAGAAGTTGTCGATCTTGTCGGCTTGACTCCGCGGCTGTATGACAAGGTCAAAACATATTCCCACGGAATGAAGCAACGTCTGGGCATTGCTCAGGCACTCCTGGCAGATCCTGAACTCGTCGTGCTGGATGAGCCGACAAACGGCCTCGATCCGCAAGGGATGAAGGAAATCCGCGAGCTCATCACTCACCTTGCCAGAGATCAAAAGAAGACCGTGATCCTTTCATCCCACCTGTTGAACGAAGTTGAAATGGTCGCTGCGAGCATGGCGATCATCAACAAGGGACAACTTGTGGTCCAGGGTGAGGTCAACCGGCTTCTGGACGAAGGCGAAAAATATGTTCTGGTCCAGGCAGAGCCTCGAACCGCTGTGGTCTCGGTCCTCAAGCGACTGAAGAACATCGTTACGAAATTTGTTCAAAAGGAGGGGGCCTTCGAAGTGTCGATGGATTTCAAGGACACCCCTGTCTTGACAAAGGCCCTTGTCCAACGGGGCGCCAGGATCCACGCGATCATTCCGCGCCGATCGCTGGAGGATTTTTTCCTCTCGCTCACAGAAAACGAGGAGAAATTCTAGAAATGGGCTTGCTGATTTATTACGAGCTGGTCAAGACCTTCCTGAAGAAAAGGACCTACCTGGGTTTCCTTGTCATCCTCATTCTTGTGCCCCTCATTGAAGTCGCGTTCAAGCTTGAAGGCGGGAGATTCCTGCGTGCTTCGACGCGCAACCTCAGCAGGGATTTCTTCCTGGTCGGCAATCTTTTCAACGGCTGGTTTGTATCCTATCAGATCATGAACAGTCTGTGGTTCCACATTCCTCTGTTGATTTCGTTTGTTGCCGGAGATCAGCTGGCCGGCGAGGCCACAGGCGGAACCTATCGTCTGATTCTCATCAAGCCAGTTTCGCGAACCCGCATCTTTGTTGCCAAGTACGTGACGACGCTGTTCTATACCGTCCTGTTTGTCCTTTTTCTCGCTGGCATCAGCATCGGCCTTGGCCTGATCCTCCTCGGTCGTGGGGACCTGATGATCGTCGGCCGGACGATGCTCATTTTGCCCGAAGATGAGGTTGCGTGGCGGTTTATATTGGCTTATATTTTCGCTGCTCTGGCGATGATCACAATCTCGTCGATCGCATTCTTCTTTTCCTCGTTCGTGGAAAACGCCATCGGTCCCATCGTAGGTACCATGGGAGTGGTCATTGTCCTGTCCGTGATGACTGTTCTTAACGTTGAGCTCTTCCAGGCCATCCGTACCTATCTCTTCACATATCACATGTCGGTCTGGCAGAAAGTGTTTGAAAGCCCGATTCCCTGGGACCAAATTCAAGCCTCAGCGCTCAATCTAAGTTTGTACTCACTGGCCGCGTTTCTTGGGGCGTGGCTCATTTTTGTCCGCAAGGACATTCTCACATAAGCCCGACAAAAACGTATGGACTTGTACATCGTTGCGGTCGTCGTCTATCTGCTCTTCCTCATCGGTATCGGGATTTACCGAAGCCGAAGCATCAAGACGCAGGACGACTTCATGGTTGCGGGGAGGAAGACGTCGACCTGGTTTCTCATCGGGACGCTTGTCTCGACCTGGATTGGATCCGGAAGTCTCTTCGGCGGGGCGGGGCTCGCATTCCGGATGGGATATTCCGAACTATGGATGAGCGCCGGCGCATGGGTGGGGATTGCCATCGTGTATTTCCTGGCGCATCGCGTCCGCCGCATCGCTCAATACACGGTACCAGATATTCTTGAAAAGCGGTACAACGCAACGGCGAGAATTCTCGGGACCGTGACGATTATCGTGGCCTATCTGACCATCGCCGGTTATCAATTCAGGGGAGGGGGGAGACTGCTGAATATCCTGCTGGGCATCGATCCCCAATTCGGCGCGGCAATAACCTGTGCCGTCGTGATATTATTCACGGTCATCGCAGGGATGGTCTCCATCATGAGCATCGACCTGTTCAATGGGATTATGAAGACGGCGGGATTGATCATTGCCATTCCTCTCGTTTACATGGCTGTGGGCGGGGCGCCGCAAATAGCAACACTTCCGGCCGACCATTTTGAAGTCTTCGGGCAGAACAATTGGGTCTGGGCGATGGGAGTGTTTTTTCCGACCTTCTTTCTTCTTCTGGGCGAGAGCACAATGTACCAGAAATTTTTCGCAGCGAAGGATGAAGCGTCAGCCCGTCGGGCTGTCGTCGGCATGATTATCGGAGTAATCCTTCTGGAAACCGGACTTGCGACGCTCGCAGTGATCGGCAGCTCGAAGTATCTGCACATGGCTCCGTTTGTGTCTGCCGACGGCACGATGGACAAAGCAGCAACGGAAACGATCATCCTTCACGTATCGAGATTCGACCTTCCCGAGTGGGCGGGCATGATCATGATCTGTGCATCGGTCGCGATTATCCTGTCGACGGCCAATTCGTTTCTGATGATCCCTTCCACCAACATCACGCGCGACATCTATCAACGGTTCATAAACCCGAATGTCTCTCAAGAAGCCATCGTTCGCTTCCAGCGGATTACGATCATTGTGCTCGGCGTTGTTGCCTATGTTATGGCCAATTTCTTCAAAAGCATCCTCGACATGGCGTTCACTGCTTACACCATGGTGGGAGCCGGACTCACGCCTGCCTTGCTTGCCGCATTCCTGTGGAAACGCGTGACCGTCCAGGGAGGGCTTGCATCGATCATCGCGGGAATGGGCGTGACACTGGTGATCACGTTTGCGAATATCTTGTTACCGCAACCGCTGATGGAAACGGATTATATCGTTTTGCCGGCAGCCTCGGCTTCAATTCTCTGCCTGATTGTGGTGAGCCTGCTTACGCCGCAGTCACCTGTCGAAAAATGGCAGCCATTTGCCGAAAACACGAAGTTTTGACATGAGATTCCTGATCGCCATTATCGCGCTCTTCCTTGGGACCTCACAGAGAGGCCCGAAGCTTCCCTCCGCCCAGGACGTTATGCAGAACATGGAAAAAGGTTTTGCGGACGTGAAAGATTTTACCGTGGACATCGAGGCGGACGTCAACATGGAACGCCTGCGCATTCCGAAATCAACCGCAACGCTGTACTACAAGAAGCCGGACAAGATTCATTTCAGCTCTTCAAACTTCATCATGGTCCCCCGCGAGGGGATTGTTCCGAATCCCTCACTTCTCCGGGAGCGGTATGATGCGACCATGGCGGGTGAGGAGCGGATTGAAGGGCGAAAGCACTTCAAGCTTCAGCTCGCCGCCAAAGATCCCAGAACACATCTGCGTCAAATGTATCTCTGGATCGACCCCTCGAATTGGACCATCTCCAAAATGGAGACAATCCCTTATGAAGGTCGCACGTTGACCGTCAGTTTCTCTTACGGGTTGCAGCGCGAACAGTACTGGCTGCCCCTGAGCCTTCATGCCGTATTCGGCGTTGTCGGGCCGGATACCTCGAAACCATTGTTCCCGGAAGGATCGCCGGCCGCGAAAGAGCAATTTGAGGAAATCCAACGGCCGACCCCGCGGTCCGGGTCCATCGATATCACGTATTCGCACTACCGGGTAAATACCCGCCTCCCCGACTCCCTGTTCGAACAGCCGGAGACGAAGTAACCTCCCGCCTGCATCGGACAAGCATCCGAAGATTCGGAACTCTCCTCTTGACATTCAACTTGTCCAATTCTATATTTAGGTGACCCTAAATTTATTATTAGGATTATCTATGGCCAGTGAGCAAATCGAAAACTATCTCAAGAATATCTACAAACTCCAGGCGGACGAGGGGAGGGTCACGACGTCGTCCCTCTCCCAACGACTCCAGATTTCGGCCGCATCGGTTTCCGAGATGATTCGCAAACTGGCGGATGAGGGGTGCGTCACCTACACGCCGTACAAGGGAGTCGAGCTTACGGCCGAGGGCCGGAGAAGGGCGCTGAGGATTGTCCGCCGGCACAGGTTATGGGAACTGTTTCTCGTGGAGGTGCTCAAGTATGATTGGGATGAGATTGACGAGGAGGCTGAGCGGCTCGAACACAGCACGTCCGAGCGACTGGAGCAGCGGATCGACGAAATCCTCGGTTATCCCGAACGGGACCCGCACGGAGACGTCATCCCGACCCCGGAAGGCAAGATTCATGAGTCCGGACACCAGCCCCTGTCCGAAGTCCGACCGGGGACCACGGTGCTCGTGTCGCGCGTGAACGACTCGAATCCCGAGATTCTCCAGTACATGTCGAAGCTGGGGATTGCCTTGAGCACGAAGATCAAGGTGAAGGAAAAAATAGGGTTCGACGGGTCGCTGAGGATTGAGGTGGGACGGAAAAAACAGTATATCAGCGCCAAGCTGGCGCAGAACATTTTTGTTGCAGAGAGGTGAGAGTCCATGGCACGAATTGAAAAAGGCGGACAGGTCTCGCTGTCAGAAGTTCATCGGAGTGTAGACATTCCGAAGGGGGCCGGGTTTGTCCGACGGCTGCTTTCGTTTGCTGGGCCCGCGTATCTTGTCAGCGTCGGATACATGGATCCTGGCAACTGGGCGACAGACCTGGAAGGCGGCGCGCGGTTTGGCTACCAGCTTATCTGGGTGTTGTTGATGTCGAATGCGATGGCCGTGCTGCTGCAGACGCTTTCCGCGAGAATGGGCATTGTCACGGGCCGCGACCTTGCCCAGGCCTGCCGCGAAAATTATCCCAAACCCGTCGCCTATGCTTTGTGGGTGTTGTGCGAAATTGCCATCGCTGCCTGCGATCTCGCAGAAGTGCTTGGAACGGCGATCGGGCTTAATCTTCTCTTTGGCATCCCCCTCCTGTTTGGAGTCATTCTCACGGGGATTGACACACTCCTGTTCCTGGTGATCCAGAGTTACGGAATCCGAAAAATGGAGGCGTTCATCCTGGCTCTGGTTTCAACCATCGGCATCTGTTTTGGCATCGAGATGATACTGGCCAAGCCGGACTGGGGACAGGTGATCACGGGGTTTGTTCCGAGACTCTCATCGGAAAGCCTGTACGTTGCGATCGGCATCCTGGGGGCGACCGTCATGCCGCACAATCTCTACCTCCATTCCGCCCTGGTTCAGACGAGGGCCGTCGATGCGAACGATGAAGGAAAGCGACAAGCGTGTAAATACAACCTCCTGGACACGGGAATTGCACTCAATGCTGCGTTCTTTGTCAATGCGGCCATTCTCGTCCTTTCGGCATCCGTTTTCCACAGCCAGGGAATCGTCGTCACGGAAATCAAGCAGGCGCACGAGCTTTTGACACCGCTCCTTGGCACGACGATGGCAGGTGTTCTGTTTGCCGTCGCGCTGCTCGCGGCCGGGCAGAGCTCAACCCTGACGGGAACACTGGCCGGCCAGATTGTCATGGAAGGTTTTCTGCAGTTCAGAATTCGCCCCTGGATGCGCCGGCTCGTCACGAGGTTCATTGCCATCGTCCCCGCTGTTCTTGTCATCGGTGCAAAGGGGGAGCACGGTTCCTACGACTTGCTGATTCTCAGCCAGGTCATACTGAGTTTACAGCTTCCTTTTGCCGTCATCCCGCTGATCCAGCTCACCGGCGATCGCTCGACGATGGGCTCATTTGTGAACAAAGCGTGGGTCAAAGTTCTTTCCTGGACTACCGCAATCATTATTGTCGGTCTCAATATTCGTCTGGTCCTTGACACGATTTCCCGGTGGTTTGAAGCCGCGGGTGATCAGGCGATCTGGCTCTGGGTCACGATTGTCCCGGCCTTCGCAGGCCTGCTTTTATTGCTGGCGTATGTCTCCCTGCCGAAGTGGTTGCGACACTGGAAAAGAGAGCCCGCAAAAGAGATCCCTGTGCGCGACCTTGCCCCGGCGCACTACCGTCGCATTGGTGTGGCAGTAGACCACACCGAGACTGATGGCCACATCCTGGCGCATGTACGAACACTCGCCCGCGACCATCAGGCGCAGGTCTTTCTCTTCCATGTCGTTGAAGGAGTCAGTGTTGAACTCTTCGGCAAGGAAGCCGATGACCAGGAGGTACGGAGTGATGAGCAGTTTGTGACCGAGATGGCTATTCAGCTGTCGGAGACCGGCCTCAAGGTTCAACCGGTCTTAGGGTACGGGCGTGTATCGAGTGAGTTGGTTCGGCTTGCCGGAGTTCACGAGATCGACCTCCTGGTGATGGGCGGTCACCGGCACCGGGGTATTACAGATCTGATTTTTGGAACGTCGATCTCGAGAGTCCGGCACGAGCTGACAATTCCAGTCCTCGTCGTTTAGCGCAAAACAGGGAGGCACGCCAGTTGGGACCAGGACTGAAATGGGGATTTGCGTTTCCAGCGATGCTGGTTTTCGTAAGTGTCGGATGGGGTCGGCAACAAGAAGTGGCGAAACCGATTCAGGACAATTCCTTCCTCATTGAAGAAGCATACAACCAGGAAGACAATGTGGTTCAGCATATTTCGAACGGGACGATCTACCACCGGGACTTTGCGTATTCCTTCACTCAGGAGTGGCCGCTTGGAGGTCAGGCCCACCAGCTGAGCTTCACGATTCCGTACCTCACGTTTGATTCCTTTGCGAACCACGGAGTGGGAGATATTCTGATCAACTATCGGTATCAGGCGCTGTTTGAGGAGCACAGTGTTGCGGTTGCCCCCCGCGCCTCAGTTATCCTGCCAACAGGTAGCAAATCGGATGGAATGGGGTGGGGGGTAGTTGGTCTTCAATTCAGTGTTCCGGCGAGCATTGAACTGTCGGAAGAATGGGTCACTCACCTCAACATTGGCACGACCGTATTGCCGAATGTGACCGGAGGACCCAACAAGGCAACTCTTATCTCTGTTTCCTCGGGGGCAAGCCTGATCTGGCTTGTCAAATCCACGTTCAACATCATGCTTGAGATGGTGTACAACTCCAACGCCGGTATTGAGGATGACGGCGCGTCAACCCGGGAGCAGGAATTCATTCTGAATCCCGCGATTCGGGGAGCGATAAACGTTGGAGATCTTCAGATTGTGCCCGGGATTGGAGTGCCGTTGAGTTTCAGAAAGGAAGGGATGCGGCCCGGCGTGTTCGTGTATCTCTCGTTTGAGCATCCCTACTAGCCCCCTCGTCCCCTCGACTCGAGTCCCCTCCAAACAAGCCAAAGAAATCGTTGAACTCCTACGGAGTTCTTTCAGACCTGCTTGGCCATGTTAAAAACGTTCAGCTCCTAACGGAGCTGAATGATCCACATTCTACAACGATCTTGTTGGGATCGAACGTTTGTAACCAAGGGAACCTGAGAAACCCCAATTCCGTAAGAGTTGGACTCCTTATGAAGTCTATTTCAAAGTGATAGATGAAGTTAAAAAACGTTCAGCTCCTACGGAGCTGGGCCAGTGGCATGATCTTCAATTACGGTCCCGTAGGGCTTGAACGTTTGTAACCAAGGGAGCCTGAGAATTCCGAACTCCGTAGGAGTTGAACTCCTTATGGAGTTTATTTCTGTTTTGTTGTTCAGTGCTACAAAGGCCCAGCTCCTGCGGACATAAGAGAGACTCCCGGAATCTTTCTCAGCAGTGCTTTGCGAGATTCCGGGAGTCTTTCCGCGGAGTCCAGACGTTCTTTCGAGTCTATTGCGTCCTGGGGTTGTGCTTCTTTCGCGCAATGTCTCTGTTGGCTCGATTCTGCTCCCGCGTGAGTTTCTTGCGCTCAGCCGGAGTCACCGTTCCGTCAGATTTTGCTTTGGACTCATCCCGCTTGATCTTCCTCTGCTCGGCTCCAAGACGACGCGCTTCCTTCTTCGTAAGCTCGCCGGTCTTCACGCCTTGTTTCACGCGTTGCTTCTGAATCTGTTCCCGCTTGTCAATGCGGGGCGTTTGGTCTGCCTTCGGCTTTTCCTGCGGGTCCTGACCGTAGCTGGTCAGGGAAAATGCGAGCAAGACCAAACCGAGTGCAAGAATTCTTGTGTGTTTCATAGTGTATCCTCCTTTGTCTGATGAATAGGGAACAGCGATCCGCAATTTCTCACTGTTGAGAATAGACA
>JBARRO010000175.1:0-4188 GCA_049644265.1 Bacteroidota bacterium
AGTCGGAAGGGAATGTCATTGGCCTGGAGCACGTCTATAAAGGGATGAAGAACGTCAGGCACTTTCAAGCAGAACTGTCCTTGGCAGAACTTACGCAGCATCATCGAATCATTTACAACGTGATAAAAGAAAAACCCGACATCGTTTCAGGCGACCTCTGGAACGAGTACGTGGACGTATGCAAGAAGACGGGCCAACCTGCTCTGGCCTCCAGGACCTTCCGCGCGTACGTGGAGCGGCTCGAGAACATGCAGCTCATCGTTTCTGAGAAACTCAACGTCATGGGGAAAGTGAGGAAGTTCAGAGCAATTCAATGATCTACTCGATTTCTCGATCATCGAATTCTTGCAGCGGAAGCGACCCTTTAGGAACAAGGTAGATACAGATGAAGAAAAACGAAAAGGAAGACAGAATCGATTGCCATGTCAGCGAGGACGACTGCCTGTTACCGGAATGGGCTAAGAAGCTGAGGAAACTGCTAGAAGGCGAGACAAGGACTCCTTCCAACGACCGCGGGGATGGATGACGGCCGATCTTAGTAGTGAGCCTCGGTTTCTTGAAGTTGTCCGGAACAAATGGACTCTATTAAAGTCCGGCCCTGAATAATCACATCTGTGAGAGTGAGTCTCGACGGATTCTCCTCTTTGAGCCGGTCTAGAAATGCCTCAACGTCAGGATAGTTCGCGCGACCTCGGCACTGACCGAACAACACATCACCGGGTTCCGCCCTCCCTGTGATCTCAACCAATCCGCGCTTCACCCCATCTCTACACTTCTCTGCTCAATTCCTCCTTCCAAAATTTTAAGAGCACACGAATTCATATTTCCTGAAGGGGCGAAATACTTTGTCAGCGACCGGATCAGCAGTGAACTGCAATTATGTCCTTTTGTATTCGCGGCTTCCTTACGTTGCCTGTTACCACAAAGTCCAGGACGCCGTAGTTTTTTAGTATCGTAAGATCTCGGGAAACCGACTCCTGCGCCCTGCCTACCATTTTTGATAGCTCGCCCACAGAGTTTGGCTTCTTTTGTCTAATCGCTTCCATCAATGCCGTTCTTGCCGGTGTTATAATCTCCTTGAGAGTTTTGGTTTCTATGATCAATACCCTGTCAGGAGAAAATTCCGGATACTCGCTCTGCATACGGGTGAACATATCCAACAGTCTTACACCCATGTTTTCGCCACTCACTCACATCACCTCAGTCAATCACTCAATCAGCACGAAACTTCTTCTTGTATAGCCTGATGTACTCTTTGAAATTCTTCACGACATTGTCCTTCCAACTTCCAATCTCTCCCTTGTAATCCTTCTTTCTCTTGTCCTGCAACTTTTCTGGATCCGGAGATATCCAGAACTTCTGCCCATGCAGATATCCTTGAGCTGTATCCACACGGAACACGTCTTTTAGCTCGTGGTCCATAATCAGGGCCACGTTTATGGCAAAGTCTTTTATCTTGGATCCACTTACCATTTGCTTTATGTCAATCCGGACATCACCAAATACCAACGTTGTATGTTTTTCTCTGTCTGCCATGGTCTCACCGATAACATAACATTGCAGGTTATATAACATATCAGGTTAAGTACTTAAAGACACATGACGAGTACCTTGCCATCGCCGCCTTCCGAAAACTTAAAAGCGCATGCGTTCATATCTCCTAAAGGCGCGAAATAGATATTAGCTCCGGGGACAATTGTGTATGAAAAGCATGAACGGCAAGGCAAAGGTACCGGTGCGTTCTGATTCTGTCTCCAGCGGCCCCCTCCCAGCGCTCGGAGATCGGCTATGAACGCCCCTCAGCCTTAAGAACGGCGGCAAGGAGTGTGAGCCAATGGACGACATTCACGGCTACAAGCAGAAGGCGGAACGCTATCTCAGAATACTGGAACGAAGCACTTTGACGGCCAAAAACCAGGCCCTTGTGCGAAAGTTTGCGGAGGACTGCTACAGCGACGGCATTTCCCACGGAAGAGTCCAGAAATACCTGTTTCACCTCATTAACGTCGGCAGGCTGAAGCAGAAGGATTTCGACGTCATGGACGTTGACGACGTGAAAGGGATCGTCAGGCAGATCGAGCTCAATCCTAACTACAAGGAGAACACGAAACGGGATTACAGGATCGCTATTAAGAAATTCTATAAATGGCTTGGAAATGGGACGCCGCTGCCCTGTGCGAGCTGGATAAAAACCGGCGCCAAACACTCGAAAAACATCCTGCCAGAAGAACTCCTCACGGAATCTGATGTCCGGGACATGGTGAACGCCTCGGACAACCCGAGGGACAAGGCTTTTGTTTTTGTGCTTTACGAATCGGGCTGCAGGATCGGAGAACTGATGAACGTCAAGTTGAAGAACGTGGTTTTCGACAAATACGGCGCGCAGTTGATCGTAAACGGAAAGACCGGCTCAAGGAGAATAAGGATAATATACTCTACCGACTACCTCCGGTACTGGATTGAGAATCATCCGAATCGATCGGATCTGGAGGCGCATCTGTGGGTCAATCTCAGCAATGCGCACAGAGGGGAGCCCCAGCAATACGCGGTGATGCACAAACGATTGCACGCGATAGCAAGGAAAGCAGGAGTCAGAAAGAAGGTCAACTTTCACAATTTCAGGCACTCGAGGGCGACGTACCTTGCAGACAAGCTCACCGAAGCACAACTATGCGAGATATTCGGCTGGAAGCTCGGATCTAAAATGCCCGCCACGTACGTTCATTTGTCAGGACGGAATGTAGACGATGCCCTCCTCCGAATACACGGCCTAAAGGAGAAAGGCGAAGAAGAACGGATTGTGTGTCCTCGATGTAGTTCTGACAATGACCGAATTTCCCGTTATTGTGCAAAGTGCGGGCTGCCGTTTGGAATAGGCTTTGCTTTGAAAGCAGAACAGGAAAGAGGAAGGAACGATGAACTGATGTCAAGACTAATGCAAGACCAAGGTGTCATGGAGGCGATTTCAAAGGCTATAGATAAGTTCGGTTTGAGGAGGTAAGTGAGATTGACCTTACTCACGGTGTTGGGCAAATTCGCGGCTGCCGATCAGAATTGACGTTTCAATGAAGACTGATAAGGAGGCAAGGAACTACGATCAGAAGACGGCACGACTGAGGGAAGACTAGTAGGTGAAAAGGGCGGTCATAAATGCCATTGAGAAAATAGGTCTTGTAGCCAGCATCATGAGGAATTGATCATCCAGATGATAGCATATCTCCATCTTTTTGTTGAATGGTGTAGTGTCAAGGCATGAACACTGCTGCAATTTTGGCACCAAGCCAGTTACTCATAGATGACAAAGACCGAGGCGTCAAATAAATAAAAAAGAAAAAACTCTCAACCCCCTTTTCCTGGCTTTCGTCAGTTGCACTTAGGGATTAAACTGGCGTAGTACCTGGGGCCTCTCTAATCCTGCGACATCAATTTCATGCCTTCGCTGAACAAGCTTCTTCATGAAGTCAGAGAATGGCGAAAATTCAATGCTATGCACCCTGCTTGATTGCTCGGAATGCTCTTGGAGCGAATAACTCTTTGGTGTTGGATATAGTATTTGAACGTCTCCGCGGTATATTTTGAACAATGAAACCGCAACAGCCTGCAATTTGCTCGAAGGTGGTCCGATAATAAATTTGTGAGTAAGTTTGACCTGTTGGTAATAACGTTCGAGGAGCGCGAAAGTGTCGGCATACCAATAGGTTGATATCTTGATTTGATCGTTTTCCGAAATCTGATTCAATATGTGACTGTTGATGTATTTGATTGCTTTGAGTCTCCACTCATCTTTTACCCGAAGTGGTACTCCGTGCACGATCAGGCAAGCATTTGGCGAAAATTCCTGGAACAGTGTAATCAGCAGATCTTCGTTGAAGGTAGGAAAGCCCACGAGAAACCGCGGTGCATCCGACATCGCAATGCTCGAAAGGTTTGTTGATGTCACGGTGGCCGAATGTTCCAAGGTTTGGAAATAGAGCTTGGAAGCGCCAAGTCGGCTATTGCCTTTCTTCCTCTGATACTGCGCTCGAGTTGGAAGATATGTTTTCGCTTCAGTATAAGCGATTGTGAGTCGCTTATTCAAAGTGCTGAGACCGATCAGCAAATTCATTATTAGTAGCTTGGACATTGAGGAGATGTCGATTACAATCTCCGGATACCCCATCAAGAACCGAATCCTGTACTGTAACGTAT
>JBARRO010000176.1:0-13443 GCA_049644265.1 Bacteroidota bacterium
CCTACTTTCTACCTCCTACTCATACCTGTCCAACTTAAATTTCTCCCCAAGATACAACTTCTTCGCCTCGGGGTCGTTCGCCAGAAAGACCGCCGTTCCCTGCTTAAGAATTCTTCCCTCAAACATCAAATACGAATGGTCGGTGATCGAAAGTGTTTCATGGACGTTATGGTCCGTGATCAGTACGCCGATATTCCGCTCCTTCAGGTGGGTGACAATCTTCATGATTTCTTCGACAGCGATGGGATCGATTCCCGCAAACGGCTCGTCGAGGAGCATGAATTTCGGGTCGAGGGCCAAGGCACGCGCGATCTCCGTCCTCCGCCTCTCGCCTCCCGATAGCATATATCCTTTGCTTGAGGCAATGTGAGTAAGGCCAAAATCGTCCAGGAGCTTTTCCGCCTTCTGCTCCTGCTCTGTCTTCGAGAGCTTCGTCATCTGAAGCACCGCCAGGAGGTTTTCGCGAACGGTCAGTCTTCTGAAGATTGACGCTTCCTGGGGCAGATATCCGACGCCAAGTCGGGCTCGCTTGTACATCGGTTGTGCGGTGATTTCTTCATTGTCGAGGTAGACCTTCCCCTGGTTGGGGCGAACCATGCCGACGATCATATAAAACGTTGTGGTTTTCCCCGCACCGTTCGGGCCCAGCAATCCCACGATCTCTCCCTGCTTGACTTGAACGCTCACAAGGTTCACCACAGCTCTGTTCTTGTACCTCTTTACGAGACTGTCTGATCGCAGAACCTGCACCGGGGCGTTCGTTTCACCCGGTCTCTGAAGTGTTGGCTCAGGAACATGCCTGGCTCGAACGGAGACCACCTTGTGCTTCCGTGAGACCTGCGTTCGTGGAGTTGTTCTCTTCCGGACTTTTCGTATTTTTTTAATCATACCGTTCTCGGAAAATAGTCAACAATCTTCGTGTGGGGCGAAGTGCGATCCACCGAAATCCGTCAAGGTTGTATTCCGGTTCTCTGCCAAAAATCATTCTTTCCGGATAGTATTGACCCTGGACTCCGCCGATAATCTTAATGCGGTCAACCTTTCCCTGCTGAAACTCAATGATGATCCTGTCCCCACTCGATTTATTCACCCCGTTCGGCCGGTCATCTTCAAACAAGTAATAAAGACTTGTGGCGTTCTTTTGAACGTCGACCTGCTGGACCTTGTTGTTGGCGAAGAACATCGTTAGCTCGCGGCCTGTCAGCTGGTCAAAGCGCTTTCGCCGTATTGAATCGGCGTGCGAAAGAGCCATCGCCCTTCCCCGGACGTAGACACTCTGCAGCACTTTCTCCTCCAAGCGGACCACCATCGAATCTCCGCTCACCTGATTCTCTCCCTGCCAGACGACGGGCTGGATTTGAAGAACAATGTAGTCCATCGCCGTGAAGTACGTTGCTTTTCCACACTGACCAGATAGATCCCCCCGCGAAAGAAGTACGCTGTCCGTCGCAATGAACCGTGGCACCGAATCCTGAAACGATTCCATCATCCGGCTTACCACGAGCATCGTGTCGATGATGCCGGTGCCGGACGTATCGATGGCGATAAACTTCGGATTCTTGAGGACTCTTGTGTAGCTCTGCTGCTCGTAATGGATGAGCGAGTCGCCAAGCACAATCGAACCATCTCCCTTATTCACGACCCTGACCGCATCGGTTGCAATCGACTTCGTCTCCGATTCGAAATAGGTCAGGTCGTTACAGGAGATCGTCGATGTTGAATCAACAAGCAGAACGTCGCCGGTAAAATGAGAACGTTTCTCGTCGATGAAATGTTCGCCGTTTCGCGCCGTCAACACTGCTTTTCCCCGTTCCAACCGAACGCCGGTGTGAACCTCGACTCTCCGTGAATCGCCGTAATACACTCCCTCTTTCGAAGTGATCGTCACACTGTCACGGATGATCTTCACATTCCCGAACAATTCCACCTTATTCTGGGCCATGTATCGCAATGCCCTGTCGCACCAGACCCGAATCAGTCCCCCCGAGCTTGCCGGCTGCACGAAATGTACGTCACCGATCAGCTCCCGCACTTCCTCGTTGTTCACAATTCTGCCTTTGAGCTCCTTCGCAGAGCGCAATTCGATGAGTCTGCTCGGTTGAGCAATACCGCAGGAGATTCCCAGGACTACCGCAGACCATCGAACGAGATTCCATGTGCCTCGGGCCATTCTCAGCTATTCGGTTTTCGCTTCCCCGGTCACCCGGAAGATGCGGTAGTTCCGCAGACTCTGGTCGGATTCGAACCCGTGCCCCTGGAGTTTTTCTTTCGGAGATACGATTCGAACGAATTCCGGCGTATGCACAAGTTGCTTCTGGTTGTCCCAGAACAGCTTTTCCGTCATCAGGCGCGTCTTGGTGTCCGAAACGACCACGACGTTTTTGTAGGCCGCAAGGTTGTTCGTTCCTTCGTCCACCGTTCCCTCTTCGCTGGTCAGCACGGACGTTTCCTTCCCCCATCCGTCGTAGAAATGGGCCGTTACTCCTTCGCTCATAAGTGTCTGGCGGCTCGCTTCAAACACGCGGAGATACCCTGCGACGATGACCGCGCGAACCCTCCCGGAATCCGACATGGTGATTGTGCTGTTCCAGCTCTCTTGTTGCGGCATCGACTTGCTATCCACGGTCGGAAGCACCGAGGGCTTGATCTTCTCTTCACAGGCAAAAAACGCCAGACAAAGGAACAATCCCGTCAGAGAGCAGATGCGCGTTGAAATCGTCATCCCGTGGAATCGCCTCCCAGTCCTGCTTTGACAAGGTCGTGCAGATGGAGCATGCCCACGGGACGGTGTTGATCATCCACAACAATCAGTTGTGTGATATTGAAGGATTCCATCTCCTCCAATGCCATCGCTGCAAGCATTCCCTGGCGGATCGTCTTTGGGTTTTTTGACATGGCCTGTCCGGCCGTCGTTTTCGAAATGTCCGTCGTCCGCTGAAGCAATCGCCGAAGGTCTCCGTCCGTGATGATCCCGAGAAGATTACCATTGCGGTCGACCACACACGTGGCGCCGAGACGTTTGGTCGTCATCACGACGATCGCTTCAGAAAGAGAGACGGATTCGCTGACAATCGGGACGTTCTCGCCGGAGGTCATCATTTCTTCGACCCGCAACAGGAGCTGCTTTCCCAATGACCCGCCCGGATGGAACAACGCAAAATCCTCTTTCGTGAAATTCCGTTTCTGGAGCAGAGCAATGGCGAGCGCATCCCCCATGGCCAGCGTCGCTGTCGTGGAAGCGGTCGGTGCAAGGTCGTACGGACAGGCTTCCTCTTTGACACTGACGTCGAGCACGACATCGCTTTGTCGTGCAAGATTCGAATTTGTGTTCCCGACCATGGAAATCACCTTGACCCCCATCCGTCGAAACATCGGAAGCAGCTGTTGAAGCTCTTCGGTGCCCCCGCTTTTCGAAATGCAGATCGCCACATCTTCGATCTTCACCATCCCAAAATCGCCGTGTGCCGCATCGGAAGGATGCAGGAACATCGCCGGTGTGCCCGTAGAGTTCAACGTGGCAACAATCTTTCTTGCAACCAGCCCCGACTTTCCTACTCCCGTGACAATCACTCTTCCCTTGGAGTGAAACAGCATCTCCACGGCGTCGGAGAAGTCCTTGTTAATCTTCCCCTCGAGTGCCGCAACTGCGTCAGCTTCGATGCGAATAACAGTTTTCCCCCGTTCAATACTCGAATCCATGGTTATTGCCTTTTTATGAATGAGCCCAGCCGTCCGAAGAATGTCTGCCGCTTCGGTTCTTCAACCCGAATTCGCTGCTCCGCAGGAATTTTTGATCGGATGGTATTGTAGGTCGCGAACGCTCTTGCCAGGTCTGTGTCGCTGAATTGATTCAGGTCCGAAAAGAGCCGCCTGGAATCGAGCGCCACCTGTGGATCCCGTACATTCTTGTGCAGCATCAGCTCGTTGTAGAAATTCGTCAACGGTACAGGGTGGTTCATACCGGTTTGCCCGTTGTAGACCCACACCCGTTTGTCACGAGGACAAATCGCCAGAGAAACCGCCGTTCCACCTTCTGTGTGCATCGTCACTACCCGCGCGACCCCGGAACAGATCGGGCATGGTTGACCGGGTAACCATGAAGAAAAAGTCCATCGGCCCGCAATCGCCCGGAAGTCAGCTTCGCTGTCGCCGTGGATGCTCGTGATCTCGAACTCCACCTGATTGCCGAGCCGTTCCCGCACGACCACGGCTATTTCTGCTGACCGCGTCCGAACGACGCCATACGCGACAACCTGGGGAAGCGGTGACTCGTTGTCCACAGGCTCGCCCGGTGCACCAAGAATGTAATTCCCTTCTCCCCTTCGACCCTTGCTCACGACGTTCCATTCAAGGACACTCGCGCGGTAGAACCTGTACCCGGGGCGGTCTTCGGGAAGCACCCAAAGAAGCAGCTCACGTTCCTGCGACGTCAATGTTCTCGGATAGGGCTCTTCATCTGCCATGATTCCTGCCGCGCAAGATCAACTCAATCACCTCCCGAACAGCGCCCTCTCCGCCCCGCCTCCTGCACACATACTCAACACGCTTTCTGACAGCATCAACGGCATCAGCCGGCGCCGCTGAGAAAGCAACGTGATCCAGCACGGGGAGATCAAATTCATCGTCCCCGATATACGCGATTTCATTGTCTGAGAGGCCGAGTTTCTTCTTGACTGACTCGTACGCCTCGAGCTTGTTCTCAAGATTCTGGTGGACCTCCTCGATCCCCAATTCCTTCGCACGTCGGGCAACGATGGCGGAAACCCTGCCCGTGATGATTCCTGTTTTCAGACCGGCCCGATGAAACTTCACAATTCCATACCCATCCTGGATGTTGAACTTCTTTGACTCCTCCCCGGATTGTGAATAGTAGATCCCTCCGTCCGTCATCACCCCATCGACGTCGAGAAGCAAAAGTTTGATGTACTTCAGTCTGTTTGCTTGTGTTTTTTTGTTCTTCAAGTTATATCCCGAAAAGACATTCTTGCATCAATGTCGGCAAGGAATGCCTGCTTATTCTTCTTTGCGTCCTTTGCGACTTCGTTGCGACCTTTGCGGTTTCGCTCTTAAGAAAAGGAAGGGAATAGCCTTAGAATTTCCTGACAGCGGCATCGATTGCAACGACCTGCTTCACCAGGTCCTCAAGCCTATCGAGCTTCAGCTGACTTGTTGCATCGCTGAGCGCCCGGGAAGGATCGGGGTGCGTTTCAATAAACAGGGCATCGCATCCCGCGGCAACGCCCGCGCGGGCAATGGGAAAAATAAACTCAGGCTGTCCCCCGCTTTTTCCTTTTTCTCCTCCGGGCAACTGAACGGAATGCGTCGCATCGAGCACGACCGGATAGCCGGATTGACGCATAATCGAAAGCGAACGCATGTCGACAACAAGGTTATGGTATCCGAATGAAGTCCCCCGTTCTGTCAGGAGGATTTTCTTATTCCCGGTTGCCTCGACTTTTTTTGCCGCTTCGGCCATGTCGTCCGGAGCGACAAACTGACCCTTCTTAATGTTGACGACCTTTCCCGTCCGGCCGGCGGCCTGGAGCAATTCTGTCTGCCGGCAAAGAAACGCCGGGATTTGTAGAATATCGGCAACCGCCGCTGCACGCCCGGCTTCCTCTTCCGTGTGAATATCTGTAAGGATAGGCAGGCCGAGCTCCTTTTTCACTTCGGCAAGAATCGAAAGCGCTTGCTCTTCCCCGATGGTGGAAAATGAACCCGCACTCGTGCGATTAGCCTTTTTGTATGAGCATTTGAAGATGACGGGAATGCCATGTTTCCCTGCTATCCGCTTGACCGTCTTTGCCGTCGTGAAAACCATCTCGCGGTTCTCGACCACGCAGGGTCCCGCGATAAGCACCAGCGGAGCTCCGTCACCTATTGTAATTCCCGCGACTTTGACTGCCAAGAGGTTTCCTTCGTTTCAGCGTGAAGACGTTGCTTCGTGAATAACTAACGTACAAAAAAATGCAGCAACAATCAAAAAAGGCCCATTTCTTGCTTCTCCACCGTTATTCCTTTATTTTGAAACAGAATCAAGTCTACCGTCGATGAAGCTTCTCGCATATGCCAAGATCAATCTGGGACTTCACGTGCTTGCCCGGCGGCCGGACGGATTCCATGACCTTGAGACGGTATTCCACCAAATCAATCTGTTCGACGAGATCGAAATTCTCCCCCACAACATTCTCGAGTTCTCGACGGAATCGCGCGACGTTCCCCGCGACTCTTCCAACCTTTGCCTCCGTGCTGCAACACTCCTGCAACAGCGACACCGCGTTTCTTCCGGCGCTCGCATCCGATTGAACAAACGCATTCCTGTCGGCGCAGGACTTGGAGGCGGAAGCAGTGATGCTGCCGCGGTACTGAAGGGATTGACTCGGCATTGGAACCTTGGTCTGTCGCCGTCAATTCTCCACGACCTCGCAGCACAAATCGGTTCTGATGTGCCGTTCTTCCTTGAGGGCGGGACTTCATTTGCGACAGGAAGGGGAGACAAACTGAACGCGTTCAAGCTGCGGGTTCCTTATTGGATTCTGGTCGTCACACCGCCAATTCATGTCTCGACGGCGTGGGCGTACTCGAACCTCGAACTCTCAGCCTCCGGGGTAAATTACGATTTACGCGCCTCTCTTGTAAGGATGATGGAAGATTCCCGTAGGGGAGAATTATTGATGAACGATTTTGAACCCATGGTGTTTTCTGCCCATCCGGAAATCCGAGCTATCAAGGAATCCATGCTCCAGGAAGGTGCCCGATTTGCTCTACTCAGCGGTAGCGGATCTTCGGTCTTTGGATTGTTTACAGAGGAGAATCGTGCCAGGGCGGCGGCAAAGCCCTTCCCTGCGAACCATACGATATCGTTGACAGAGCCAAATTTTCGACCGGAATCCCACTGATTTGAGACTTCAAGCCCATTCGCTCCTCGTTGCTTTTCTTGGATTTCTTTCAGCTTCGGGGATAACCGCAGCCGCCCCGAAATTACAGCAACTTCCAACCGATACAACGGTTACGCGGCCGCCAGATTCAACGCTGGTCGCCGACACACTTCGCGTCCGCTTTATCCCGGGAATCGGCACTCTACGCCCCGTCGACTCAAGCAGCACACTCCACAGTACACATTTTTCCTGGACTGACTCGAAAACCGTCGGTGAAGTGCTGAGACAAACACCAGGTTTCTTCTTCCGTGACCTCGGTGAACCCGGAAAACCACAGCAATTGTCCTCCTACGGAACCGACTGGCGTGGTATTGCCGTGATGCTTGACGGTCGACCGCTGAATGATCCGGTCACTGGCACCTACAACCTCCACGATCTGCCAATCGAGTTTCTCGACGAAATCGCCGTGTCATCAGGAGCCGAGGCCCGCCTGTACAGTCCTGACGCAGCCGGTTCATCACTCAATTTTGTGTCAAAGCAGTACAGCTCCGTTCGTCCCGTAACGAAGATCCGGTTCATTCAGGAGCAGTTTGACAATCTGCTGACGGACGGGTTGTACACCCAGAATGTTGCGCGCGGCGCAAACCTGATGCTCGGTTTCCAGCGTCATGTGACGCTGGGGCGTTTCAAAAACGCACGGCTTGACGCGTGGAGCCTCCGTTCCAGACTGCGGTACAATATTTCGGACCAGTTCAATATATCGGTGATGGATTTATTTACGAAATCCGTGAACGGACTGAATGGGGGGATCGATATTCAGAACACGACAACTATTTTCGAAGAAGTGAGCGCCGAGGTAAAGAATCGCAATGCGTTTGAGACCGTGAGCAGGCACGATCTCACGCTCTCAGCAATCGGCAAGTTTTTTGAAGACTCCAGCTGGACAACAAATTTCATCCTGTATCAGACCGCTATCGAGCGGGAATATGATGACCCCGCAACTCTGATTCAGCCAACCGCTTTCGCAGACCTTCACAAGTCGGGGTTTTCGGGGATGACGGTCCTGCAATCCCTCAACGAAAGTATACTTCGATTTCAATTCGGAGCACAAACGGGACAGAAACGCAGCGAGGAAAGCAGAACGGTTGGCCCTCAATTGGAGAGCTCTTCGGCCCTGTTCGTCAAGGCGGGTTTATCTGTATTCAACCTTCTCGAGCCAGCCGTCTTTGTAAGGCGCGAAGCCGTAGGAGGTGAATCTGGCACGTCTACTGGCCTCTCTGTAGCATTGAAGCTCTCGGACGGTCTCAGTCTTTTTGGTGAAATGTCCTCCTCGGTCCGATTCCCGACCCTCCAGGAATTGTATTGGAACGACTCCACGGTATCCCGACCGCAATCCATTCAGAAGGAGTCTCATACCTATGTTGAGGGAGGTGCAAAGGTTTCGGTTGATTCCTGGCTGGAGCTCTCGCTTTCAGCGTGGCAGCGAACGGTCAAAGACGCCGTCCTTTTTCGGCCCTCTTCGACCCAATTTGGGACTCCGGCCGTGACGATCGTGAATGTCCCGGAAGTTCGATCGCAGGGCGTCAACGGAAGCGTGGCTCTGCGCCCTGGGCAGTTCGAGATCCTGGGAACTCTTACGGCAAATAAATATCAGGAGGGAGACTCAGTGAAGACTCTTGTCCCCGACCTGATGCTTCATGGAGAGTTGAGCTACCGGGACCGATTCTTCGACGGTGCTCTCGACGCGAAGTTTGGCGTTCGGTCTGAGTTCTACAACCGTCATCGTGGGATGGTGTACAGTCCGCCGATGTTGATATTCCTGGAGAACACCGGCGCAGAGGTCGGTCGATTCACGGTGTTTGATCTCTACGCTCTTCTGCAGCTGGGCGACGCACGCATCTGTCTTGCCTGGAAAAACCTCGGCAACGTCCCGTATTACATTACTCCGGTGTATCCTATGCCCGGGAGGCATTTCCGTCTGAGCGTCGACTGGGTCTTCTCAGATTAGGTTTCACAGAGGTCACAGAGAGAGAATAGAGGAGAACACAGAGGTTTATAGCAAGTTGAAATTTAGAGGGTTTCTTACCCTTAATTTTTCCTCTGTGATCTCTTCTTCCCTTTGTGACCTCTGTGAAATGTCTTTATAGGCGAGATCTATGAAAACTATAACAGTTTTTGGAAGCTCCCGACCGGTTGAGGGCGACCCGGAATTCACAACCGCATACGAAGTCGGCAAGCACCTGGCAAAAGCAGGATTTTCCGTGTGCAACGGCGGCTACGGCGGAATCATGACCGCTTCCGCACGAGGCTCGAAGGAAGCCGGCGGGTCGACTATTGGAGTGACTGCCGACCAGTTGCGTAAAGGTGCAAACAAGTGGATCGATCAGGAGATCAGAAAGCGAGATTTGGTTGAGAGACTGTTGAAGCTTGTTGAGCTCGGAGATGGCTACGTGGTTCTTAAAGGGGGAACGGGGACGCTGCTGGAACTTGCCTGCGTGTGGGAATTCGTCAACAAGGGAATTCTCCGGGTGAAGCCGATTGTCGTGGTTGGATCGTTTTGGAAGGATGTCATTGCAACACTCAGTGGAGAAGCTTTGTGGGAGGGGCTTGGAGACTGTACGAAGTTCATACAGCAAGTGGAAACACCGGAGGAATGTGCCAACATCCTGCGGAAAGACTTTTCTGATCACCATCTTATTTAGTGGTTTATTCATTTGTCCAGATGTTGACACATGATTTGTTTTGTTGGAATCTGCTAAACCCAGGGCAAATCACTCTCCGGAATTCAATCTCGCGACACTAACAAATGTTCAGACATTTTTTCAAAAAAAAGATTGCGTCGCAGTTGCGAGAAAATCTCCCGGGCTTTCCTGAAATTCACTTGACTTTAGCGTGGTCCTTGGCTAACATAGATGGGCGGAATTTTGTTCACTCAGCGGTTCATGATATTATCTCAGCGCGAACTCGCAGGAGGGGGGGGAAATGAAGAGAAACTTTTCAAAGCCTCCGGATTCGAAAGATGAAGGAGGCTTTGTTGTTTATGGGGCAGGATGTAATTTGTCGAAGGAAGGCCGCATTCAAGCCTGTTGGCTTGCGAAATGGGAGCTCATTCTTGTGAGAGGAGGAACTCGAATGAAATATTTCCTATGTCGCTCCCTCATCCTTAACCTCCACCTCAAACTCAACCTCATGCTTATCCTTCTTCTCTTTTCCTCTTGCCGAAAAGACGAGCCTTGCCCCACCTGTCCGCCCAACAACACCGCCGATACGACAAGCCACGAGTTTGTCTGGACAATTGACACCCTAGGTGACGGAAATATTAGTACACTCAACGACGTAGCAATAATTAATGATACCCTTGCATATGCAGTAGGAGAGATCTATTTGAAAGATTCCGCAGGCCAGATTGACCCTGTTGACTACAACTTTGCTAAATGGAATGGTAAAAAATGGAGCAGCCATCGCGTCCCTCTTCAATTGTATAACTTTGATTGTACAGTTGCGGGTTCGTATTTCGGGGTGACACGAGCCATCTTTACATTTGGAAATGGAACAGTGGTCTTCACCGACGGTGAAGACGTTGTCCTATATAATGGCTCATCGTTTTCACATTTACCCTGTTCAAATGCTGCCCGTACCGGAGGCTTTCTTAAGTTTTGGGGACCTTCGCTCAATAATCTATACGGGGTGGGATCGAACGGCTGCATTAGCTATTACAACGGCACTTCGTGGCAGAAGTTGGAGAATGGGACGACAGTGGATTTGTTGGACGTCTGGGGGAGTCCCAGAGGAACGGTATGGGCAGTTGGCTACAAGGATTTTGTCGGGACTGTTCTGCTCAAGGTCGCGGGCAACGTCGTGGAGCCTGTCTATGATGACAATCTGAACTGGTTCACCATCAGAAATGATAGCCTGTCCGGTGTTCTCACAAGTGTATGGACGAACAGCGATGAAAAAGTTTACGCCGTGACCCCCGCTGGCCTCTACGAATGTCCCTCGTCAACGCACGGTGACGGAAAACGAAACTGGTTCAACAACACGTTTTCACCAGGGTTCCCAAACCGGGTGCGGGGACAGGGGGCGAATGATATTTTCGTCATTGGTGATTTTTCTTTTCTCGCTCATTTCAACGGGAAGAGCTGGCACTGGTATCAAGAGATTGGTGGAAGCGTACGGTGGCATTCTGTTGCAATGAGAGGGGATCTCGTGATTGGTGTCGGAGTAGATGTGAGCAACATTTTCAACCGAGGGGTTGTAGCGATTGGAAAACGGTAAGACTCATAAAGGGAGGCTTTATGAAAGCTCTGTCGATCAAGACTCTCGTTGTCAGCTTGCTTATTGGGGTTCTCTGTTGCGGAATAAACTATGCTTATTGTCAGGTCTGCGATTGGTCAGGAACGGCACAAAACCACAGGGATTACTACGACTCAATGGTCGGGTTTAATAACGGATCACAACTTGCTCAATATGATCTCTCCGTCAACGGGGCCACAAAGACTGTGGGCTTTGCAATTCATATTGTTAGGTTTTCGGATGAGTCAGGTGCGTTTTCAGAAACCAACGTTCAAGATGCGCTTGATGCACTTGAGAGTGGGTTCGATCAGGCCCGCATTGAGTTTGCCCTAATAAAGCGCGACACGATCTCTGATGACGACTACGCCTCGGGGCAACTCGAGTGGGATGAGGCTCTCGCAAATGCTTACAATGTTCCTAACGTGATAAACATCTATTTCATGCCAACGGGCGGGGACAACCTTGCCACGTTTAGCCCATCGATCCAGGCTTGGATGAATATGTTCTTGCCCGAGGAGGGCTGTGCCAGGTACGGTCAGTATGTCATGATTCGGACGGTTACACCGTTCGCACCAACTGTGTTGCCGCACGAGGTGGGTCATTTCTTTGACCTCTTTCACCCTCACGAGAATCAATTGGGCCTTGAAACCATTGAATATCAATCCGGTGATATGACGCCTGATACTCCTCCTACGACGATACCGATTCACGATTGTCAGTCCGGTGATGAGAATGAGCGCGAGCTCGCAAAGAACTATATGTCGGGAACGAGTTCAAGCGGCTGCCGGCAGAACTTTACCACGATCCAGATCCAAAGAATTCGCTTCTCTCTGTTTAATCGTCGCAGTTCCTACATGAGGACCCAATTGCAGTTTTCGAATACGATTAACTCCCAGAACGCTGGTGGTTCACTGAAAGCAGTTCAAGACGGGTTTGAGCAAACGACGTCTTCACAAGGAGAACTCTGGCTCGGCGTCAATCGTAATGCTCAGGGTATTACTCTTCAGGAACGATTTTCGAATTACCAGGGTTCTGGTGTGACTTACAAACACCACGATTGGAACGAGATTGGTTCACAATTCACGTTGGCACGGACTTTCAATGTTCAACCAGGTGAGCACCAGGTCGCGAGATTTGCGAACGTATTTCCTTGCACACTCTATGGTGAGCTTACCAGTGGTGGAAGCGGAGTGAAGTTTGAGTTCGAAGATCCGTGGTATCTCAAACTCGACGGGACGCAATCTGGAGGGTTCGTCGAATACACAAATTCATATTCACCAACTGGAGCGCAGGGGGAATCGTCTGGCGGAGTGTTCTTGAACCAAAGCGGTCCACCGTACTACTCCATCCGCGCCCCACTGTCACAACTTATCAGCGGCTCTACGGCGTTCTTCCAGGGTTGGAGCTATCATGCCGACAGCGCAACACTCCAACAAGTCGGCTCGAATCCTGCGGGTTACGATCAGAAAGCAGTGGTGTTCAAACTGGCCGGTGCAACAGTTACGGCACAATATGCCGGACCGACATTTTCGTCGAATGCTACCATTCCAGCAGGAACCTATACAGTGTCGGGCACGCTTACTGTCTCCTCGGGGGCAACCCTAACTATCGGGGCTGGAACAACTCTCCATTTTCCAACGGGAACCGGTCTTGTCGTCAACGGCAGGCTTGTGGCAGAAGGGACTTCCCAACTGCCTATTACCCTCAACTGCTCAAGCGGCAACAACTATTGGATGGGCATCTCTTTTTCCAATGCGGACAACTCTTCGCTTTCGCATTGCACGATCGATTGGGCAAGTTCTCCGGTTGTTGTAAGCAACACGGATAACATCACCATCGATGACTGCACGATCGGAAACTCGAATTTTCAAGGATCGCCGTATTATGCCGCAATGTCCTTCTACGGCTCGTCCTGCTCTATCTCAAACACAATCATCAACGGTCAGACAGGCTCCTGGAACGGCATGCGCTTCGCAGACGAATCTTCCGGAGAGGTCGAGAACTGCACCATCCAGAACTGCCGGGCCGGTAATGGGATCGTCATCCAGGATGGCTCCGAACCCCTCATTACCGGCTGCACCGTTAAGGACAATTATTACCATGGCATCATCGCCCTGGCTTCCGGTCAGTGCACCCTCACTGGGAATACCATTGAGGACAACGGCGTCGTTGATGGTCAGAAGATCTATGTGGGGGTGAACATGTATGACCATTCCTCGGCCGACCTCTGGAGTAATACCATCGACGGGAGCAACTACGGCATCTACTGCGA
>JBARRO010000177.1:0-10456 GCA_049644265.1 Bacteroidota bacterium
GAGTACATGAACGACCAACATCAGAAATATATGATGGAGACGATCCGACTCTCCACGGAAAATGTCCGAAGCGGAACCGGCGGACCATTCGCGGCACTCATCGTAAAGAATGGATCCGTCATAGCACGGGGAACTAACTGCGTGACTTCGGCGAACGACCCGACTGCCCACGCCGAAATCATTGCGATCAGAGAGGCATGCAGGGTGCTGAAGGCGTTTCAGCTCACGGGATGCGAAATGTATACGTCCTGCGAGCCATGTCCGATGTGTCTCGGAGCCATATACTGGGCGCGACCGGATCGGGTTTACTTCGGCAACACAAAAGAGGATGCGTCAGAAATCGGTTTTGACGATTCCTTCATTTACGACCAGCTTCATCTCAACGCGTCGGCACGGAAAATTCCCATGATACAACTCATGCAGAAAGAAGCGATGGCGGCGTTTGATGAGTGGAGGAAGAAGGAAGATAAGATCAAATATTAGGAAGAAGTTCAAAGTCCAGAGTTTAGAGTTTAAAGTTTAGGGTTTGAGGTTCAAAGTTATTGAACTCGAAACTCGCAACTTCAAACTCGAAACCATCAGTATTTCGGTTTGGACGGATCGATCCGGTCGGCCCAGGCAAGAATTCCCCCCGCAAGGTTCTTCACTTTGGTAAATCCAGCCTTCTGCAAGAACGCAGCCGCGCGGGCGCTCCGCGAGCCGCTGCGACAATAAACGACGATTTCTTTCGAGCGGTCAAGTTCTTCCATGCGTCTTGGCAAATCGTTCAGAGGCATGAGAAGTCCTCCGATGTTCACGAACTCGTGTTCATTCGGCTCTCGCACATCCAGGATGAACACTTCCTCGTGCTGCTTGAGTCTTTTGCTCAGTTCTTCGACCGAAATATCGGGTACGCCCATTTCGTCCTCGCGTTGTCGTGATGTTTTGATGCCGCAAAATTCCTCGTAATCAATGAGATCGCGTATCGACGGATGACTTCCGCAGACCGGGCAATCGGGATTCTTCCGGAGTCGCAGCTCCCGAAATTGCATCTTCAGGGCATCCAGCAGCAGGAGACGACCGACGAGCGGGTCGCCGATTCCAAGCAACAGCTTTAGCACCTCTGTCGCTTGAATGGTCCCAATAATACCGGGCAGGACACCGAATACTCCGCCTTCCGCGCAGGATGGAACAAGTCCGGGCGGTGGGGGCTCCGGGTACAGACAACGATAGCACGGGCCCTGCTCCGCATCGAACACAGACACCTGGCCTTCGAACCGAAAAATACTGCCGTACACATTCGGTTTCTTCAGCAGCACACACGCGTCGTTGACCAGATACCGTGTTGGGAAATTGTCTGCGCCATCCACGACGACATCGAACGCATGGAGAATCTCCAGGGCATTCTCCGAAGTCAGACGGGTTTCAAACAACTCAACCTCGACATACGGATTGATCCCCCTGAGTCGCTCGCGGGCCGAACTCAGCTTTGATTTTCCCACGCTGTCAGATGAGTGGAGAATCTGCCGCTGAAGGTTCGAAGCATCGACAACATCGTCATCGACAATCCCGATTTTTCCCACACCCGCCGCCGCAAGATACATCGCCACCGGCGACCCCAAGCCACCCGCTCCCACCAGCAGAACTCCCGATGTTTTGAGCTTTCTTTGACCCACCACCCCGACTTCCGGCATGATTATGTGCCGGCTGTAGCGGGTAAGCTCGTCCCGTGTCAGGTCCCGGTCATCTGTCGTAAGCGCGCTCTTCATCGACATCAAGATGGAAAAATCATTTCAAGGATGCAAATCCGCCAACTCCGTGCCTTGCTTTTAACACCCATGCTCCGTAGCTTTTGGCAACACTCAGACACATTCAATTACCAGGAGTCCGGAAATGTCTCCGCAGACCTCATCACCACTCGAGACGATCCACGCAGGCATCAAATCCTCAAACGGAGTTCGACTTGTCATGAATTATGTCGGTGGCCGATGGGCCGAGTCGACGACCGGAACTCATCTGCCAGTCATGAATCCTTCTCTCGGGCAGCAGATTGCCAAAGTGCCCCTCTCGACCGCGGAAGAGGTTGATGCGGCGGTTCGGGCTGCGAAAGCAGCATTTCCCGTCTGGTCCTCAATGCCAATCAAAGAGCGTGCACAGGTTTTCTACCATTACAAAACACTCATGGAAAAGAACTTCGACTCGCTTGCTGCGCTCGTTCATGAAGAAAACGGAAAGATCATGAGTGAAGCGTCGGCGGAGATCGAGAAATCCATTGAAGTGACTGAGTTTGCGTGCTCCATGCCGCAGCTCGCCGCGGGCGAGATTCTGGAAGTGAGCAAAGGGGTGGAATGCCGGATCGATCGTCACCCGCTGGGCGTCGTCGCATGTATTACGCCGTTCAACTTCCCTAACATGGTTCCCAACTGGACAATCCCCAATGCTCTGGTTCTGGGAAACACGCTGATTCTCAAACCCTCCCAACAAGTTCCTTTGAGTTCTCTTCGCATCGCCGAATTGCTCAAAGAGGCGGGGCTGCCCGACGGAGTGTTCAACATTGTCCATGGAGCCCAAGAAGTCGTGGAGGCCATCTGCGACCATCCGGGAATCGAGGCCGTAACGTTTGTCGGATCGACGAAGGTTGCGAAGATCGTGTACCAGCGGGCTACTGCACACCTCAAGCGCGCGCTTTGTCTCGGCGGAGCAAAGAATCACTTGATTGTTCTTCCCGATGCGAATGAAGAAATGGCTGCGTCCAATATCGCCGCTTCGATGAGCGGATGCGCGGGTCAACGCTGTATGGCGGCTTCCGCGATGGTCGCGGTTGGACCGGTCGACCATATTATCCGAAAGCTCTGCGACGAGGCGAAGAAGATCGTTCCGGGGAAAAATCTTGGGTCAGTGATCTCGAAGGAAGCGAAGGAACGGATCGAGCGCTACATCACGGAGGCTGAGCAGCAGGGAGCAAAAATTCTTGTGGATGGACGAGGCGCAAAAGTCCCGGGCAAGGAGGATGGTTACTATGTGGGTCCGACCGTCATTGATGATGTACGCCCCGACATGAAGATCGCAAAGGAAGAAGTGTTTGGGCCCGTCCTTGTCATCATGAGGACAACGACAATCGACGAAGCACTCAAGATCGAAAATCAGAATCCCTACGGCAACGCGGCTTCCGTGTTTACGCAAAGCGGCGGAGCGGCGCGATACGTCATAGAACGGGCAAGCGCGGGGATGATCGGAGTGAATATTGGCGTTCCGGTTCCACGGGAGCCATTCTCGTTTGGGGGATGGAACGAATCAAAATTCGGCTCCGGGGACATCACGGGGAAGAGCTCTATCGAGTTCTTCACGAAACCCAAGAAAACCACGACGAAGTGGAATCCCGAGAGCAGGGTGAATTGGATGTCTTAAGAGCAGTTATGAGTTTCGAGTTGTGAGTTACGAGTATCGAAGGCTAAGAAAAAGATGGCTTCCAAACTAGAAACTCGAAACCAGAAATGCGAAACTAGGAACTCGCAACTTTCTTTTCCTTCCTCATTAGTATCGCGTACAGCACAAACGCCACACTAAATCCCACGAACCAGGCGTAGTTGTAGAGTCCCATCAGGAACGGGCCCACATCTGCAGGATCGATCACTTTGATTGTACCAAGGAAGCCCGGCACATTCGGTGCAACTCCGAGGACGAGCGCGACGATTGCTGCCGGATTGAAGCCCTTGCTGTAGGTGTACGCTCCCTTCAACGAATACAGATCAGCCCCGCGCAGCGTCATTTTCCGCACGAAGAAGTAATCGCAAATCAGAATCCCGCCAATCGGTCCGAGAAGCGCCGAATACCCCACCAGCCACGTAAAAATGTATCCGCTTGGATCAGAAACCAGCTTCCAGGGCTGAATCAGAATCCCGATGATCCCCGTGATCAACCCTCCCACCCTGAACGTAATCTTCGACGGCCAAAGATTCGAAAAATCGTTGGCTGGGCTGACCACATTGGCTGCGAGGTTCGTCGCAAGGGTCGCCAGACACAGTGCAAAAAGAGAGACCGCGAGCACAACGGGGTTCGTGAACCGCGTGATAAGAACGATGGGATCCCAGATCGGGAATCCGCCATAGATGACAATGGTGGCAGATGTAACGGCCACTCCGATGAAAGAATACAGCGCCATCGTCAACGGCAATCCGATCGCCTGGCCGAGCATCTGGTCACGCTGCGTGCGGGAATACCGTGTGAAATCCGGAATGTTGAGCGAGAGCGTCGCCCAGAATCCGATCATGCCCGTCAGGGACGGAAAAAATACAGCCCAGAACTGGCCTGCCTTCGGCCCGCCGGGAACGAATTGCGACGGCTGAGAAAGCATCGGTCCGAATCCCCCTGCTTGCTGATACGCCCAGGCCAGCAACGCCAGGCCAAGGGCAATAAGGAGAGGGGCTTTAATGTCGAGGAGGAATCGTATCGACTCGATGCCCTTGTAGATGACCAGCATGTTGATCCCCCAGAAGAACATGAAGCACGCGAATTGCGCAATGTTGATTCCCGCGATCGATGGAGGAAGGGCATCCCATGACGGAATGTAGATGGTCATGATCTTGTAGATTGCCCACCCTCCGATCCACGCCTGAATGCCGAACCACCCACACGCAACAAACGCGCGAAGCAAGGCCGGGATGTTCGCGCCACGGACTCCAAACGAAGAACGACAGTAGACGGGGAACGGGATTCCATATTTCGTCCCGGCGTGGGCGTTGAGAATCATAGGAATCAGCACGATCAGATTTCCGAGGAACACTGTGATCACCGCCTGATACCAGTTCATTCCCTCCGAGATGAGAGAGGAGGCCAGCATGTATGTTGGGATGCAGGCGGACATCGAAATCCACAACGCTGCGATGTTGTACGTGGTCCACTTCCGTTGCGAGAGTTTCGTGGGGGCGATATCGTCGTTGATCAGCGGACTGTGGTCGACGGAGGAAATGTCAACCTCGACCAATTCGGAGGACAGGATTTTCTTCATGGATTCTCGATTGGGCGATTGGTTAGTATTTGGGCGTAATGCCAAGAATGTAATAGGCGAATGCATACTGGTCAGCCTGCACTTCAATTGCCTTGGAGAGATTCGATGAGCCGTGGCCGGATTTTGTTTCAATACGTATCAGGACGGGGCTCGATCCATTCTGGCACTCCTGCAGGGTCGCAGCGAATTTAAAGGAGTGAGCTGGCACGACTCGATCGTCGTGATCTGCGGTGGTTGCCAGCGTTGCCGGATACGCGGTCCCAGGCTTGAGGGCATGGAGCGGGGAATATTTCCGCAGATATTCAAACATCTCTTTGGAATCCTCCGAGGTGCCATAATCGTAGGCCCATCCTGCCCCCGCGGTGAATTTGTGATAGCGTAGCATGTCCATCACACCAACGGCGGGGAGTGCAACCTTTGCGAGGTCCGGGCGCTGGGCCATCGTTGCTCCAACCAGCAGTCCTCCGTTTGAACCGCCCGATAACACCAGAGTGGAGCTTGAACAGTACTTGTTCTTGATGAGGTATTCCGCTGCTGCGATGAAGTCGTCGAACACATTCTGTTTGTGCATTTTGGTGCCGGCCAGATGCCACTTCTCTCCGTACTCGCCTCCGCCACGCAAGTTCGGCTGGGCGTAGATCCCTCCATTTTCCAGCCACACGATACGCGAAGTGCTGAAGCCTGGTAACAAGCTGATATTGAACCCTCCGTACGCATAGAGCCAGGTGGGATTCTTCCCGTTAAGCTCAAGGCCTTTCTTGTAGACGATGAACATGGGAATCTTCGTTCCATCTTTGCTTTCGTAGAAGACCTGTTTCGTCTCATACGCATCGGGATCGAAGTCCACTTTTGGCTTCTCGTATAACATGGACTTTCCCGAGGCAATGTCGTATTTGAAAATTGTGTTTGGATAGGTAAAAGAGTTGAAGGAATAATACGTCTCCTTTTCCTTCTGCTTCCCGCCAAATCCGGACGCCGTTCCAATCCCCGGCAGTTCAACTTCGTGTTCCATCGCCCCATGCAAATCGTACTGCACGATCTTTGTCTTGACGTCCACGACGTAGTGTGCGAAGATTTTTCCACCGACCGTTGAGACCTCCAGAACATTCTGAGATTCCGGAATGATGTCCTTCCAGTGATCGGGCGTTGGTGTCGCACAATCCACTTCGACAACCCGATTGTTTGGTGCATTCAGGTTCGTTTGAATGATCAGACGTGAGCCATCATTATCCACTACATCGTTATTATGTTCGAAATTGCTGACAACGGTCACAAGAGAGCTTTTCGGATCCGTGAGATCCTGGACATACAGCTCATTTCCCGTAGTGCTGACCGATGCCGATATGACAAGAAATCGTTCATCCTCGGTTACTGACGCGCCGATGTAGCGTCTCGGAGTCTTTTCACCGCCGAAGACGAGTTTGTCGTCCTTTTGGGAAGTCCCGAGAGCGTGATAGTATAGTTTATGGTACTGTGTTTTCTCCGAGAGCTGGCTTCCGAGCGGTTTGTCATAACTGCTGTAGTAGAATCCACCATTGCCTTTCCAGGAAATCCCGCTGAACTTGACATCGCGGAGCGTGTCTTCAACCATGGATTCGTCGGCAGTCTTGATCACGATGATCTTTCTCCAGTCCGAACCTCCTTCACTGATCAGGTACGCCGCAAGGGAGCCGTCTTTCGTGAACGAAATACCTGCAAGCCCAACCGTTCCATCTTTGGAGAATGTGTTTGGATCGAGGAACACTTCCGGCTGGCCGTTTGGGCTGCCCCTTCGAAAAAGAACATTGTGGTTTTGTAGTCCGCTGTTCTTGTAGAAATACTCATATCCGCCTTCCTTGAACGGGGCCCCCAAGCGTTCGTAATTATACACAGCCTCCAGCCTTGCCTTGATCTTGTCGCGATAAGGAATTTTGTTCAGGAACGAGAATGTCACCTCGTTTTCCGCCTTCACCCAATCAGCGGTTTGCTTTGACGTGTCATTTTCCAGCCAGCGATACGGATCAGAGACTTTCACTCCAAAATAGGTGTCGGCATAGTCTATCTTCGGTGTTGCAGGATATTTCAATGGCTGCGCAACCAGGGAACAAGACATGGCGACGAGAAAAAACAGTTGCTTATTCATTTGCATACCTCTTTTTGTGAATGAAGGAGTTCGTTCTCAATCAAAATGAATTCTTCTGTTCATCGGAATCCGGGACCTCTCCCCACGGATCGTTCGCATCGGGTTTCGGCTTGCGTTCCCCCGTCGGGACGGTCGGCTCATCGTTCGGCAGAACAAGCGGGATCTGCTCTTTGGAAGGTAGCACGACCGGCGCAGCGGATTCAAGGGCAAAGGGTGCAGGATTGAAATACTTGTACGTCGCCCAGGCAACTCCGCAAACGATTGCGCCCCAGCCTACAACGATTCCTGTGTAGTATGTGACATCGGCGACCATCTCGGCGTCTTTGAGCATATCCCACCCCCTGAAGAGGTTGTACCAGTCATGGCCTGAGTGTCCGCCGCCGAGGAGAGGGATAATGCGGAACGGCGCATCGCGCATATACAGACTTACATCAAGCATGTTCACACTTCCCCAAATCAACGCGTGAGGGGCAACCCAATGTCGTTGTCTGATTGCAATCCCGAACCAAATCAGAGGAAATGCAATCTGCCAGAAAGATCCCCCGAGAATGGTCATCGTACGCCCCAGCCAGAAGAACAGCATGTGGCCGCCTTCATGAATGGGAAGATCAATCCACATGTGCAGCATGCTGTTAAGGAATCCCGTCTGAGGGCCCTTGGGGCTCATCCACGAATACGCATCCGCCGCATCGACGAGAACAGATCCCCAGATCGCAAAGGCGAGACATTGGAGGCCGAGAGGTACGATACGCTCGAGAGGATCAACCGGCGGCAAGGGAGCTAATCTTGTTCCCGGGAGAATTTTCTGCATCAGTTTTCTGCGCAGGAGGAGTCGCAGCTATTAGCGGAGAGATTCATACCCGCCCGGAACACCGTTGACGGAAAGAACGAACTGCCACAGCTGCGTATTCCGGGCACGGAATCCCCCCGCGCAACTCAACAAGTAATAGCGCCACATCCGGTAGAACCGTTGATCGAATTGCGATGCTATGGAAGGCCAATTTGCCTCGAAATTCCTGCACCATGCCATGAGAGTCTTGTCGTAGTGCACGCTGAAGTTGTGAACGTCCTCCGTAATGAACAGCCCTTCTGCGGCGTGGGTAAGCTGGACGAGCGACGGGAGCATAGAGTTGGGGAAGATGTATCGTCCCATCCACGGATTCGTGTCCATGGCTGTCGTGGAAATATTTCCACCGATGGTATGGAGAAGGAACAGTCCTCCGTCGCTGAGGCACGATTTTGCAATGCGCATGATATTCCGGTAGTTCTTGTAGCCCACGTGTTCGATCATCCCACATATCAGGATCTTGTCAAATTTGTTTCTGTATTGCTTCCCGCCAAGATCGCGGTAGTCCAGAAGGAGAAACGATGTATCGAGTCCTTTACAAAGTTCAGTCGCGAATTGCAGTTGTTGGTTTGAGATCGTAATTCCCGTGACATGGCAGCCGTAGTGTTCGGCACAAAATTTTGCGAATCCTCCCCATCCACATCCGATATCGAGAACCCGATCCTTCGGCCCGATACGGAGTTTTCTGCAGATGAGGTCCAGTTTCTGCTCCTGCGCCTTGTTCAGATCCTCCGTATCCTTGAAATACCCGCAGGTGTACTGGTTGTACGGGTCAAGAAAGGCGGTATACAGCTCCGGTGTCAGTTCGTAGGTATGGTCGGCGAGCTTTCGTGAACCCGACCGTGTTTGAAGGTTCACGATCCTCGAACTAAGTTGAGTCAGTAAAACGCCGGGAGTGAATCGAACTTTGTCCTCAACGTGATTGGCCAGGATCCTGTAGAACAACTCGTCCAGCCGTTCGCAATCCCACCACCCATCCATGTAGGATTCTCCCAACCCCATCGGCCCACGGATCAACACTCTCCGGTAAAACCGTCCATCCTTCACTCGAATATCCCACGGTCGGTCACCGTTAAGCCGGACGTCCGCCAGGGAAAGGATTTCGCGAACTTTCGATTCGAACATGGTTCCCATCTTGAAGACGCCCGATATTCAGGTCAGGCTGTACTGCCCCCTTCTCACAAACTGCCCATCCCCCATTTTGCCCAAATATTTATCTCCTTCAAAAATGACTTTGCCCTTTGACATCACCCAGGACGGCGATCCGCTCACCGTCATACTTTCGTACGGATTGTAGTCCACTCTCATAAAATGTGTTTTTGCGCTGATCGTGTAGGGGCGTTTCGGATCCCAGACCACGATATCTGCGTCACTTCCCACGGCGATCGTTCCTTTGCGAGGATAGAGTCCCATGATCTTAGCAGGAGCTGTGGACACAAGCTGCACGAACCGGCTCATGCTCCATCCACGCTTCACAACTCCTCCTTCATACAACAAATGAAGACGGTTTTCCACGCCGGGTAAGCCGTTGGGGATCTTACTGAAATCCCCTTTCCCAAGCTCTTTTTGTTTTGGAAGACCTTTGAAGCCCTCTTTCATGCAGAACGGACAGTGGTCGGTCGAAACCGCCTGGAGAGTGTCCTCCTTCAGTGCCTTCCACAGAAATTCCTGATTGGCCCGCTCACGAATAGGAGGCGAGCAAACATATTTTGCTCCTTCGAAACTTCCGTCAGCATAATCTTCGTACGCGAGGAAGAGATACTGGGGGCAGGTTTCCCCGTAGATCGGAAGTCCCCGGTCCCGTGCTTCCCGGATTTGTTCCATAGCGAGATGGGAGGAGACGTGCACTACGTAGACCGGAACACCTGCCATCTCGCTTAATGCGATGACCCGGTGCGTCGCCTCCTGCTCAGCGATCGCCGGGCGAGACAGAGCGTGACCGTTGGGGCCCGTTTTCCCGTCCGCCAACATGCGCTTCACGAGGAGGTCGATTACGCCGCCATTTTCTGCGTGCATGCAAATCAGTCCACCGTTGTCGGCCGTCCGTTTCATCGCTTTGTAGATTGTGGCATCGTCGACCATGAACACGCCGGGATAGGCGGTAAAGAGTTTGAAGCTCGTCACTCCCTCGTGCTTCACCATCGCATCCATCTCGGGAAGCCAGTCATCCGGCAGCTCGGTCAGAATGAGGTGAAGACCATAGTCAATGGTGGACTTCCCCTCCGACTTCCTCAGCCAGGTGTCCAGTGCCTGCCGCATGGTCGTTCCCCTTGACTGCACGGCAAAATCGACAATGCAAGTCGTGCCTCCATGAGCTGCAGCGACCGTGCCGGTTTCAAAGTCGTCCGACGCCGAAGTTCCGCCAAAGGGGAGGTCCATGTGGGTGTGAACATCGATCCCTCCGGGGATCACATACTTCCCTTGAGCATCGATGGTCTTATCGGCCTGGATCTTCAGTTCAACTCCGATGGTCGTGATTTTGTCCCGCTCGACATAGACG
>JBARRO010000178.1:0-8466 GCA_049644265.1 Bacteroidota bacterium
AAACAAATCCGAACGATCTCCACGATTACAACTTCGACCTCGCCTTTCTCCGTCCCCAGCTCGGGCTCGACCATCAACCCTGGAGACTCGATGAAGGTTGTTGTGACGTTTTTGCCCCCCTCCGTTGGTTCATTTGCCGATACGGTTGTGGTGAACCATGACGGCACCGTAGGACCTCCGATTAAGATACCCCTGAGTGGAACCGGCCCGAACACACTTTCTTTCCTCAGCAAGACCGGAGCGACGCTCACAACTCTTGCGCTCGCTAATGCGTTTCCAAATCAGCTCCGCTCAGACACTATTTATGTGAAGAACAGCTCCGGGTCAACGGTTACAGTTACGGGAATTACGACAAACAGTCCGGAATACTCCATTCTCGTCTCCCCGACGACAATTAACAATAACGACAGCGGTAAGGTTGTTGTTGGATTGGTCGCCACCTCGGTCGGACGAAAGGATGACACCTTGAAAGTTGCGCATAACAGCGCCCTGCCCGGCAGTTCACCCTTGAAGCTGCCCATCAGTGCAAGGGCAACAGGAAGTTTCGTCATGTCGGCCACCACCATCGGAGCCCCACTTGATACGAACGTCATGCGCGTCAATGCCGCAAACACGGGCATTACGCCGGGCACCGTGTACCCCGCTGTGGCAGTGGATAGTACACGCCCACTGACCATTTACCTGCGAAATATCGGAACCACGATCTTCGGCGTCGATAGCATCAAGTTCCAAACGCCGAATTTCTATTCGGTCCAGCCTACACCATTCACGATGCGTCCGGGGGACAATGATGTCTATCAGTTACTCCTGCAGTTCCGCTACCAACCCCTGGATGTTTCCTCTCCGACATACAGGGATACAGTGACGCTGTTCACGAACGATACGATTCCTGGAGGCAACAGAGTCCGTGTAGCCGTGGAGGGCGCGAGCAGGAACGCAGTCTACATTCTGACTCAACGAAGCAGACAGGATCTCAACTACGGGACTGTCCCAATCTATTCCTCCTCTTCGGACTCAACAGTGCGCGTCCATAACTACCAGACGGGCCAGACCATCATCGATTCCGTGCGTTTCGCGCAAAAAAGTATCCACTTCAAATTCGACACTTCCTCGGTGGCGTACAAGCGTGTTCTCGGCAAGGGCGACACATCCTTGATCCTGGTGCGCTTTTCGCCGCAGGATACCCTGCCGACAGCAGCAACGGTGAAACGCGATACACTTCTCGTTTACACCTCGGGGAATGCCTTGGCCAAACCGTACAAGATTCCTGTTGCCGGCGTTGCGAGTGTGGCAATAGTATTTAATCCCTCAGCGGCCTCGGTAAACGTCGGAGAAATTCCGGTCAATGGAACGAAAGATACCACGATCAAAGTCTACAACAGGACCAACAATGAATATATTCTCGATTCATTGGGCATTTACAGTGGTGTGAACTTTAACATCCTCTCAAACACACTCAAAGATACCCTGAAGGTCAACGATAGCCTCTCTATCGTGATCCGATTCCATCCATTGTCCGGAGGTGTCTTGAGGGATACATTGTATATTTGGGGTAATGCCGGTATCCCGACAACTCTCCTGGCGCATCCGCGCAAGGTCACGCTCGTTGGGACGGGAAGCACGCAGGGTATTATTCAGGCGTCGAACTACGTCACGGTCGACAACATAGAGGGCGTCGACGGTGTCCCGATCGCAAGTCCCGACTCCACTTATAAAGAGGTCGGCAACTTCTGGAGTAATCCCGGCGGCTTGTCGTTTGGAACCGGCCATCGTCGGGCTCCAAACCTTTCCGGAGCTCTTGCCGGATCCATCGCAACGTACACATTTACCATTGATAGCTCCGGACCGTATCTTGTCTACCATTGGGGTCAAAACAGCCCGAACGTCGGAAGTAACGCGCTTGTCCATTTTCTCAAGTTCGGCGTTGGTGGAATTTATGACTCCATCCGCTACAACCTGTTTGAGAACAAGACGCTCATTCCAGGGTATAACGGAACATTTAAGCCGCTCATGATGCACTATGTCGACGGCCTTGGCAAAGGAGCTGCAGCCGTTCGCATCGGTGCTGATGCTGTCACCGGAGCGTTCCTCCGCGTGGATGCCGTTCGTTTCTTGCGGTCCACACAGAAGGCGGATATTGAATTCGGGCGTCGCGATGTCAACTTCAGCTCAGGCCGTGTTCCCGAGGAATACCCTGAGATCACTCTCGGTGACTCACTGAAACGGCCGTACAGATTCTGGAACCTCGGAAAGGACACGCTCGTCATTTCCAACATTCAGTTCTTTACGACAAACAGCACTCCGGCGGCCCGATTCTCCGCGTTCAATCTTGCCGGGACAGCGAAACAGATATTTCCCATTAAGATCCCCCCGATGAAAACCAACGGTTTGGCAGAAACCGGCGGGTGGTATGATATCACCCTCTGTGCCGCACCGTTCCAGGAGGAAGTCATCCGTGACTCGATGATCGTGTCGAGCAACGATGATACAGAACCCAAGTCATATATCATTCTCAACGCCGTTGGCATCAATTACAGCTTCATCATGAACGCAAGCATCGGCAACACCGAGCCTCATTATCGTGCACCGGCACCCGCTGTGGACAACAACGTTACAACAATACCGAAATACTCCGAAAATGCTCTGGGTGTCTGGCAGAACTCTGCTGCCGCGTCTGTGGCGTTCCCGATTTCGGGCGGCAACAATTCCAGCCGCGTGAACACAGGTGGCACAGGGACGTTCCCCCACATAGCCACCTATGAATTCGAATTCCCCGACGTCGCCTATGGACTTATTCCGACAGACGGAAATTACATTCTTGAATACGGCGGACCGGGCGGATCGACGAATGCTTACACCCGCGAACAAGTGGTTGTTACGCAAACGTTTGGCGCACAGCCGGATACGGCATATCTTGATGCCACGACAGTGAATTCTCCGCCCTGGAAACAAGTTGGAGGCGGCCTCAAAACCTTCGTTATGTTCCCGGGAGGCAAGATTAGCGCCGAATTCCAGCGCAACGCTGCAACAGAAGCAGCGGGCGGTGTAGGGTTCCTGCGGGTGGACCTCCTCCGCGTTCGCAAAGTTCCCAAGGGAGCATTGGTCGGCGTTCCGTTCGCCGCACCCGACTCTATGACCATCGCGGATGTGAGCTTCCGGAACCCGCCAGGCATCGACGGCAAGGTAAACAAACGTGACTTTGTCATCGGCAGTCGCGGCGAGACCGCGCTGAACCTTCTCAACGTCAGGTTCAGGTCGAACCAGTATTTCCACGTCGTAAATCCGCTCCCCTCGACGCCATTCCAGTTGAAGGCAGTCAACGGCGAGTACAGACTTACCGTGGAATTCGTTCCCGATAAGATTGCCCGCTTCAAGGACACGCTCGAGATCTATTCGACCTCTTCGCGACCGCAGGATACGCTCATTCTCGTCCCTGTCACGGGAGATGGCATCGGCGGAACTTATTTAGTGGATGACGATGGCACGGTGACGGAAGTGTCTGCAACTCCGACTTTTGCCGGAATCTACGCGAACGGCTCCTTTGACAAGCTCAACATCACGCATTGGCAGAGGGAAGTTGCCGGTGGTTCAGCCGTCGTGGGTCGGGGAACAACGCGAGCGCTCCTCCCGATTTACCAGAATCCATACAATCTGAACACGAATCTGGGCGGGCGATTCGAGTGGTATCCCTTGATCCCGACAGCGACAGGAGAATCGGATTCCATCTACTGCAGCGTCACCGCTACGGTGAAAGCTGGAGAAACAAAGGCAAGCCCCGCTGCACATTATCGGGTGTTTAGCACTGGCGCTTCCGGTAAAGACACGATCATGAATCAAAACAGCCTTTCCTCCGGCCGTGTCGTCGGTGTGGGCGAGCTGAACCTAGGGACCTACTGGTTCCTCCGTGGCGGAAGAGACGCCTCGGGCGGAGCCTCCGTGTTTGGCCACGTTCGTGTTATGAACGACACGACTGCCGTCTCGCAATTCTACGGCGCCAACACCAACATCGCTAAGCGTGATACATTCGGCCTTGTCGCTGATGCAATCATCCTTCAGGAACTTCTTGCTCCAAGGACAACCACGGGCGTTGAAAAGGAAGAACAACTCCCGACAGAATTCTCTTTGAGCCAGAATTACCCGAATCCGTTCAACCCGACGACCACCATCAAGTTCGGATTGCCGGAACGAGTCGCGGTGGAACTGAAGGTCTACGACATCCTCGGTCGTGAAGTCCGCGCGCTGTTCAACGGCGATCAGATGAACCCCGGAACGCATACGGTGCTTTGGAATGGCCGCAACAACGCCAACCAGCCGGTTGCAACGGGCGTCTACTTCTACCGTATCATCGCCGGTGGATACGTGCAATCGATGAAGATGATCCTGCTGAAGTAATTTATCGAGGTACTTCGCGGGTGGTTTTCAAGGGCATCCTGCAGTTGAGCAGGATGCCCTTTTTGTTTATATTCCTGAAGCGAAAGGACTGCAACTCGTGCGCTTCTTCCATGCAATCTTTTTCCTTCTTTTGTTCATTGGGTGCCAACCCGAGCCAGAACAAACTGCGACCAAAGGGCGTCTCCATATCCTGGTCGGGGAATCTGTTGCTCCGCCCATTCTTGTCGAGATCACGGAATTTCTGCATCTCTACGAAAAGAACGGCGCGGAGATCTCCTATGATGTCGTTTCATCCGAATATGCTGTTAGTTGCATGGTCCTCGACACCGCACAAATGATCTTCACGACGAGACGATTGTCCGAGGAAGAACGCAAGCTCGTCGAGCATACATCCGGAGCGCTCGTCGAAATTGCTGTGGCCTACGACGGTGCCGTTGCGGTTGTCCACTACAAGAATCCTGTTGAGAAGATGACGCTGACTGAAATCCGCAGCATCCTCGAAGGGAAGATCACACGCTGGGAGCAACTGTCGCAGTCAAACGGGAAGAAGGGCGGGATTACAGTCTTTCTGCAGGACTCAGCCGATGTTGCGCAGATGCTTCGTGTCCGATTCGCAGGAGGGTTGAACTTCTCTCCCCGTATCAGGAGACAGACGTCAGAACTCCAGACCTTCAAGTCGGTCACGAGTGACCCGACATCCGTTGGATTCGTTGCTCTCAGCTGGATCGATTCGGCAAAAGTTCCGGCAAAAGCCCTCGAGATTTCTCAAGCGGAGGAAGAAGCCGACACGTCATTTCACTCCCCCGTTGAGTCCTTCGGGAAGTTCTATGCTCCCCATCCGGCCCACATCTATCGAAGTTATTATCCTCTCAAACGGGCAATTTACATGTACACAAGGTCGGCGCGGGGAGATCTTGCGTCGGGCTTCGGCACGTTCGTTGCCAACAAAGAAGGTCAGAAACTCTTCCTTGACCACGGCCTTGTCCCCGGAACCCAGCCTATTCGCCTGAGACCCTCAAACTAAGCGGCGTTTGGAAGCTGCTGCAACTTTCGTTTGAGTCACAAATAAAAACGTCCCGCGGGCTAAGCCTCGCGGGACTTTTGAGTTTCTCGACGATCAGTTGTAAGACTAGAAGTCCGGACCAAGGGAGAAATAGTAGAAGGGCTCAGAGAACCCGCTCCAGTGGAATTGCCAGGCCACATCAATTCTCAGCGGCAATCCAAAGAAGAAGAGCCGAGCCCCAAGTCCCGTGCCCATCAGCAGATCCTTCGACACCGTTGCTCCGGAAGCGTCAGGAGCAAGGCCCTGCCAGGACTTCAGGTCGTTCCACGCAGATCCGACATCGAGAAACGCCGCCCCCAGGATGTTCTGGAAACCCACCGGAAGCGCCCCGAGGATGAAGTATTTCACCAGCGGAAAGCGCCATTCAAAGTTCGAGAGAAAATACCGCGTTCCGGACTGCGCATTATAGTTGAACCCGCGCAGCGGTAACACCGGAGTCAGGAAGGCGTAGTCTTCGACGTTGACAATGGGGATCCCGCCATTCTCAAAGCGCCGATTGATCCACCCATCCGTGCCGCCAATGAAGAAGAATTGGCGATCCGCGCCGTTACTTAATCCCCCCGAAAACCGGTAGGCAAGCACAAACTCTCTCAGGAACTTTGTGTAGTCGCGATAATCGAATGTGTACGTCTGCAAATCGAGCGCATTCTCGCTGACTTTGGCACTCCCATACACGGTGAAATTGAAGCGGGCGCCGTTGTTGGGGGCAAACCATCCCCCTTGCCACAAAGAGTTGTCGTTGACATAGCTCAACGACGGCATGATGAACGACCGCCGTTGCGCAGGGACCGAGGGATCATCAAGATTTTCACGCGACAAATTCAGCCAGGTCAACGCAAAATCGAGCCGATTGTAGCGGTCGATCGGATACGAGGCAATTCCCCCCAACCCCCATGTCCGGAATCGATACAAGAAATCTCCGAGATACAGGAATCTTGCGCTATGAAATCCCTGAAAGCCGTAATCGATTCGCGCCGGCAGATAGAAATACGACAGCCCGTAGTCGCTGTTCTTCAGATCGAGAAGCAGGTTCGTCTGAAAGATGATCTGGTGATCACCCATCATATCGCTGAACGCCATGAGTGTCGTACCTTCCAGGCCATAGAAGGTGTTGTAGTTCGCCGTTCCATACACCAGATCGGGCGTAAAGTTCAGTTTGTACTTGCGGGGGATGTAGTTTCCTTCGCTGTCCTGATTGTTCATCACTTCGAGTTTCGGACGCTGGTTCTGGGCGTACTTTGCGGTGTCCCGCATTTCCGTATCGGAGAAAATGAAATTCTTCAAATCCACTCTTGAAGGCGGACGGGAGTGAATTTCAGCCCCCGAGGTATCAGGCACTGCGACAATGTTCTCACGTACGCTGATCGTGTCCTTCGTCGGAGCGGACTTCAGAATTTGCCTGGGTTTTTCTTGTCTTGCGAGTTCGAATTTCCTTTTGAAATATTCCGTCGGCTCCAGCTCCGAGACGCTGAGCTTGCGCTCAAAGGGACGCAGCATGATGTAGATGTCGAACCCCGCCTCGTCGAGGGATGCAAAGACAAGTTTCGCTCCGTCGCGGGAGAGAGACAATTGGTAGACGCCGCTGATGGAGTTGGTGATGGGATAGTCGTTCCCCGTCTCGAGATTCCTGAGGTATATATTGTTGATTCCGTTGCGGTCAGAAATGTAGAGAATCGATTTCCCGTCGGGGGCGATGACCGGGGAAGCTTCATCACTCTGAGGATAGTCTGTGATGCGACGGATGGCGTGGGAGCGCACATCCATGGCGTAGAGATCCCGTTGGTGAAAATCAAATTGACTCATCTTGAATCGTTCTGCCGTAACAGGGGCGGAGAGAAAATCACGACGATCGGACGAGAAATAGATCGTCTTGCCATCCGGTGAAAACACGGGGTCCGAGTCGGAAAAAATGTCATTCGTGAGATTCGCCAACTCCTGGGTCTTCAGATTGTAGACATAGATATCTGACTGCGGAGCTTTGATTCCCATGAACGTCAGCAGATTTCCGTCGGGAGACCAGTCAACCGAAAAAATGCCGTCGAGGTCAAACTCAAGCTTCTCGCGATCCCCGGACTCGACGTCGATGATGGAAATCGCATCACGCTCTCCGGCCTTCGCCGCCAGTGCAATCTTCTTTCCATCCGGAGACCAGGTGATGCCAGGCGTCAGCAAGTGGAGCTCTTCAAAATCCTTCGTCCGTTGACCGTCGACAAGCTTCGTGATGATCTCGCCGTCGAGGGCGGACATCAGGTAGATATCAAAGTAATCGTTCCGGTCGGAGAGGAATGCAATCTTATCCCCCTGTGGCGAAATGGCAGGGCTTGTGTTGTAGAAATTGCCGTCCTTTGTGTGTTTCGTCAGTCGTTTGTGCGTGTAGTCTTCCGGCTCTTCGCGCTTGGCAATGTCGGGCCAGTAGAGGACCTTCTGCTCTTTTTGCCAGCGATCGGAGAGCTCTTTGACGGAGAGGCCAATTGTCGACTTGAAGCCCTGTTCAATGCTTCTCGTGCCCTTGACCCTGTTCAGAATCTCCGAAATCTTCTGTTCCCCATATTTGGTGGCAATATAGTACCAAACTGACTGGCCTCCCCGATAGGCAAAATATCCTCCCAAATAATCAATCGGCGGGAGGTAGTTATGAATGGTTGCATCCCGGAGGAACATGTCCGAGTTGGTGTCCCATTTCAGTGCTGCATACTCGGCAAGACCTTCATTCATCCAACCGGGCAATTGCAGCGGGGCTCTGCTCGACAGGAGAGATTGGATTGTTCCCCCGTAGAACATGTCGTTGAGGACGGCATGCACCAGTTCGTGATGAATGACGTGTCGGAACAGATTGTAATTCCCCTCGAACGGCAGGACAACGCGATTCTTAAAAAGTTCCGTCACTCCACCGATTCCCTCGTCAAGATACTCTTCCACAACATTGGTCTGCTGGAATTCATTGTGGGAGTTGTACACGACCAACGAGATCCGATTGTTGATCTCGTAGCGGATCAGCTTCTTGATGGAAG
>JBARRO010000179.1:0-15431 GCA_049644265.1 Bacteroidota bacterium
GCCGTCTGTCATCTGTTGTCTGCCCCCCGCCACCTTCCTTTCCCCTACAATTTTCTGAAACTTCCTTATTTTCTCTTGCATATTTCCTCTAATCCTTTATATATTCAGCAATAGTTCTCACTATTCCTTGATTACATAAAGAAAGGAGGGTCGCGTGAAGAAACTGGAGGCCATCATCCGTCCCCATAAGGCGGACGACGTGCGTGAGGCATTGCTCGAAGCGGGATTTCGGGGAATGACCCTGAGCGAAGTCAAAGGTGTGGGCAGGCAGCGTGGCCACACGGAAGTGTATCGCGGATCGGAATACCGGGTCGATTTCCTTCCCAAGGTGAAAGTTGAACTCGTGGTGCCGGATCCGAGGCTGGAATCGGCCATCAGCACCATCGTCAAGTCGGCCCGGACGGGGAACGTCGGAGACGGAAAGATCTTCGTCTTGCAGGTGGAAGAGGTGGTCCGTGTCCGTACAGAAGAAGTCGGGGAGGATGCGCTATGAACGTCAACTCCGGAGATACGACATGGATCCTTGTCTCGGCCGCTCTGGTTATGCTTATGACGCCGGGCCTCGCGTTGTTCTATGGCGGAATGGTGAGACGGAAAAATGTGCTGGGGACCATTCTCCAGAGTTTCATCGCGCTCGGTATCGTCACCGTCCAGTGGGTGCTGATCGGCTACAGTCTTGCGTTTGGTCCCGATTTTCATCACGTGATCGGCACCTTGCAGTGGGCGGGATTGAATGGCGTGGGGTTGGAGCCGAATCCGGACTACGCCGCCACGGTTCCTCACCAGGCGTTCATGATTTTTCAGATGATGTTCGCTGTTATCACGCCCGCACTGATCACGGGTGCGTTTGCAGAACGATTCAAGTTCAGCACCTACGTGGTTTTCCTCGTTCTGTGGTCGACTCTCGTGTACGCTCCGCTCGCACACTGGGTTTGGGGAATTGGCGGCTGGATTCACAACCTCGGCGCGCTCGATTTTGCCGGAGGCATCGTGGTGCATATCAGCTCCGGGGTGTCAGCGCTGGCGGCAGCGGTGATCGTGGGAAAGCGAAAGGGTCACGGGCACGAGCATATGCCTCCACACAACCTCACGATGACTCTTCTCGGAGCCGCATTGTTGTGGTTTGGATGGTTTGGCTTCAACGGAGGGAGCGCTGTGGCGTCCGGCGCGCTGGCAACTTCGGCATTCGTCGTGACACACATAGCGGCAGCCTCTGCAACCCTGTCGTGGCTGATCGTTGAATGGATGCGGAGAGGAAAACCGACTCTCCTTGGTGCAGCTTCCGGTTGTGTTGCAGGCCTTGTTGCCATCACACCGGCTTCGGGTTTTGTGGGTCCCATGTCGGCTCTCCTGATCGGCATCGGAGCCGGAGCGTTATGCTACTTCGGAGTCAGCGTCAAAAACAAATTTGGTTTTGACGACTCGCTCGACGCCGTCGGTGTGCACGGTGTGGGAGGGACGTATGGCGCCCTGGCGACCGGACTGTTTGCATCCAAAGCGGTCAATGCTGCCGGTGCGGATGGCCTGTTCTTCGGAAACGCTTCGCTGCTGGGAACCCAAATCATCAGTACCCTCGCCGGTGCTGCGTATGCGTTTGTCGCCACCTGGATCTTGCTGAAAGTTTTGGAGAAGGTGATGGGTCTTCGTGTTGCGCAGGAAGAAGAGGTCGAGGGGCTCGACCTGAGTCAGCATGGCGAGAGCGGGTACACGTTTTAAAAAGGCAATTACACAGAGGTCACAGAGGTTGAGGGCATGTTTGTATTAAAGGTTGGTATCGACTGCGCAAGAGCGTGCGAGGTCTCCATATTCTCCGCGGTTTGCACTTGACCACGAGCTTGTTCCAAGAACTGAGAATCTGACTGTACCACAACGTGAGAGATCCCGTCCGCCACCTTGCCTTTGGGCGGCACGTTCCCTACCTTTTTCCATGCTATCGGGACCGGCAGATCGGTCTCATGATAGACCTCCTGACTCGGCTGATGAAGGAGGTTTTTTGTTTCTTCCAACCCCACCGAATTCGTCCGCGACTAAAACAAGGTGCCCCCATGAACTTCAAACAGATAATCCGAGTACTGTTCCTCACCCTCATGTTTTTCAATGTTCCCGTTCTTCACTCTCAGGACCATCCGTTGGGAACGATCACCGTTCTTCGCATGAAGAATGTCAATGTCTCAAACGAGAATGAAGCGGCCCTGGCGGGGTTCGCGGCGAACCTGAATTCGGCACTTCGCGCGACCGGCTCCTGGAATGTGCCCGATTCGGCAGCCATTCAGGCCGCCCTCGACGATGAGGGCATCGACGTGAACGACCTTATCGAATTGGACGATTATTTTAAGGCAGGGAAAGCCTTGAAAGCCGATTACATCGTAGTGGGAACCGTTATGCAGAACCTGCAGAATTTCCTCAGCCAGGCGAGAGTCTACTCTGTGAAGGACAAAAAGTTCAGAGGAGTGGTTCATGAGAACTTGAGTCCTCAGAGCCTGAAGCACTCGACGGACCAGATTGCATCACGCGTGCACTCCGTTGTGGAAAGCGCGACTCCCGTCGATTCTCTCTATGCTTCATTCCAGTGGTCGAAGGAATTTCGGTTTGCGTTTGGTCCAGACCGGCTCGATGTGAAGCCACCCGTCGTCTATTTTATTAATGATAATCCGCCGTTCGAGCTCAGTGTCAAGGTTCGGATGGATCTTACAGGCGGCACATATGCCGTAACGGAATTCGATATCTATGCTGACGATCAGGTGGTCGCGGGGATTCATCCCGAGATCCTCGCTCCGCGCACGCTTCGCGAAAAGACGATTTCGCTTGGAGGAAAGGACTTCTGTTTTCGGACGGAGGTCAAAGAACTTCGTGGACGATATGGTGACTTGATATCCTCTGCACTCATTGTTATCAGCGCCCGCTACTGCACTGAGAACTAATCCTAGGTTAGCTGGCGAAGAAGGACCAAAATGAAATTCCAGATCCCGATCTTGGTAGTCTTGGTCTGCACGACGGTTTCTTGTTCGCACAATTCTGTCGAACCGACGGTTTTCTTGCCGGATCTGACGTTCTCTTCGGTATCCTATTCGATCCCGCCAGGACCCTTGGCAGGTGTCCTTGAAGACACCCTTTATGTTCAAAACATAGGACAAGGGGAGTTCTATGGACTCCTTTATATCGCGCAGACTTCTGAAAGATACTACCAACGAACAGGCCTGTATGGAGAGTTTGGTCTTCTATATTCCGAATGGGATTCCAATTCTGTCAAGCCTGCCCGAATCGCAGCAGGACAAACCGTACGCCTGAAGTGGTTTAGTGTTGTCCCGAACGACACCAACGTCATAAGGTTTCATATCTCCACAGACACGATCGGCAGACCGCCGGGTATTGTACCACTGCCGACCTATCCGGAGTCCAACTTCGGCAACAATGACTACTTGCTCACCATAACAAATTGAGTTCACTTCGCCAGCTAACCCGTCGCTGACGCAAGAGAGTTGGGTGAAAAAGTCATTGCGATGGAAAGACTAATTTCGGACAGTACGTTAATGAAGTGTACAGCGGCGCAGCTTAGCTCCAACCGTTAGGGCGTGCGCCTCGAGACTCACGTGGATGAAAATAAAATAATCGAGCGAGCAACTGTTGATGGCTTCCTTGTATTGTATAACAGACGAATGGGAACCGATTTCCAAGTCACTGAATATGGCGACGCTCCCGACGCGATTTGTCATGATTCTGGTGGGCATAAGCTGAACATTGAGATTACCATGACTGAGGATAGGCCACGTGACATCCAAGCTCAACTTGGAAGGTCGAACCATAAGTCCTTAGAAGCCGTTGCAAAACAGTAAGAACGAGTCAAGCAAGGGCTCGAACGAGTTCAGTTTAGTTCACTGGATGGAAACGTGCTCGATCAAGCCGTCAATCGTGTTGCCAAGAAGCTTACAAAACGTTACGGCCCAAACACGGCTCTTGTTGTTCGCAATGCTTCTCCGATCCCGTGGAATTGGGACAACGTCAAGGATAAGTTCCTTGCCCGACTCGATCTATCCGCGAATCCCTTTGACATGGGCATATGGATCCTCGACTTTGAGAAATCCAGGCTCCATGAGATTGCACGGCGCACTGCCTAACACTTTGCTCCCGCCAGAAGATGACTAACACCTCGCTCCCAAAAGGTGGAACACGGCGGGCCCGCCAAAAGATAAGGCGCGGCGGGCGGGCAACCCGACAGAAATAAACCGGGCGCGACATTCTGCACTCACAAAATGAAACGACAAACCGCAGTAATTCTCTTACTCATTATTTGCCTGGTTCTCGCAGTCCTTCTGATAACTCAGACAATCACGCCCATCGCAGGCGGCGTGGTGTTTGCACTTTCACTGGCAACCATCGGCGTCCTGTCTCGCGGATTCGGAAAACGATCCGGAAGTCAATAAGAAAGACACAAAGCCCGGCTCTCCTCTACTCGCTGTAAACTCATTCCGCACTCAGCTGGTTCGAATTCTCCCACCAAGAGTATCTTCTATCCCAAATTTGAGAATTTCCGCGATTTGCCGGTAGCAAACAGTTGCATCGGGAAAAATCTTTCCCCAAAATTGATGACGACTGTCAAAAGGCAAAGACGTATTTTTTCGTACGGTAGAACATGGCTCACCGTGTGTTCATAATTTTTCTCGTGATGATCGGATGCACTTCAGCGATTGCTGTCGGCATCCATGGCTGGTCGTATTATTGGACCCCGCTCGTCGACCGTCCATTCTTGCCCGAATATGCCGGGATGAAACCTTCCGGGCTCTACACGCACGGCCTCGGAATCCTAGGCGCCTCCATGATCATCGCGGGCGTGGCAATCTATTCTACTCGAAAGCGCGTGCGAAGTCTTTGGAATCTCGGACGACTTTCTTCATGGCTCGAGTTTCACATCTTCCTGTGTCTCCTTGGACCCGTGCTCGTCGTCTACCACACAACATTCAAAGCGGGCGGAATTGCGGCCATCAGTCTGTGGACCATGCTCTCGGTTGTTGCAAGCGGGGTGATCGGAAGGTTCCTTTATGTTCTCATCCCAAGGACCGTGAAGGGAAGTGAAATGAGCTCGACGCAGATCAACGAGGAATTTGACCGTGTGAGCGTTGCGCTGCGCGGGTCGGAGCTTGGGGTCCAAATCCTCGACAACCTTGACCGGCAACTTGCAAAGGTTCAACGCCCCGAAACGTTGTCGGAAACGGTCCGTGTGTATTTTCAGCTCATGCGTGCAAAAAGACAGGCGGCAAAACGTCTTCGTGTCATGCTGGCACAAAGCCATCTTCCCGCTGAGCTGAGCAGGAGTTTATACAAGGCCGCAATGGCGCGTGCGTCGCTCATTCAACGCTCCGTGATATTGCTGCAGGCGGAAAAATTGTTTTACTACTGGCATGTCATCCATCTCCCCTTTGCCGGAATCATGTTTCTGACGCTCGCCGTGCACGTGGGGGTTGCGTTGTGGTTGGGCTACCGGTGGATCTTCTGACGGCTCGCCGGGCTCTCAGGATGGTGGGATGGGTGCTCACAACCTGCCCCCTTCTCCTCCACGCACAAATTTCCCCCGGAGAGCTTTCCAAGGCCCATGAAGCGTTGGAAGGGATTTCCAACTGCACCCAGTGTCATGAAAGCGGTCGCGAAATAAGCGGCACCAAATGTCTGGAGTGTCATACCGAGATCCGCGCAAGCATCGGAAGAAAGCAGGGATTCCATTTCGCGAATTCGGCAACCGCTTGCATCGAATGTCACAAGGAACACCTTGGAAAGGACGCCCGGATCACCCGGTTTGATGCTGCAACGTTTGACCACACAAAGACAGGATTTCACCTCGAGGGAAAGCACCGGCCACTTCGTTGTGAACAGTGCCATACAAGCGCGCTGGTCCGACGTCCGGAAGTGCGGCCGCTCCTGCAGCGGATCAAACGCGGAACATTCCTCGGGCTGGATACCCGGTGCGATGGCTGTCATCAGGACCGCCACAAGGGAACCCTGGGCAACGAATGTCAGACTTGTCACAGCACGAATTCCTGGTCGCCGGCTGCGAAGTTTTCGCATGCCAACACCAGGTTTCCGTTGACGGGAAAGCATGGAACGATTCCGTGCGAGCAATGTCACGCCGGACTCAAAGCCCAGCCGAAGGCATTCATATTTTCGTCGCAGTCATTCGGCGATTGCGCACCCTGTCATCGCTCTCCGCATGGGAGCAGGTTCGCCGGGAGATCATGCAATACGTGTCACATCACGGCTGGATGGCTTGCCGTCGCGAAATTTGATCACGGGATTACAAGGTTTCCGCTCACGGGAAAGCACGTTACCGTTGAGTGCAAAGCATGTCATCCGGGCATGAAGGAAAGCAACAAAAAACCGGTGATGATGACGACGAAGAATTTCGATGATTGCAGGCCGTGCCATGAATCGCCGCACTCGGCGAAGTTGACCGCCCTTCGGTGCGCTTCGTGCCACACGTCTGATGGGTGGAGACTCGCGGGCTCGCGCCCGTTCGATCATGCCCTCACGAAGTTTCCGCTTCGGGGAAAACATGCTGAGGTGGCCTGCGACCGGTGCCATGGAGACGCGAAAACAAAAACACTTGCCCAACGAATGACTCTGCGGAGCGAACGATGCATCGACTGTCACGAAGACTATCATCAGGGGGAATTCAAAGCACGATTCGAAAACGATTGTTCGAGGTGCCACACGGAGCGTTCATTCAAGGAATCTGCTTTCTCGATCGCGCAGCATCGCACGGCGCGCTTTGCCCTGGACGGCTCCCACATTGCCGTGTCTTGTGACAAATGCCATAGTCAGAATGGTCGATGGACGTTCCGGAGTGAGGCACGGAATTGCCAGGGATGTCATGAGGACAGGCACAGGGGGGAATTTGTCGGGCAGATGGGGGAACGGAGCTGTGCCGCGTGCCACTCAACGCAAGGTTGGGTGAGTGTACGATTCGATCATTCGGGAACGGCGTTCAACCTGGTGGGAAAACACGAATCGGTTGCCTGTTCAGGATGTCATAAGGAAGAGGTTGTGAGCGGCGTTCGCCAGCGAAAGTACAAGGGAACTCCGAAAATTTGCGAGGGGTGCCACGAAGACAACCACGCAAGGCAGTTTGTTGTAAACGGAGAAACACGATGCGAAACATGCCATGTTCCAAGGGGATGGAACGTTCTGTTGTTCCGGCATGAAACGATGAGCACGTTCTCGCTCACGGGGGCTCACCGGAATGTCCCGTGCGCCGGCTGCCACAAACGCGAGCGGATGGGCACGCAAGTAACGGTTCGCTACAAGCCCCTCGCGTCGCGTTGCGAATCTTGTCATCAAGGAGGGAAATAACATGCGACTCTTTCCTGTAATCCTTGTTCTGGCGTTCGCGCCTGCGGTAGTTCTCTCACAAACCTCCCCGCACGGCGCGCTTCGGATTCCGTGTCAGGCGTGCCACACAACCGATTCATGGAAAATGCGGCCTGATGCGTCGTTTGAACATACCCAGACCGGATTTTCCCTCGAAGGGCAGCATGCGGCCGTCGCCTGCGTGGATTGCCATCAATCCCTGAAATTCCAGGGCACCAGCCAGCGTTGCTCCTCGTGTCACACGGATGTTCACAAGTCGCAATTGGGAGCCAATTGCCTGCGGTGCCACACGACGACAACGTGGAAGATTGCCGACATGATTCAGAAGCACCAGCAGACGCGATTCCCCCTGCTCGGCAAACACGCTCTCCTCAATTGTCAGGATTGTCACAGCAACACCGGCGTCCATCAGTACGTCGGGACACCAACATCGTGCATCGGTTGCCATCGAACGGCTTACCAGAACACATCCAACCCCGCCCATGCGGCGGCAGGATTCTCCACCGACTGCATTCAATGTCACAAGATTTCCGCGCAGACCTGGGGAACCGGGTTTGATCACATGATGACGGCGTTTCCTTTAACCGGCGCCCATCGATCTGTCCAGTGCGCTTCATGCCATGCAGGAGCGGTGTTCAAATCCACGTCGAAGGACTGTTACGTGTGTCATCACGTGCAATATTCCACCGCTGCTTCTCCGAACCATGTCGCGGCGGGATTCGCCACCCAATGTGAACCATGCCACTCGACGACTGCATGGAAACCTGCGACCTTCACTCACGACAACACGCGATTTCCTCTTTCAGGCGCGCACCGCGCAGTTCCGTGTAACGATTGTCACGTCAACAACCAGTTCGCATCTCTTTCGACAAATTGCATCGATTGCCACAGAAGCGATTTCGCAGCAACGGTTAATCCCAATCACCAGGCACTGGGATTTCCGCAAACATGCACGCTTTGTCACAATATGAACGCCTGGGCGCCGGCATCGTTCGATCATAATGCGACGAAGTTGCCGCTCACGGGCAAGCATGCGTTGACCGATTGCCTGTCGTGTCACACGAACAACAATTATCAGCTCACGTTTTCAGACTGTTATCAGTGCCATCAAGCGGATTTTCAGAGACCGACAAGTCCCAACCATGTCTCCGCGAATTTCAGTCACCAGTGCCAGACATGCCACACCACGGGCGGCTGGACACCGGCAACGTTTGACCACAATACGACGAAGTTTGCGCTCACGGGAAAACACACGTCAGTCGCCTGCTTGTCGTGTCACGTAAACAGCAACTACCAGCTTGTGTATACGGATTGTTACCAATGCCATCAGGCTGACTTTCAGACGCCGACGAACCCGAACCATGTCGCCGGCGGTTTCAGTCATCAATGTCAGACATGCCACACGACGGGCGGCTGGACTCCGGCGTCGTTCGACCACAATACGACGAAGTTTGCGCTCACGGGAAAACACACGTCAGTCGCCTGCTTGTCGTGTCACGTAAACAGCAACTACCAGCTTGCGTACACGGATTGCTATCAATGCCATCAGGCCGATTTCCAGAAGCCGACAAACCCCAACCATGTCTCGGCAAACTTCAGTCATCAATGCCAAACCTGTCACACGACGACCGCCTGGCTGCCGTCGACGTTCGACCATGACGGTCAATACTTCAGGATCTACTCTGGTGCGCACAGAGGCCGGTGGACATCCTGTTCCGATTGCCACACGACAACAAGCTACGCAAGCTTCACGTGCACCACGTGCCACACTCAGACGAACACAAACTCTGAACACCAGGGTGTGTCGGGGTATGTGTATGCAAGTCCTTCCTGCTACAGCTGCCACCGTGGAGTGTGAGTAAATGAAAAGGGTATTCCTGTTTTTGCTGGTGGTGATGTCTGTCCAGGCACAGGAACATCCTGTGCAAGGCCGGATCACGTTCTTCTCGTCAGGAACGGTCTATGTCTCGGTCGGCCGATCCGCGGGGGTTGCGGATTCCGTCAAGTTGTTTGTGGTTTCGCAAGGCGACACGGTTGCTCTGCTCAACGTCATGGCCGTCAGCTCGAAAAACGCTGCTTGTGCAATACTCTGGAGCAGACGGGATCTCGTTGTTGGAGATCAGGTGACCGGACTTGTGCAGGATCAGCCACCACCGAAAACCATAAGTATAGCAGCACCGCCGCGCGACACTCTTTCAGATGCCGGCTCGCCGGCGGTCCGCGTTCGAAGCAGTCAGCCAGAGGATTCGGAAAAGCCCTTTATGACATTCCGGGGAAGGCTGGGGCTGCAGAATTTTTCGTCGAGATTTCCGAATGCAGATTACAACGTGAATCAGCCGGGGATGGTGTTCAGCATCCACGGTGCTGCGGATGAGATACCTATTACCATTGATATGTATGGCAACCTGCGCATGTTCGCGAGAGGGAGCGTCAGTCCGTTTTCATCCGCAGCTTCGAATGAGTCAAGGATCTATCGGATGTCGGTCGAATACGACGATCGTTTTAACGTGGTGACGCTGGGGCGCATTCTTCCGCTCTATGCTCCTTCGCTCGGATCCATCGACGGTATCAGCTATGCACGGCGTGTCGGTAGTGTACTGGGCGGGGTCTCGATGGGGTTTCAACCCAACCGGAGTCAGCAAGGGATCTCGACCAATACGCGTAAGCTGGCGCTCTACACACAGTTGACGCTTCACGAGCCGTTTGAAGGCTCAGTCACGGCGGCGTATGCACGGACGTATCTGAAGTCCGAGCTTGACCGGGAAGCGGTCTCTGTGAACCTCTCGACGTATTCCATGAGCGGCTTTTCGCTCTACGCATCGGCCGATATTGATTTGCGCAAAGAAATCGATTCCGCGTTCGCCCTCGACCCGACCCCATCGCTCCTGATGGTCACGGCAAACCTTCAGGTAACATCGTTTCTTTCTCTCGGCGTGGGCATTGATGCGTCAAGGCCGGTGTACGAATACTCGGTTGCGCGCACCATTCCGGATTCACTCACGGACAGGACACTCCGTTCCGGGATGACGATGAGCGTCTCTCTTTCACCTGGCGGCGGCCTCGGAATTTATAACAACTATTCTCCGCGAGCTTCCGGATCGTCCCTGGGAACGGAATATTCGAACTATTCCGGGCTTTATCTCGCCAATATATTTGAGACCGGTGCAACGCTGAGATTCTCCATGACCAGGAATGCCAATCCCGTTACAAAATCCGAGGGGTATGGAACGCAGGCCTCAGGAAATGTCTTCGGACTCGATTGCACGCTTCGGTATCAACGGACGCGGTATACTCTCCTGCAGTTGGGAGAAACCGAGTCCGGAGAAACCTTCGGCGTTGACGCCATGCTCTTCCTTTCCCGCCATCTCTCTTTTGTTGCGAGCTACGATGCGGCGCGCGGTATGGGCATGAATGGCAATACCGTGTTCACCGAGTTGAGTTGGAGGTTCTGATGGACTCGCTCTACACGCTGACAATCTTTGCTGTTCTTGTCATTCTCCTTGCGGTGCCCTACTGGATTCGCGCGGCGCGACAGCGCCGTGAGGCTAAGCTCCAATTCCAGAAGCATTCGAGGGCGGGAACTCTGACGCCGGTGACGCTTCATCCTCATATCAACCTGCTCGATTGCATAGGCTGTGGGAGCTGCGTCAAGGTCTGTCCCGAGGATGTTCTCGGGATCGTCAACGGCCGGGCGGCGGTGGTCAACGGTTTGCGCTGTGTCGGCCACGCGCTGTGCGCAGACGTATGTCCCGTCGGCGCGATCACACTCCGGTTCGGAACTCCAAAACAGGGAATGGAAATACCGTTCTACGACGAGCACTACCAGTCAAATATTGAAGGATTGTATATCGTCGGGGAATTGGGAGGAATTGGGCTCATCAAGAATGCAGTCAACCAAAGCATCGCGGCAGTCAATCATCTTGCGCCGCTCAAGCGGTCGGGAGGCGACTATGACCTGATTATTGTGGGTGCGGGGCCTGCGGGACTTGCTGCGGCCCTTGCCGCTCATGAAAAAAACCTCCGTTACGTAGTGTTGGAGCAGGATTCGATCGGCGGAACGATCTCTCATTATCCGAGGCAAAAGCTGGTGTTGACGTCTCCCGTCGAGCTTCCGTTGTACGGAAAGCTGAAAGTCTCAGAGATATCGAAGGAGGAACTCCTGGGATTGTGGCGGGGAATTGTCAAGCAATACAACCTGAACATCACCACGAACTGCAAGCTCGAGCATCTTGAGCGCCTGCCGGGTCAGTTCCTGGTGAAAACCGGTGGCAAGGAATGGCGGGGGGCAAATGTTGTGCTTGCCCTGGGTCGACGGGGAAGTCCGCGGAAACTCGGTGTGAAAGGGGAAGACCTCCCGAAAGTCATGTACAATCTCATTGAAGCGGAGCGATACAAAGGTCAGAACATTCTTGTGGTTGGGGGAGGAGATAGCGCCGTTGAGGCGGCTGTTGGACTCGCACGACAACAAGGAAACACCGTGACGATCAGCTATCGACGGGAAGCATTTGTGCGACTGAAGGAACGCAACGAGCAGAGGATTGGGGAGTTGATTCGGTCCAAGGCTATCGACGCTGTGTTCAGTTCGGAGGTAGAAGAAATTAAACCGCGCACCGTTGTCGTGACGGCGGGTGGATCAAAGAAAGAGATCAAGAACGATTACGTGTTCATTTTTGCAGGAGGGGAACTCCCGGCAGAGCTTTTGAAGAAAGCGGGAGTACGTTTGCGGACCAGCGATGTAGAGGCGAAAGCGGCGTGACGCTTGTGTGGAATTCCTTATTGAACCGGAGGGAAGGAATTGGTATCTTGATGCCAGGACGCTTAGCTCCCGCCACAAGATGCAGCACGGCGGGCAGGCAGCTGGTTCATTTTCCGCATTGGACGCTTAGCTCAGCTGGTTCAGAGCGCCGCCCTTACAAGGCGGAGGTCGTAGGTTCGATCCCTACAGCGTCCACGAAGTCGCTGGTTCCCTGCCCGCGGGGACAGATCTGCGAAGGCAGGCGGGCCTGTCCGCCGAAGCTCGTTTCGTGAGCGTAGGCGGAGATCCCAGCAGCGTCCACTGAAATCTGATCCCGACAGAAAACATCGGGATCGTCACCTCTGAAACCTCAACACTTCTCTTCTTGATATAACACCACAGCCCTCGCACAACTAGTCAATCCCACGATCTTCGGAAACAGCATTCAGAACTTGCGGAACAAGTGTTGTTGCCATTCTTCGATAGCCAAGATCGTTTGGATGACAGTTGTCAACGATGAAGGAGTCTTTTCCCGAGACATCAAGCGCCAGTCCCGAATCCAGTATACGATAATCGTGACGTCTTGCGAACTCGACAAAGGATCCTCGATAAGTAACAAACAGCGATTCCTCGCCGGGAACGAAGGTGCTCTTTGTAAACTTCTTTCTCTCCGAATCATTCATTTTGTCCGAGAGGATTGTCGGTGGATCTAGCAACATGAGAGTAACACCATTCGTTTTGCATATTGTGCCAAACTCTTCAAGATTGTTCACAAATTGTCGGAGGCGGGCTTGGGACACACCTGCAGGAAGATGCAACAACTTATACTTAATCAGCCACAAAGCGAATGAGTCGGAAAGGGACAAGTAATCCCGGTTAGGACCATAGATTTGTTTGTGCCACCCAATTTGTTTTGCCATGATGATGTCATTCCAGCCCAGACACAAGATGATCACATCAGGATGATAGGGAAGGATTTGGAGTTGTAGCTCCTCAAGGGATTGGAATGAATTGTAGCCGCTAACGGCACAATTCAACACTTCAACTCTCTTTCTCAACGACGGTAACCCATTCAACTCTTTGTTCAGAAGAAAGGGGTACGTCGTGGAATCGGAGCTTGCCTCCTGACCAAATGTGATGGAATTACCCATGCATACAATTCGAATTATCCCAGCAGGTTTTTGTGGCAAAAAGTCCGCGCCCCTAAATCCATTATTATTGATTGTGACGGTCGGCGTTGACTTTCCCGGAATGAGCCTGTAACCAAGTATGCTGTCCGCAACATAAAGCGCCCGTCCAGAGAGGTTGATCTTCGGCGTCCTGAAATATACAACCACCCTGGCTGCAAGTTCTGCACCAAGCGTGATTGTCAAGAGATAAACCGTGACTAACTTGAGGTAATTAGATTGCTTTTTCAAAGCTCTTATTTTGTGCTGTTGGAACATAATAGCCAGTCGGACTATTGGATATTGAGAAAAGATGAATATCCAACGTGTACATCCCCACCTCCACGTTATATCAGCTCCCTGCTAAAAATCCGCAGGGATGACGCCTCCTGGTTTTTACTCCTTCATCATTCCTTGTTTCTTATTCGATATTCGACATTTCTTTAAAAAAAACCTACCAAAGCTTCCTCACCTCATCCTGCAACCCAAGCTTCTCCCATCGCTGCAACGCAATCGGCACGTTTCCGTTGACCATGAGATAATCGTGGAACTCGCGTAACGAGAACGCTTTTCCTTGCAGGGCCCGGGCGTCTGTCATGAACCGCTGAATCTGAATTTTCCCGATTTGGTACGTAATTGCCTGGCCGGGATTGTACGAGAAAAAGGCAGCTTCTCCCTCTGCAGTTTCCCGATCCATCGGTACCGTTGATGCCAGATAATCCGCTGCTTGCGCGACTGTGAAGTTCCCCGTTGCCAGCTGAATGTCGGCTTCCACACGCAACGCCCGCAATCGGAGAAACCGATTCATGATCTCGCGGGTCCGCGACCGGTCGCTGTCGAACAATCCCGCCTGAACCATCATCTCCTCGACATAAAACCCAATCCCCTCGTTTGCGCCCGAATCGAAATAATGTCTTCGAATGGGATCGGAATTTCTCCAGGAGCGCACCATCTGAAAATAATGCCCGGGCACGCCTTCATGAATGATCAGCGGCCGGGGATCCTGTGCCGATGCCCGCCGGAAAAACGAAAGTTTCGGCGAGGGCTGGACGACATACGAAATTCCATCTTCAGAAAGCCTTGTCTCAGAGGTTAGGTCGTCAGTGACACCCATGTGCGACAATGGTGCAACGTGTGGAGGTAGCACCCGGTTGAAATAATGCTTCATGTCGGCGGGAACGGTCATGATATTCCGCGTCTCCAGGAAATTGCGGATTGACTCCTCATCAAGCCGCGATTGGGCAATCTGCTCGTCCGCAGTGTTGAACAACGGAACCGGCGGCTGTCCCGCATTTCGATTCAGCTCCACGGTCTCGAAAAAAACCGCTCTGCTGAACTCGGTCCTCCCCATGACCAGCATTTCCTCGGGCGTGAAGGGAATCAGCGCGACTGTCTTGAGGTAGTGCACATACGCTTCTCTGCCGATGGAAAACTTCGATCCCATCGTGGAGAGTTTTGACTTTAACCAGGAGGCGTACTCTTCAAGCGAGGATGCGGCGTTTTCCGCGGATTGTTCGAGTCGCGAATGATAGTTCTTGTTGCTTTCAGACCTAAGGGCTGCGACTGTCTGCTGCAATTTCGTTCTGACATCCGTGAGATTTGCCAGCGCGACATTGGCAAAGGGAAGAAGTGGATCCTGAAGGTTCGTCCGTGCGTGCTTGAGGGTTGTTGGGATGGACTCCAGGCGAAGCAGGATGTTCTCCATGCGTGCATCGTTCATGGGCGAGCTCAACAGCAAAAGCTCGTAGACAGCGCCAAGCGTCTGGTGGCAGTAGAAATCCGGATTGCGGTACGGAGCGTGAAGGTAGTTCAACTCCCAATTGACGCGCTCAATGGCGGAGCGAAGAAGGAGAAAGTCGGCGCTGTCGGACCGGGTCCAGCCAATCCGCGAAATGCCGTTCAGACGCTTGCTGAACTCCCGGTAACGCATGTTTTCGACCTCGAGGGCCTCCGGGGAAACATCCGGTTTCCATCCGTCAGGGCGCTCAATCCGAGGAATGTCGTCTCCCGTAGCTGGCTGCGTGACTGCGCGCCAGGCAAAAAAATCCGCTCCGAGACGTTGCAGTTCGATGTTCTGAGACTGGGCACGGAGAGTTGGTTGCAGCAACACGAATAGTGCTGCCAGAGAAACAATAAACCGAAATCGGCAGATGAAGTTCTTCATGAGATCAGTC
>JBARRO010000180.1:0-25608 GCA_049644265.1 Bacteroidota bacterium
TAAACCTGTGATCAAGGCTTCTTACATTTCCTCCATGGCGGTACGCTGAGCACGTCGAATTGCTTTTGCCAGCTTCATGCGTTTTTTCACAGAAGGTTTTGTGAAGAACGCGCGTTTCTTGACTTCCTTCAGGATGCCGGAACGCTCGTATTTCTTCTTGAAGCGCCGAATGGCACGGTCAATAGGTTCGTTCTCTCCAATAATAATGCCGACCAAGAAATCACCTCCCTTAGGGTGTTACGGCTGCACTGGTGTTGGTTCTGGTTGAGCTGATTCCTCGAGAAGTTCGGAGGATATATTTTCAAGGAGTTTGCGCTCCCCCGCTTTCTCAAACGAAACGGTGATCGAGTGAGTCCCGTTTGAAGTCTTGTCTTTGTGAATAACTCTCCCCATATCGTCGAGCCCGGTATGATAAATCTCCTGCCCGATCGAATACACCTTCTCCTTTGAATATTCGGTGCAATTGCTTCGCTCGATCTTCGGAGAGGCGCCTTTCTTGTCTTTTGCCAGAGAGCCTACGTTCAGCAGCGCGCTGTGCTTGCAACGCGTGCATCGGTACCAAAGTCGCTGCGGATCCCCTTCCTGTCCTTCCGCCATCATCCCACCCACAAGCTCCATTTTCGTTTGCTTGTGACAATACGTACACTCGTGAAGGATATATTTCGTTTTAGCCATAAATCCCCGTCCCATGGTTAATGGAGCACGAACAAACCCGTCTCAACAGTGATTGTTGTTCTGGATTGAGTGATTTGGACCGCTGAGGATCGCTCTCGAAGACAACAACTATACATTAAGATACTCAAAAGTGGCTGGTAAGTCAAGGGAACTTGAAGGCGGCCTGCGTCAACAATCTGGAACCCAAACAAAACCACCATTGATGTTTGCGATTGAACAGTAATACTCCCTCGGTCACGGATGCAGGGTTTTCGTTTTGACTTTCGACCATCTTTTGGCTATATTTTCAGTCCAATTTTGAGTTTATGAACGAATTTCTAAGGTATTTTGGACTTTGCCGGCGGACCAGCACCACACATCGAAAAAGAATCAGTACACGATTGTCCTGGTTCCAAATGAAGACGCGAGCAAATCCAGAAACTACCGATTCGCTCCCTGGCATGTCGTAACGGCGTTGCTGGCAATAGTCGTTTTGGTTTCCGCCTCAGTCCTCTCCCTGATCGTTTTCACGCGGGTTGGGACGTTCCTTCCGATCAGTAATCCGGAACTCGAGAACAAGTACAGCAAAGAGCTCATCTCCCTGAACGACCGAATGGCGGGGTTGATAGAGCAGATGGTCGAGCTACGCGCCTACAACGTGAAGTTGAGGCAGGCCCTGGGTGAGAGCGTCGTGAACACGGATTCCGGCGTCGTGAAGCTTGCGGACTCCAGGCAGAAACAGAACCAGAAGATCAGGCAGGAAGAAAGCCGCATGCCGGCTCCGATAGTGCATGTGGAACGGGCGACGGGGGACAATTCCTCCCAGGTCTATGCGACAACGTTTTCGGAAGACCCGTCTCCCAAGGTCAGTTTCCCGGCGGTCCTTCCAACCCAGGGCTACCTGACTCAGGGCTTTGACCCGGGTCGCGGGCACTTCGGACTCGACATCGCGGGGAAAATCGGTACCCCCGTGAACGCGGCCTCCGATGGATATGTGGTGTTCTCCGGGTGGACGCATGATGACGGATACCTGGTGATCCTTTCGCATACCGGCGGTTTTATGACATTCTATAAACATAATCAGACGCTCCTCAAAAGTGCGAATCAATTTGTCCGGCGGGGTGAACCCATCGCAACTCTGGGAAACTCGGGAACAACGAGCTCCGGTCCGCATCTCCATTTTGAAATCTGGAAAGACGGTTCCCCGGTTGACCCAACCCTCTATGTTCTGAATATTAACTTGTAGGTACCTATCGTGAGCAAAAGCGATCCAGTAAAGGAACTCAATCTCGTCGGGTCGGGGACGGTGGTTGAAGGAAAGATCAGAAGCCAGGGAAGCGTTCGCATTGACGGCAAGCTGATCGGCGAAGTGACAGCAAGCGAAACGCTGGCGGTCGGCGTGAATGGCGAGGTCGAAGGAAATGTCACAGCGAAAAACGTCACCGTCGGTGGAAAAATCCGTGGATCGATCAATGCCGCGGAAAAAATCGTCTTTGAGGGCAAATCCGTGATTAAGGGTGACATTCGCGCCACACGGCTCATCATCGACGAAGGCTGCATCTTCGACGGGAAAGTCTCCATGACGGAAAAAGCCCCGCTCTACGAAGTGCGGCACTGAGCGGTCTCCGGGGGGAACAGGATGGGCATGTGTCAGAGCCTTCGCAGAATAACGAATCGCCGAAGGGAAAAAAGTCCGAAGGGGCGCTCCGGATTGTTGCCCCATTCCTCGGAATGGGGATGCAGCTGGCAGCGGCGGTGATCGTATTTTTCTTCATCGGAAGCTGGATCGACGATCGCTACCTGATATCGCCGTATGGAAAGTTGATCGGCGGATTGCTCGGTTTTGCCGGCGGGTTCATCAAGTTCGTCAAGACGGCGAACGAACTGGCAAAGCAATCGGACTCGAAATAACTTGACGAAACAGGCGAACTTCGACTGGCAGTTCCTGGGAAAGGTTTTTGCGGGCTTTGTCGTTCTTGCAATTGCCGCCGCCTTCCCGATATCCATACTCGCGTCACCGGAAGTGCTCAAAGCCATTATTGCCGCCGGAATCATGAGTGTGGTAAATTTTCTGCTCGGGTTTGCTGCGATCGAATTCGGCTTCGAGAAGTCAAACACGACGTTCCTGAATGTCATTCTGGGGGGAATGGTCGCGCGATTGATGCTGATGTGGGCGACGTTCCTGATTCTCATACGGATTTATGAAATGCACCAGCCCGCGCTCGTGTTCTCCTTGATGGTATTTTACATCCTGATCCTTGCGCTGGAAATCTATTTTCTCCAAAAAAAAGTCTCTCTCAAGAACAAACCCTAGATGCACTTCTTTGCAGATCCCGGGGCGGTAACCGACACGCTCCGTCAACAAGCCCGCGAAATTGCCGACACTGTTGCTGCGGCGGCGACCCATGGCGGTGCCGAGCACGGCGGAAAATTTGAATTCACGGTGCTCCTGGAACATATGCAGGATTCCCATGAGATCCAAACCCCGTTCGGTCATTGGGCTCTTCCGCATCTGGCGCCGATCAATGTCGCCGGATTGACCCTCGACCTTTCTCCGACCAAGCACGCATTCTTTCTCGTGCTGGCAGCGTTGATTCTCTGCGTCATGGCAATCTCCTCCGCGAGAAAATACCGGAAGACGCTGGTCCCTTCGGGATTTGCGAGCGCGCTTGAATCTGTCATCATCTTCATGCGGGATGAAGTTGTTATTCCCAACATGGGAAAAGCGGGACTTCAGTACCTTCCGTATCTGCTCACTGTGTTTTTTTTCATCGTCCTCATGAACTTGATGGGATTGTTCCCCTACGGCGCGACGTCGACCAGCAATATTGCTGTCACGGCTGGCATGGCCGTCATTTCGTTTGTCATGATCCAGGTGTCGGCCATTCGTTCCCAGGGGTTGAAGCACTATCTTGCGCATCTCACCGGCGGAACGCCGTGGTTTCTCTGGCCCATTATGATCCCGGTGGAAATCGTCGGACTCTTTACAAAACCGTTTGCGCTCTGCATTCGTCTTTTTGCCAACATGACGGGCGGCCACTTGAGCCTTCTCTCGCTGCTCAGTCTGATCTTTCTGTTCCAGACTTTGGTGATCGCCCCGATCCCGGTCCTCTTCGTGGTCGGTGTCAATATGCTCGAATTGTTCGTCGCTTTCCTTCAGGCGTACATCTTTACCATGCTTACGTCGCTGTTTATGGGACTCGGTATTCAGAGCGGCCATGAAGAATCGCATCACGCAGGATCCTAACAAACGAACCGTCATCAACGAACCCAATTCTCAGGAGGAATCACATGGAGCAAGCAGTCGAAGTCGCAAAGCAAGCCGCCCATCAGTGGGCATTTTTCGCAGCGGGCATTGGTTCAGGCCTGGTGGTGCTCGGTGCCGCATTTGGTATCGGAAAACTCGCCGCCGCTACGATGGACGCAAGTGGACGTCAGCCGGAGGTTGCGGACAAAGTCCGGACCGCTATGCTGATTGCCGCAGGCCTCATCGAAGGTGTGACGTTTTTTGCACTCGTCATCTGCATCATTCTCGCGACAAAAAGCTAAGGGTCGGCCATCATGCTTGAAATCAACCCAGGGTTGACGATCTGGACCATTGTCACGTTCACCATCCTGGTGATCGTGCTCGGGAAGTACGCATGGAAGCCGATTCTCCGGGCGCTGACAGAGCGCGAGGATAAGATTCGGAGTGCTCTTGAAGAGGCGGACAAAGCGCGTGCCGAGGCGGCTGAGATGATGAAACAAAATGAACAAAATATGGCCCGTGCGGAGGAGGAGTACAGAAAGATGCTTCGGGAAGGGAAGGCGTTGGCCGACAAGATGAAAGACGAAATCGTCTCGAAGGCCCGAAGTCAGGCGCAGCAGGAGCTGGACCGGGCAAACCAGGAAATTCAACGGAATGTCGAATCCGCGAAACAACAGCTTCGTTCAGAAGTGGCAGACCTGGCGATCAAAGCGGCCGAAAAAATTCTCGACGAGACTCTCGACGCAGGGAAACAAAAGAAGATCGTCGAGACCTTCATCAATCAGCTTCCGAAGAACTGACCATGTCGCAGCTGCGGGTCGCACGCCGATATGCGGAAGCGCTGATTGAGACTGCGGAAGCGGAGAAGAATGTCGACAGCATCAGCGAAGACATGACCTATCTTCGCCGCGTGGCAAGAGAATCGCGCGAGTTTGCCCTCTTCCTGAGAAGCCCCGTCATCGCCAGGGAAAAGAAACAAACCGTCCTGTCCGGCCTGTTTGAGAAGACTCTTCATCCGTTGTCAATCAAGTTTCTCCTTCTTCTGGCGGAGAAGGGGAGAGAAGGAGCTCTGCTTCAGATCATTGAAGACTTTTTCACCTTTCGGGATGAAAGGCTTGGGATTGTCGGCGTAAACGTCAGGGCTGCATCGGACCTCTCCAAAGAACATCTTGGGCAGCTGGAGAAGAAATTTGCGGGATTCACGAAAAAGAAGGTGCGGCTCGATGTCAGCATTGACAAGACGCTGCGCGGCGGGTTCGTTGCGCGCGTCGGTGACACCATGTACGACGGAAGCGTCAAACGACAGCTCGAGCTCCTGCGGGAGCGGTTCGCGACAGGTACGATCAAGTAGGATTAACAAAAGAAATTGATTTTTCTCGAACGAGGATAACCATGGCAGAAGTAAGACCCGACGAAGTATCTGCAATATTGCGAAGACAGCTCTCCGGCTTCGAAAAAGAGGTGGACATCTATGATGTGGGCACGGTACTCCAGGTCGGGGATGGAATCGCCCGGATCTACGGTCTCTCCAAGGTCATGGCGAGCGAGCTTATCGAGTTTCCGGGAAATGTGTTTGGCATGGTGCTCAACCTTGAGGAAGACAACGTCGGAGCGGTGATCTTCGGGGAAGCATCGCACATCAAGGAAGGCGACATTGTGAAACGCACCGGCCGCGTTGCATCTGTGCCGATCGGCGAGCAAATGTTGGGTCGCGTGATTACGCCTCTGGGCGAGCCGTTGGACGGAAAAGGACCGATCAAAACAGAAAAATTCCTGCCGCTGGAGCGAAAGGCACTCGGCGTGATCTTCCGCCAGCCCGTCAAAGAGCCTCTGCAGACTGGGATCAAGGCAGTCGACGGCATGATTCCGATCGGCAGAGGACAGAGAGAGCTGATCATCGGTGACCGGCAAACGGGAAAGACAGCCGTCGCTATCGACGCGATCATCAACCAGCGCTACACCCATTCGGAAAAAGCGAGAAAGGCAGGGGTAAAGCCGGTTTACTGCATTTATGTGGCGATCGGACAGAAGGGTTCCACGCTTGCCCAGGTTGTGGCGAAATTCGAAGAAGCAGGAGCGCTGGAATACACGACGATCATTCAGGCAACGGCGAGTGACTCTGCCCCGTTGCAGTTTATCGCTCCGTACGCAGGAGCAACGCTCGGGGAGTTCTTCCGGGACACTGGCCGTCACGCACTGGTCGTCTATGACGATTTGTCCAAACATGCCCAGGCATATCGGCAAATGTCGTTACTCCTTCGCCGTCCCCCCGGCCGCGAGGCGTATCCGGGCGATGTATTCTATCTCCACTCCCGCTTGCTGGAGCGCGCCTCCAAACTGAGCGAAGACCTGGGAGGCGGAAGCTTGACTGCCCTTCCAATCATCGAGACGCAGGCCAATGACGTTTCAGCGTATATTCCGACAAACGTCATTTCGATCACCGACGGCCAGATTTACCTCGAACCGGGATTATTCAATGCGGGCGTTCGCCCTGCGATCAACGTCGGAATCTCGGTTTCGCGGGTTGGCGGCAATGCACAGATTAAGGCGATGAAAAAAGTCGCCGGACGCCTGCGCCTGGAACTGGCGCAGTACCGTGAGCTCGAGGCGTTTGCAAAATTCGGCTCCGACCTCGATAAGTCAACCCAACAGGCGTTGCGCCGGGGGTCGCGGCTGGTCGAGCTGCTGAAACAGGATCAATACGCTCCTGTTCCTGTTGAGAAACAGGTCGTGGCAATCTTCCTCGGAACAAACGGTTACCTCGATGAAATCCCCCTCGCGGATGTTCGCCGGTTTGAAAAGGAATTCTTGGAAATGATGGATATGAAGCACGCTGATATCCTCGGGACCATTGCCGAGCAAAAGGACCTGTCGAAGGACGTGGACTCAAAGCTCCATGCGTACGCGAAGGAATTCGCCTCAAAATTCAGAACCAGTTCGAAGTAACCCGTGGCAACTCTCCGCGAAATAAAGACCAGAATAACGGGCGTCCGGAACACCCAAAAGATCACCAAGGCAATGAAAATGGTGGCTGCTGCGAAACTCCGGCGTGCTCAGGAGTCCATCGTGGCCGCTCGTCCCTACGCAAGAAAAATGGGCGAGTTACTGCGTCACCTCGCGGGAAATGTTGATCCGGGAATCCATCCGTTGCTCAAACCGCGCGAGACCAAGAGGATGCTCTTCATCGTTGTAGCGGGTGATCGCGGATTATGCGGCGCGTTCAACAGCAATATCATACGCGCGGCAATTGATCACGCGAAAACGCACTACGAAAGCCTTCAGGACGAGCCTCATGGACTGAAGTACCTGGTCGTTGGTAAGAAAGCGTTTGATTTCTTCAACAAAGGCGGATATGAGCTGTACTCGAAGCATGTGGGGATTTTTGGAGGTCTCGGGTTCAATCATGCCCAAAACATCGTCAGAGAAGTACGGGAAGGCTATCTCAAGGGCGAATTCGACCGCGTTGATGTGGTCTACAACGAATTCAAGTCTGTTATTCAGCAACGCATTGTCGTTGAACAGTTGCTGCCTATCCCGCCCGAGGAGAATAAGGAAGATGAAGTCCAAAAAGTCCGAACGCAGGTGGAGTACATCTACGAACCGTCGAGTGTCGAGATTATGAACGACCTCCTGCCGAGACACCTCGACTTCCAGATGTGGCGGGTGCTCCTCGAGTCCAATGCCGCCGAGCAGGGAGCCCGGATGACCGCGATGGGGAATGCCACGGAGAATGCCAGGGAACTCATTCGCGACCTCACGCTCTCGTACAACAAAGCCCGCCAGGCGGGAATAACGAAAGAATTGCTGGAAATTGTCAGCGGAGCGGAGGCGTTGAAACAGGCCAGCTAAGGCCGTTTCACCTGAGACAACCCCGTTGGCCTCCCGGCTGCGGATGCAAATATGCCTTGTAAACCTCCCGTTTTTTCGCTATTTTAATCATTCGAAAACGAGAGAACTTCCGAAATCTTCCGCCGTCAACGGATGGTCGTGACAGTTGTCGGTGAGGCTTTCGGAAGTTTTGTTGTCATGTGAGCGAAATGTTCGAAAGTTTAAGCCAAAAACTTGAAGCTGTTTTTAAGAAGCTTCGTGGGCAAGGGAAGATCACTCCTCAGAATATCGAGGAGTCGCTTCGCGAGGTGCGGAGGGTCCTGCTTGACGCGGACGTCAATTACAAGGTCGTCAGGCAGTTCATCGACGACGTCCACCAGCGGGCCGTCGGTCAGGAAGTTCTGGCGAGCATCACGCCCGGCCAGCTCATCATCAAGATTATCTATGATGAGATGGTCAAACTGCTCGGCGAAACCAAGGCCGAGATCGCGTCGTCCCAGATTCCGCCGACCGTTATTTTGATCGCAGGCCTCCAGGGATCGGGCAAGACGACGTTTGCGGCAAAACTTGCAAATCTGTTGAAGGGAAAAGGGCATCTCCCCCTCCTGGTCGCGGCAGACGTTCATCGCCCGGCCGCCATAGATCAGCTTGTTTCCCTTGCGAAACAGCTGGAAGTGCCGGTCTACACGGACAGGTCGACAAACGACGCGGTGAAAATCGCTCGGGATTCTGTCGACTTTGCCCGCAAGAACATACGCGACACCGTCATCATCGACACTGCGGGAAGAATGCATGTGGACGAGGAGATGATGAAGGAAGTCGAATCCGTCAAGGAGACTGTCCGGCCACAGGAGATTCTCTTTGTGGTGGACGCCATGACGGGTCAGGATGCCGTCAACACCGCGAAGGCGTTCCACGACCGGCTTCAGTTCGATGGCATAGTATTGACCAAGCTCGACGGCGACAGTCGCGGGGGTGCGGCGCTGTCGATTCGTTCGGTCGTTCAGAAACCGATCAAGTTTGTCGGCCTGGGGGAAAAACTTGATGCTCTGGAACAGTTTCATCCCGACCGTATCGCTTCCCGAATCCTTGGGATGGGCGATATCGTCACCCTGGTGGAAAAGGCTCAGCAGTCGTTCGACCAGGAAAAGGCGGTCAAGCTTGAGGAAAAAATCCGGAAGTCCACGTGGACGCTGGATGATTTTCTCGACCAGCTCAGGGAAATCAGAAAAATGGGTCCGTTGAGTCAGGTCGTGGCGATGATCCCCGGGATGAATAAGCTCCCCGCGAATTCAGAAATTGATGAAAAGGGCCTCACGCGTGTGGAAGCTATCATTCAGTCGATGACTGCAGAAGAGCGTGCCCGGCCCGGGATTTTGAATGGCAGCCGGCGTCGCAGGATCGCCTTGGGAAGCGGCACAACGGTCCAGGAGATCAATCGATTGTTGAAGCAATTTGAAGAAATGCAGAAGATGATGAAGAAGTTAAGCGGTAGAAATATGCGGCGAACCCTGAGGGATATGCAGTTGCCCGTGCAGAAATAGTCAACTCTCAAAACAAACAGGAGTAAAGAATCGTGGTCAAGATACGATTACGACGGGAAGGGAAGAAGGGGTATCCGATTTACAAGTTGGTGGCGACCGACATTCGAAAGCCACGGAACGGCGGATACCTTGAAGCGTTGGGCCAATACAATCCGAACACGCACCCGGTCACGGTGTCTCTGAAAGAGTTGCGGATCGAACATTGGCTGAAAAAAGGTGCACAGCCAACCGATACGGTTCGGTCGTTGCTCCGCAGGAACGGATTCTGGCTCAAGTGGACGCTAGCCCGGCAGGGAAAGGATGAAGCTACTGTCGCGAGAGTGATGGAGCGATGGCAGATGCAGCAGGTCGAGAAGAGCAAGCATGATGCCGACCGGAGAGCGCGTCGCTCGATCCGAAAAAAGAAAGCGGCAGCTGAAAAACCTGCCGAAGCTTCGGCGACAGCCGCTGCTCCAGTTGCACCGGCAGCTCCACCGCCGGCAGCAAGCTGACGCTTCGTCAGGTACGTGAAAAATGATTCACAGTCCGGGCGCGACGGACACACGAGACAGGATCTCATAGCGATCGCAAAGATCCTCAAACCGGTGGGAACCCGGGGAGAGGTTCGGGTACTCCCCCTCACGGGGGACCGGCGGCGGCTGGCAGGGTTGAAATCGGTGATGATTGGCTCGACTCCGGAATCGGCCAGAGAACGGGCGATCCGGTCGGTCCGATTCGATCCAAAATACGCTGTGATGACGATGGAAGGTGTGGAATACGTGGAGGCAGCAGAATCACTCCGCGAACAGTTCTTGTTCATTGAGAAAAAAGACTCGATCCGCCCGAAGAGCGGAACGTATTTCATCGACGATATTATCGGTGCGGAAGTGATAACGGAAGACGGGACATCTGTCGGGTCGGTTCGGGAAGTTCTTCGGGTTCAAACAAACGACCTCTGGTCCGTATGGACGGGCGAAAAAGAGATACTCATCCCGGCAGTGAAGACGGTGGTGAAGAAGGTCGATGTGGCACAGAAAAAGATCTGGATTCATGAAATTGAAGGATTGCTGGACTGATGCGAATCGACATTGTATCCGGGTTGCCGAAGTTGCTCGAAAGTCCGCTCCAGGAAAGCATCCTGAAACGCTCGCAGGAAAAGGGCGTCGTGCAGATCTTTGTCCACGATCTTCGTGACTACACGCACGACAAGCACAAGACGATAGACGACTCCCCCTACGGCGGGGGTGCCGGTATGATTCTGAAACCGGAGCCGATTTTCGAATGCGTCGAAGCATTGCAGGCTCAACGGGCATACCAGGAGATTATCCTGCTCACCGCCGACGGAGTCCGGTTTGAACAGGCAGCTGCAACGGAGTTGTCGCTCAAAGAGAATCTGATTCTTGTTTGTGGGCACTACAAAGGCGTCGATGAGCGTGTTCGCCTTGCACTTGCGACCAGGGAAATTTCGATCGGCGATTATGTCCTTACGGGCGGCGAACTGGCTGCGGCGGTTGTCGTGGATGCTGTGGTTCGTCTCATCCCCGGCGTATTGAATGATGGCGAGTCCGCACTTACGGATTCATTCCAGGACGGTTTGTTGGGGAGTCCCCAATATACGCGGCCTGCGGATTTTCGCGGCATGAAAGTCCCGGATCCACTGCTCTCGGGCAACCACCGTGAAATCGAACGTTGGCGCGAAGAACAACGAAACGATCGGACGAAACGGTTGCGGAATGATTTGATTGTTCACCATGAACGGTAAAAGACTGAACGGAGTACACGAATGGATAAACTAAAGCTTGTTGAAGGAACGCAACTCAGGACGGACATCCCTGTGTTCAAGCCGGGTGACACCATCAATGTCCATGTCAAAGTGAAGGAGGGAGACAAGGAGCGGGTCCAGGAGTTCCAGGGTCTTGTCATGGGAATGCGGGGCTCAGGACTGAACGCCACGTTCACTGTGCGAAAAATTTCGGACGGTGTCGGTGTCGAGCGGATTTTCCCCTTGCACTCTCCCCGGATTGCAAAGATCGAGAAGATCAAGGAAGGAAATGTGCGTCGCGCAAAGCTGTATTACCTGCGTCGCCTTGCCTCCAAAGCGGTCGCTCAGAAAACGAATGCCTAGAGGTCGATGAAGTCCCGGCTGGCGGTTCCTGATGCGCTGTACCTCAAGCCGCTCCTCTTCGGTTTGGAAAAACCGGATTCGCCGTTCGAACTCGTTACTGACATTCCCGCAAAAAATGCATTGAAGTACGCCCGGCGTTCCGAAGAAATTCGGAACGCTTTTTTATCTCCCGTCGACTACGCTCGCCACGGGGCAGAATACTGCCTCGTGCCCAATGTCGCCGTTTCCTCCTCCACCCGCACTGATACCATCCAATTGTTCGTGAAAACGGATGCCAGGGATATCAGGACGCTGGCCGTCGATATTCGTGCAACTACGGAGATTTTCCTCGCAAAATTAGTGATCCTTGAGAAATTTCGGACTTCGTCGGGGGAGCAAAGCGAGCTCCAGTTCATTCCTTCACTTCCCGATGTGCCCTCTATGCTCGCAAAAGCGGATGCCGCCCTGGTTGTCAATTACCTCCCGGTGTCTCAATCCCGGCAATCCGGGTTTTCCCTCGACCTCGTCGAGGAATGGAATGACCTGACGGGCCTTCCCTACATCCACGGTTTCTGGGTGGGAAGAGAAGAGGAAACAACGGGAGCGGAAATTCGGGGGATCGTTGACTCGAAACAACAGGGAATTCCGATCCGAAACAAAATCGCCGAGGACTACGCCAACGTCCTCCGGTTGAATTCCAAAGAGGCTGTGAAGTACCTTTCGTCCTTCTCTTACGATTTCGGCGACACGGAAAAGGAGAGTCTGTCGGAGTTCATCAGGTTCGCGTTCTACCATGGTGCCATAGGCGATATCCCCGAGCTCCATTTCTTTGACCTTCCACCACTCGTGTCCCCCAGCCGCAACTGAAGTAACCGACTTCTTACACCTCATTGAAATTGCAGATTTTTTCGTTACATTTGAGCAAATCCGTATGCTCAAATCCCTCGCGATAAAGAACTACGCTCTCATCGAATCCATCGAGGTATCTTTTGAGCGCGGTCTGAATATCCTGACCGGTGAGACTGGTGCGGGAAAATCGATCATTATCGATGCTCTGAGCCTCGTACTGGGCGAAAGAGCGAGCTCGGATGAAGTGCGCAGGGGTGTGGAAAAAGCCGTCGTGGAGGGTGTATTTGGACTTTCCGACAGCGAAAAAGCGAAGACGCTGCTGCAGGAGAACGGGATCGAGGCAGAGCAGGATCTCATCCTTCGCAGGGAAGTGTCTTCAAAAGGCCAATCCCGCTGCTTTATCAACGACTCCCCCGTTCAGCTTAGCCTCCTGAAAGCCGTGGGGGACCTTCTTGTCGATTTGCATGGACAGCACGAACACCAGTCGCTGCTGCGCGCCGAAACGCATCTCGACTTGTTGGACGACTTCGGCGGACTTGGAGGACTGCGCAGCGAGTACAGCGAGTCCTACAACCGCCTCTCCCTGATATTTCATGACCTTGATGAGTTGCGTAGAAAAGAGCTTGAGCTGAAGGAACGGCGGGATCTTTACGAATTCCAGATCAAAGAGATTGATGCCCTGTCTCCGCAGGCAGGCGAGGAGGAGAGCCTCTCGGGAGAACTGAAGATCCTCGAGAACTCCGAAAGCCTCTTCGAGGCGACCTCCATGCTCTATCAGCTGCTGTACGAAGGTGAAAACGCGGCATATGACCTCCTCGTAAAAGCCCGGAATCAGCTTCAGGACCTCGCGACGATTGACAAGTCCTTTGAAGATCCCCAAAAGGAATGTGCGACGGCGGCTGTTATCATCGATGAGCTCACCAAGTTCATCCAAAAATACAACTCAAAGATTGAGTTCAACCCCGAACGCCTGGAACAGATTCGAGATCGTTTGGGCAATCTCGCCTTGCTCAAAAAAAAATATGGCGGATCGGTCGATGCGATTATCCAGCACCGGGAAAGGATTGGGAGGGAGTTTGCGATCGCAGAAAACTTCGAAAGCGAACTCCAAAAGCTTCAGGATTTGATCGAAGCTGAGAGAAAGCGTTGCTCCTCGGCGGCGCAAAGGCTTTCTGCGAAACGAAGGGAGCTTGTCGGGAAGATTTCAAAGTTGGTTGTAGCAGAGCTTGCAAAGCTTGGCATCCCGAACGCGCAGTTTGACGTCGCACTCGAAAACCGACAGGCCGGCAAATCCAACGGAGCCAGAGCGTCTGAAAATATCTATGTGACGTTTGGGCGGGAAGCGCTTGAAGCCACTCCGGCCGGTGTCGATTTCGTGGAATTCCTCCTTTCCACCAATACGGGGGAGGAACTGAAACCTCTTGTCAGAGTGGCCTCCGGGGGTGAAGTTTCTCGTATCATGCTGGCTCTCAAAACAATCCTCGCCAAGTCCGAGCGGCTTCCCCTGCTCGTGTTTGATGAAATTGACGTCGGCATCAGCGGCCGTATTGCACAGGCCGTCGGGAGAAGCCTGAAGAATCTCTCCGGATTCCACCAGATCGTTGCTATTACCCACGTGCCGCAAATCGCGGGATTGGCAGATTGCCATTTTGTTGTTGAAAAGGTGGAACGCAAGGATCGGACCTCTACGTCGTTGCGAAAGCTCGGCCTCAAAGATCGGGTCGAAGAAGTGGCGAAACTGATGAGTGGCGCCGAAGTGACAGAAGCGGGTTTGGAGGGAGCGAGAGAACTGATGGGACTAAAGTGAGATTGGAAACGCTAAGCACAGACAAAACCAATGCCTCTGCAGATCTATAACAGCCTCAGCCGAAAAAAGGAGGAATTCGTTCCGCTCCGTCCTGGATTTGTCGGCATGTACGTCTGTGGGCCGACAGTCTACAGCGATTCCCACGTCGGTCATGCCAAGAGTTACGTTTCCTTTGATATTGTTGTCCGGTATCTGCGCTTTCTGGGATTCCACGTCCTCTATGTGCAGAACATTACGGATGTCGGCCATTTGCTCGATGACGGCGAAGACCGAATGTTGAAGCAATCGAAGATCGAAAAGATCCACCCGATGCAGATTGCCGAGACCATCACGCGAAGTTATTTCGCAGACATGGACGCGCTCGGGATTATCCGTCCGGATATTTCTCCCAGAGCGTCTGGCCATATCATTGAGCAAATAGAGATTGTGAAAACGCTGATTGACAAAGGGTTTGCCTACGAGGTGAACGGATCGGTGTACTTCAACGTCCGAAAATACAAGGAATACGGGAAGCTTTCAGGAAGAACCATCGATGAATCAGTGGGTGGAACTCGCGTGGAAGTACGGACCGAGAAGAAGAATCCTGAGGATTTTGCGCTCTGGAAAAGAGCGGAACCCGAGCACATCATGCGATGGCAAAGCCCCTGGGGAGTTGGATTCCCGGGCTGGCATGTCGAGTGCTCCGCGATGTCCATGAAGTATCTTGGAGAGACATTTGACATCCACGGCGGCGGACTCGACAATCAGTTTCCCCACCACGAATGTGAAATAGCCCAAAGCGAATGCGCGACGGGAAAGCCGTTTGCCCGGTATTGGATCCACAACAACCTTGTGACGATCAACGGCCAAAAAATGTCGAAATCGTTGGGCAACTTTATCACACTCAAGGATGCCTTCAGGAACTATGATCCGTTGGTGGTTCGGATGTTCATCCTCCAGAGTCATTACCGTAGCACGCTGGATTTCAGTGAAAGTGCACTTGGTGGTGCGAAGGCAGGATTGGAGAAACTCCTCAACACTGTCGACAACCTTCAGTCTGATGTCTTAAGAGCTGCCGAAGAATCAAGAAAAGAGCCAATTCCGCTGGATTCGGAATCGTTCAGGAAGAAGATCCTCCAGGCCATGGATGACGATTTTAACACTCCTCAGGCTCTCGCTGTCCTCTTTGATCTCAGCCGCGAGGTGAACCAAATGTTGGCTTCTGAGAAGAAGTTTACGGCCGATTCACTCGATCGCATTCTTCAGGTTTTCAAGGACCTGGGCGGATCGGTCCTCGGCATCATTCCTGATCGGGTTCGGGTGGGGCAATCTGCAAACGGACCAGGCGAAGTGGGGTTGATGCAGCTTCTCATCGATGTGAGGAATGAAGTACGAAAACAGAAGCTATGGCCTGTTTCAGATGTCATCCGGGATGGCCTCAAGAAGCTGGGTATTGTCCTGGAAGACAAGAAAGAACAAACGACCTGGAAGAGAATAAGCTGAGTCTTCGACGGCTCATTGCGATATCCCGTTAACGTGATTTCATGCCGGAAACGACCAAAATAATAGAAAACGGCTTCCTCTTTACTTCCGATGCACGGAATCAGGCGGGCAGGTTCTCCATCCTTGTCAAAGGTGACAGAATCGCGGAAATCAGCAATCGCTCTGAAGTACTGAAGTCGATTCTTCCCACAGCCGAGGTGATCGATGCCGAGGGCAAAGTATTGTTCCCCGGATTTATCGACGCCCACTACCATGGGGAGTCGGCCATCCTGCAATTGTTTACGGCACTCCATCCATTCATCCGATGGAACAAGGAACCGGGAGTCCGCAGTATTCTCGAGCACGTATCGCAACATTCTTCGGTCACTGAGCTTCAGAAGCTCTATCGCGTCGCGTATTTTTCGGCATTGAAATCCGGGATCACAACTCTTGTGGAACATGGGCTGGATGGTCTGGAAGGGCATGTCGTTGCAGCGTTTGAGTCCATGCGACGTGCTGATCTGCGCGGTCTCATTGGTGTCCACAACGGAGACCAGGTCGAACGGGCGAAATCGCTGCGTCATCCCTCTGTCCGTTTCATGATGGGAATGCCTTCGGAAGATGATCTGACACTCTACAACCTGCAAACGACTTTGCGGCTCGCGCGTGATCAACAATGGCCTCTCGTCATTCATTATGGAGAGACCCGACGAGGCCATGAGGCTCTCAAGAAGAATTTTCGCAAAAGCGTCGTTCAAGTTCTTGCAGAGTTTCACGTCCTTGAATACGCCCATCTTCTGACGCAACTTGCCTTTATGGAACCGGGAGACGTTGAGACCCTTGCAAAATCAGGGACGACAGTGATTCTCTCCCCGCGTTCAACGCTGCAGAAAGAAGCTGATCTCCCTGCAATCCGCGAGCTGCTTGCAAACAGGATTCCGATAGCGCTGGGCAGCGACTGGGGGTCAACAGATCCGTTCGAGAACATCCGACAGTTTGTCGCAATAGCACAAGTTCTCGGTGTTCCAATGCCAAGGCCGTACGAGCTGCTGAACATGCATACGGTCAATGCAGCCCGTGCCATCGGGATGAGCCAGGATGTGGGCTCCCTCGAAGTCGGGAAGAAAGCAGACATCACGTTTGTGGACGCGAAAGATGTGCGTCTTCAGACATTCCTGGAGTCTGAAAGCCCTGCGAGTGTCCTTCGAGTTCTTCTTTCTGCCCTCTCCTCTCATCATGTGAGTGACGTCATGATTAACGGAGAGTTCTTCGTCCGGGAGAACCAGGTGATGACCTACTCCGAAGAAGATTTAATCAAGGAAGGGAGGGAAATGGTCAGCCTGTTGATGAAACTGAATCCCCCGGTGAACCCGATCTCTCTTCCAACCGGAGAACGAGCACACACGTTGCCGTTTGTTCCTGTTCCCTCGTCAGAAAGTGGCCCTTTCCAGTCGGCGGACGAAGGATTCCGCATCGTGCGGAAAGAAAATAGCCCCAGTTCCCTCAAGGACAAACTTCTTCCCCTGCATCCTTTAAAACCTCCCACGGTTGAATTACCGAAAAGCGTGAAGAAAACATTTGGCGAGGAGGATCTCTAGTCTTTTCTATCATGAATGGCAAAGGAGAATACGTGAAAACAATCCATACCGCTGTTGCGCTTCTTCTTTTTGGAATTCTGTCAGCAACTGTGGCTCGGGCCCAAAGCTACGTTGGTGAAGGAGCAACCGTGGAACCAACGATGATCATCGATAAACCCAGTGCGGGTTTGTTGAAACGCGGCGCATACCTTGTGTCGTCGGATTTCTTCCAGGAAGGTGGAGTTCTTGTAGGTGTGTCCGTCGGATTGTTTGATCAATTCAGCTTCGGCATTTCCTACGGCGGGACAAATATCATCGGGCACCAGAAGATAACGATGAATCCATTCCCGGGGGTCAATGCGAAGCTTCGCCTGTTGAATGAAAGCTCAACAATGCCCGCCCTGGCATTGGGATTCGATTCGCAGGGAAAGGAGTCCTATCTCCCGGCTGATACACTCAAGCGATATACAATAAAATCCCCAGGTGCCTATGTGGCCGCAAGCAAGAACTACTTGTTTTTGGGAAACCTGAGCTTCCACGGCGGATTGAATCTTTCCATGGAACGTCAGGATGGGGACAAGGATCTGAATTTCTATGCAGGCATCGAGAAATCGATCGGGAAGGACATTTCGATTCTCGCCGAATATGATTTTGCCACGAATGATAATCTGGTCGTCGGAGAGGGGAAAGGGTATCTCAACTTCGCATTTCGGTGGTCATGGGGAAAGGGCCTCATCGTTGGATTTGACCTCAAGAACGTTGTCAAGAACCAGCAGAACGTTTCGATCGGGAACCGGACCCTCCAAATCGATTACATAGGGTCGTTTTGATGTGCCTCGTCAAGGACAGATTCGGTTAATTCTGTAGACATTTGCCGAGTTTTGTCAATTCTGAGGGCCTGAGTTTGGCGAATTCACGCTGAATTCAGGCCCTCGTCATATACGGTGGTGGCACCGGAATTGCAGCAAAACCGGCAGATCACTCGAATGAGGTCGCCATGAAAAACTCCAACAAACTTCAAGTTCTTCTCCCATTGGCAGGAATTCTCGCATTCGTCCTCGCGGGATGTTATACGCAGGTCACGACAGTTCCGGATGACGAACCATCGTACAGACAATCCAATGCGGATTCTTACCAGGAGGGAGATTCGACTACACAGGAATATGGTCGCGAAGATGACCCGTACTATCGATGGGTTCCCCGGAATCATGTAGGGCTATTCTATTACTATCCATCCTGGGCGACCGTTGGATATTACGATCCGTGGTACTACGATTATTATCCCGCATTGTATGATCCATGGATTTGCGGAACCCCGTTCGTTGCTTATCGGTTCCCGTACTATTCTTACTACCATTATTACTCTCCCTACTACGGATATTACACTCCGGCTTACGCCTATGGGTATGGCGACTATTCCGGTGCCACAACGCGGACAAGAAACTCAGGCGTACGGCGGACGGGCTCCACCGACCGGAGGGATGGGGGAAACATCCGAACCTCGACAGGCTCAACGTATACTCCCACCGCAGCCGGCAGAGCCGGCACCACTGTTCGCACTGACGCAGGAACCAGGGGAACCACTCCTTCCTACGGGCGCACGCCGAGCGCTCGCACCACGAGTCGAACACCTTCGCGTGGTACAGCGACAAGCCGTCCTGCCCACCGGTTCGAAGTCTCGCCGGGTAGTACGACCAGAAGTCCTGAGCGTTCATCCCGTGGCAGCGGTTATTCCAGGGGTGGAAATGAATCTCCAACACGCGGTGGATCTGTGCGTCAGAGCTCGCCTCCGCCTGCGCCGAGTTCTTCAGCCCCATCGTCTCGGCCGAGCCCGGCTCCGTCATCGTCTGGCGGGACCAATAGAAGTAGCGGTGCCACACGTTCGAGGTAACAAGAGCAAACCAGAAAAACGAAGGTATGTCATGAAAACAAGAATCTCACACCACCGACTCCTCTTTCTCGCGGTTCTTCTTGGCTGTCTGGCCGGTTGGGCACAGGCGCAATTCGCGGAAGATGCCCTCAGATTTTCCCAGTTCAATCTCAATGTCGGGGCCCGTTCATCAGGGATGGCAAACACTACGGTGGGATTCGCAGATGATTATTCCGCTTTGTTTTCAAACCCTGCAGGGCTTGCCTTGTTAAGAAGTCATGAATTCACGGTCGGGTTCGGTCGTGTCGGGTACGGCAACGATGTTTCGTATTTGGGTGTTACGACCTCGTCGAGCAATAATACTACCAGTCTCAACAATCTTGGACTTATTTATGCGGTGCCGACTGTCCGGGGAAGCCTCACGCTTGGTGCAGCGTTTGGGAGGATTGCCGATTACACCTCGAGCGCGTCGTTCAACGGATTCAACGCGGCCAACTCCATTGTCCCCTCCATGGCTCCCGCAACTGATTTATACAGTATGTCTTCTTCGGATGCTGACAATTTCCTGAGGGACAATATTCCGTATCAGCTCTATCTGGCTGACCTTGATACCTCCGGGAGGTACTTGCTTCCACTTGTCACGGATAGCGTGCAACAGTCTGGATCAATCCAGGAGGGAGGCGGGATGAACGCATGGTCAATTGGAGGTGGAATCGACATTGCGAAAAACCTTTCCGTTGGGATTTCGCTCAATTTTCTCAACGGAACATACTCCTACGACCGACAGTTTGTTGAGAGCGATCCCGGCAACATCTACCGTAGTTCAAGCAGCAAAATGAGTGATTTCGATCAATTCTCTTATGAGAGCACGATCAAGAGTGAATTGAACGGCTTCAACGCACTCTTCGGCTTGGTATTCAGGAAACCGGGTTTATACAGACTTGGAGTCTCGGTTCGAACGCCCACGGTGTACGAAATCTCTGAAACGTTCAGCGATGAAGGCCGGAGCCAGTTTGACCCCAATCCCTCCACGGGCATTGTGGATCGGTACAGTATTCGATTTGAAAATTCCACGCGTTACAAGGTTCAGACCCCTTATGTTCTGAGCGGTGGCGCTTCCTTCCAGCTTTTTGACTGGCTGGTTCTGGCAGGCGATGCAGAATACACAGACTGGACCGAGATGAAGTTCGAGTCGGAAAATTCCGATCTCCTTGCGGAAAATCGGCGTATCAAAAACTCGATTTTCCGGGAGACGACGAATCTGAGAGGGGGAGCCGAACTGACACTTTGGGACCTGGGACTGCGATTACGTGCCGGTGCAGCATGGATCCCTTCACCCTACAAAAACGATCCGAAGGATTTCGACCAGATTTACTTCACTACAGGAATTGGTGTCGTGCTCGACGAGAACACTTCGATCAACTCTGCATATTCACTCGGCTCATGGAAGACATTCCGCGACAATTATTATCTTGACAATTTTGCCACACCGTCGAGAACAAGCGAGCTTGTCAAGAGCAGCACTCTGAATGTCAGTCTTCAATACCGGTTCTAGACTTAGTTGCAACACCCTCGAAGATTCTTTACATTGAATCCGCCCTGATCTCGGGGCGGATTTTTTATTCCTCCACTTCACACATCTCATGTCTTTGAGAGCAAAGATCCTCGTCGGTGTCGGCGTGACGTTCGTTTTTGTTGTCCTCACGTCAATCATTGTCGCTTACTATCTCGTTACAAAGTCCTTCCCCAAAGTTGGCGGCTCCCTATCTCTTTCAGGATTGCAGCACGACGTCAAGATCTATCGCGATGAATTCGGTGTCCCGCATCTTGTCGCAGAATCGGACCACGATGCATATTTTGCGGTGGGTTTTGTCCATGCCCAGGAGCGACTTTGGCAAATGGAGCTGATCCGAAGGGCCGGCATGGGAAGACTGTCTGAGGTACTGGGGCCACCAGCATTGAAAACGGATAAGATGTTTCGCACGCTCGGTCTATGGGGGCTAACAGATCGGCTGCTTGAGACCATCGATCCGGAAACCAGGGATGCGCTCCAGGCCTACGCAGACGGGGTAAATAGCTTTATTCGTTCCAACAAGGGACGTTATCCGGTTGAGTTCGATATGCTTGGAATAGAGCCGGAAGAATGGGATATCCGGCATTCCCTTCTGGTAAGTCGTCTGATGGCATGGGAGCTCAATTTCTCCCGATGGGTCGACATCCTGCTTGGAGTCCTGGTGGAGCGGTTTGGGGAGGAAAAAGCGCGGGAGATATTTCCTGAGTGGCCGAAAGACGCTCCCGTGATCGTCCCCCCTGAGCTGAAAGGCGGGAACGTGACTCCCATGGCAATGCAATTGCTCGATGCCGACCGGTCATACCGTTCTCTCATGGGCATTGAAGACCTCCAGTCGGGGAGTAACGCATGGGTTGTCTCAGGCTCAAAGTCGGCAACAGGGAAACCGATTCTGGCAAATGATCCCCATCTTGTACTCACGACCCCCGGACGGTGGTTTGAGCTTCATATGCTTGCACCGAATCTGGATGTCATGGGAGCAACGATACCCGGCGTTCCATTCGTTGTTATCGGAAGGAATCAACATATTGCGTGGGGTTTGACCAACGCCATGATGGATGATGAGGATTTCTATATTGAGGATGTGGATTCTGCGCAACATCCCACTCGCTACCGCTTCAACAATGCATGGCGACCCGTCGTTGAGCGTGTGGACACAATCATGGTGAAAGACGCTCTCCCTGTGCTGCTCTCGGTTTATTCCACTCATCGGGGTCCTATCATCAACAAAATGGAGTCCTCCGCCCAGTTCTCCCGTTACCTTCTTTCCATGCGTTGGGTCGGACACGAAATCTCCAATGAGGCGCGAACGTTTCTCCTGATGAATCGCGCATCGACGTGGCAGCAGTTTCAAGAAGCACTCCAGAATTTTGCAGCTCCGGCGCAGAACTTTGTCTATGCCGACGTCGACGGCAATATCGGGTACTACACAGGCGGCAAGCTTCCCATCCGGAAATCCAAAGGCGCGACCTTGCCGTATCCGGGTTGGACTGACGCCTATGATTGGCAGGGATTCGTACCGTTTCGCGACATGCCCAAACAGTTCAATCCTCCTTCGGGCTTTCTCGTAACGGCAAACAACAAGATTGTCGACGACAGTTATCCTTATCATATCTCCAATCTCTGGGAGCCTCCCTGGCGCGCCGAGCGGATTGTCGAGCTTCTGCAGGGGCCGGAGAAGTTTACACTCGAGGATTTCCAACGCCTTCAGATGGATCTTTTCTCTCCGCATGCGCGACAAGTTGTCCCCGTGATCCTTCACGCATTTGAAGGGAGGGAAGTCCGGGACAAAGAAATCGAGACGGCACTTTCGTATTTCCGCAATTGGAATTTCGAAATGCGTCCGGATGATATCTCGACCACATTGTTTCAGGCAACGTTCCTGAATATCATACGGAACACGTTTCGTGACGAGATGGGGGACGAAGTGTTAGGACTGTATGACACACTCTCAAGCGTTCCCATGACCGTGACGACGCGGCTGCTGGAAGACAGTGTATCGACGTGGTTTGACAACATCAGCACACCGCAACACGAGACTCGTGACGACATTGTCCGGCTGAGTTTGGGGGAAGCTCTCCATGAACTCAAGCTCTCGCTGGGAGGCGAGCTGAAAGAGTGGCGGTGGGGAAGACTGCACAAACTTACATTCGGCCACGTCTTTGGAGGAAATGAGCTTCTGAAACCGATCTTTAACGTCGGACCTTTTTCGGTGGGAGGATCGCACTCCACGGTGTGCGTGGGTGAATTCCGTCTTGCCAATCCGTTTGTCAATACGGTAGGAGCCTCCACGAGGCAGATATTTGATCTTTCAAATCCCGACAACAACCGGGCAGTGACGCCTCCGGGTCAGTCGGGTCATGTGTTCAACCGACACTATCAGGATCAGGTCGGATTGTGGCTCAATGGAGGATATAGAACCACCATCATGACGCGATCCAAAATCGAGCAAACCTGCAGCGATGTCCTCACGCTGCATCCCGAATAATGACGTTTTCAGCCTCTCTGAATTCAGTTCTCGAAGCGGTCGAGTCCGTGTGTGTTCTTACGGGTGCCGGGATTTCAGCCGAGAGTGGAGTGCCTACATTCAGAGGAGCAGAGGGACTATGGTCGAAATTCAAGCCGGAGGAACTGGCGAACCTGGACGCGTTTATCCGAAACCCGGAACTGGTATGGGAATGGTACAACTACCGGAAAAAAGTGATGAGCAATGTCTCACCGAATCGTGCGCATCATGCTCTGGTGCAGCTTGAAGGAATAGTGAACAATTTCACTCTGGTGACGCAGAATGTGGATAATCTGCACCGAAGGGCGGGCAGCCGGAACGTGCTGGAACTTCATGGCAATATTGAACGCAGCTACTGCATGAACTGCGGGGCGTTTGCAGCGGAAGTCAAGGTGGACGAAAAGAACAAGGTGCCCCGCTGCTCTCAGTGCGGTGGACTTCTTCGGCCCGATGTGGTTTGGTTTGGAGAAATGCTCCCGGAAGAAGTGTTCCTTCACGCCGAACGTGCAGCTTCCACCTGCGAGCTGTTTCTGTCCATCGGTACGTCAGCAGTGGTTTATCCGGCCGCCGCTCTACCGTTGACTGCGCGGAAATCGGGGGCCTACGTGGTTGAAATCAACACAGAAGACACCGACCTTTCTTCCCGGGTCGATGAATCCATCCGTGGCAAGGCAGGGGAGATTGTGTCGGAGCTTGTCCATCAACTTCAACAGAAAAGAAAGATCCCGCAATGACACGCACAAGCATCGTTGGCAACACCAAGATCCTCTGCACGATCGGGCCCGCTTCTCAGAGCGTCGATGTTCTTGTCAAGCTGATTGCCGCCGGGATGGATGTTGTGCGTATGAATTTCTCCCACGGCACCCATGAAGAGCATCTCCGGGTTATCGAGAACGTCAAGGAAGCAAGCAGGATGACGGGAGAATATATCACCTTGCTTCAGGATCTCAGCGGGCCAAAGATTCGTACCGGAGTCCTTGCGGCAAAGAAAGTGGAACTGAAGACTGGTGCATCGTTCACGTTTACGGTGGACGATGTCCCGGGCGATGAGCAACGCGTCTCGACCACCTATCATTTTCTTCCAAAGGACGTGAATATTGGGGATACGATTCTTGTCGATGACGGGAAGATGAAATTCACTGTCATTGCCAAGACGAATACCGATGTTATTTGTACCGTCGTGAATGGAGGAATTCTGTCTGAAAAGAAGGGAATGAACCTACCTGGCGTGAAGATCAGTGTTCCGTCGTTTACCGAGAAGGATATTGATGACCTTGAATTCGGCCTGGCTAACGACATCGACTACGTGGCGCTTTCTTTCGTGAGATCAGCGGACGATATTCGGCAACTCCGGGAAATCATCATCAAGAAAGGTCCAAAGGGAAAGAGGGTCCCGGTGGTCGCAAAAATCGAAAAGGCGGAAGCGGTTGACGCGATCGATTCCATTATCAAGGAGGCCGACGTTGTCATGGTTGCCCGTGGTGACTTGGGTGTTGAAATGCCGACGGAGGACGTGCCCGTCGTTCAAAAAATGATTGTCCGAAAATGCAACGAAGCCGGGGTTCCCGTCATCATTGCCACGCAGATGCTTGAATCGATGATCGAAAGCCCTCGTCCGACGCGTGCCGAAGCGAACGACGTAGCGAATGCCGTTCTCGATGGCGCTGATGCCGTGATGCTCAGCGCGGAGACTTCGGTCGGGAAATATCCGATCGAATCCGTGAATACCATGGACAAGATTATCCGAAAGGCCGAAGAGCAGCATCGCGAACGTCTGGATATCGACTTTCCAGTTGATTCGGCGATGGAGCGCGTCATCTCCGACGGCATCGGCAGGGCTGCGTGCGTCATCGCAAGGCAAATACATGCAAAAGCGATTGTGCCGATCACGTTCTCGGGATTCAGCGCAATGAACATCGCCAAGTACAGGCCGGCCGCGCGAATCATCGCCATTACTGGCCGCGAGAAGATTCTCCGGAGGTTGAACCTTATCTGGGGAGTGCGGGGAATTGTCGTTCCGGATTTCGTCGGCAGTACCGACGAAGCGTTCCAGCGGATCAATAATGAAATGAAGCGCTACGGGTACGTTGAGAAGGGAGATTATGTGGTGTATACGGCGGGGATACCGCTTATGACGAAAGGTTCTACAAACACGATCAAGGTAGAAAAAGTGGAGTAGGTCCACCCATCCCTGGACAGGTGTTACTTCTTAGCCCCGTCCTCAATCCAGTCGTAAATCGTTTTCACTTCTTCGTCTGTCAACTTCTTCTTGTTCCGTGCCATTTGCTTGCCAAACGGGGGAGTCGGCGTCAACTTCAAATACAGGTTGCTCTCTTTCGGCTTTCCCGGAACAACCGTGTTCCCGTGGTTCCCGCCTTTCAGGAGCCGTTCGTAGTCATCCAGGGCAAGTCCGCTCGGGTTTTCGTTTTCTTCAAGATGGCATGGAAGGCAATATTTCTTGATGATCGGGCCGACAGCCGAAGTGAATGTGAGTGTCGACTTGGCCTTGTGACCCTTGTCCTGAGTTACTCCGGGGTCTGGCGATGCGATGACGATGAAGGTCAGAATTCCGAGCGCGAAGGCCAATTTCATAGTGATGCTCTCTCAGGCTC
>JBARRO010000181.1:0-3879 GCA_049644265.1 Bacteroidota bacterium
CTCCAGAGCTTCAATTCGCAGTTCAAATTCTTTAGTTGGATCTATCGAATCGCGACCAACGAATCGCTGAATTTTGTCAAGTCAAGAAAACAGCTTGATTCGCTCTCTGATGACCTGGAATCAAATGAGAAATCACCCGATGAATCAGTCCATGAATCAGAGCTCCAGGAAACAGTGCAAAAGGCGCTCATGGGACTGACAGTTGACCAACGAATCGTGGTGGTCCTTTGCCATTTTCAGAATCTCTCCTACAGGGAAATCGGATTTATCCTCGACCTCCCGGAGAAAACCGTAAAATCAAGACTTTTTTCTGCACGTAAATCCCTGCGGGGTCTCCTCCAGAAGGAACGGCATCCATGATCAGCGAACGATATCAGGAACTCATCAACAAAGAAATCGACGGAGCAAATTCCCCGGCAGAGAGCGCCGAGCTCAAGAGTTTCATGGGAACCAGCCCTGAGGCCCGCGAGTTGTTTGAGAACCTCCGTGGGCTCGCTAACGAGCTGAGTCATGCCGGCTCCGTCGAGCCTCCCCGTCACCTCCGCGGCAGCATTCTTGAGGGAATACAGCAAATTCAGAAGCGGTCAGCAATTCAACCGACGAAACCCACTCTGTTGTTCAACACGATAGAAACTCTTAATCGTTTTTTCTCATTCATCAACAAGGAGGTTGCGATGGAAAACAAAAATTTCTTCCAGTCCAGGAAGGGTGCATGGGTTCTTGGAGGGGCGGTTGTTGCGATCGCCGCAGTAGTGTATTTCTCCCACCTCTATCCTCCGCCAACTGAGGAGGGTGCCGAGGGGACCATCGGCGCTGCGAAAAAGTACCGCGCTGGTCAGATGACGGACAAAGACGTCATTCTGAAGAACGACACATTTCAGAAGCTGCTGCAAAACGACAAGTTTCAGAAGCTGATCAGGACCGAGACGTTCCAAAACAACCTTACGAACGCGGCCATGTGGCAGCTGTTTGCCAGTGCTGAACTCCGCGATGCATTCTCGAGCGCAGCCCTGCGTAATGCCCTGGCCGATGCCCAGGTTCGCAACGCGTTGGCAAGCGCCCAGGTTCGCGACGCTCTGGCAAGCGCTCAGGTGCGTGACGCCCTGGCGAGTGCTCAGGTCCGCAACGCTCTGGCAAGTGCCGAAGTGCGGCAGGCATTAGCGAGTGCAGAAGTTCGTCAGGCTCTGGCGAGTGCAGAAGTCCGGAACGCCCTGTCAAGCGCCGAGCTCCGCGATGCCTTGAAGAGTTCGGAAGCACGACAGGCGCTCAAGAGTGCTGAAGTTCGGAACGCCCTGTCAAGCGCCGAGGTTCGGAATGCGTTGTCCAGCGCTGAAGTCCGACAGGCCCTGGCGAGTGCTGAAATGCGCAGCGCGTTGGCAAGTGCTGAGATGCGCGATGCTCTCGCGAGCGCTGAAATGCGTGATGCGATGGCGAGTTCTGCAATGCGCGATGCTCTGGCGAGTGCGGAAGTCCGTCAGGCGTTGACGAGCTCCGAAGTCCGACAGGCCCTCGCAAGTTCGGAACTCCGCGATGCCCTGGCAAGCGCTGAAATGCGTGATGCCCTTGCGACGGCTGAAATGCGCGACGCTCTTGCGAGCTCTGAACTTCGTGACGCCATGGCAAGCTCTGCGTTGCGTGACGCGCTCAAGGGTGGTGAACTGAAGGACGCGATGCGCGGAAACGAGTAACAGGAGCAGTTAAAGGTTATACAGCAAGGGGAAGAACAGCCTGCGCAAGGCCCGCTCTTCCCCTCGTCATTTTATCCCCCCACCGCATATTTTCCTGGAACAAAACCCCCTGTTTTGCTCTAAAATCGGCTTGCCTTTTTGACCAAAGAATTGCATTCTTGGGCTACCGTTTTTGCCCTTCCTGAATAACCGTCAAGAAATGCACCATCCTCGGGGAAGTGACAGAACATCCTTGCCGCCGAATAAAAACTTGCGATGCCAATGAAAAAAGGAATCGGGATCCTCCTCGTCGTGGCAGGGTCATTCATAGCCGCCCCCGCTCAATCACTCTATACGCTTCAGACGAAGAACCTCACACTCATTTATTACGACAAGTCTTACGGCTACCTGGTGCCGCACGTCGCCCGGTGCTTTGAAAACGGCCTTCGGTTTCACGAGCAGCTCTTCCACTGGCAACCGACCGAACCGGTGACAGTTCTCCTGGAAGATTTTGGGGATTTTGGAAACGGCGCTGCCGGGACGATTCCCCATAACCTTGTCGATGTGGGCATCGCCCCGTTCAGCTACGCGTATGAGACGCTGCCGGCGAACGAGCGCATGAGCTGGGTGATGAACCATGAACTTGCCCATGTCGTCTCCCTCGACAAATCCGACAAGAGCGACAGGATGTTCCGGTCCATTTTTTCGGGTAAGGTGTCACCGATCGCCGAAAACCCGCTGACGATGATCTACAGCTACCTTACGACACCGCGAACGTATTCCTCCCGATGGTACCGGGAAGGCCTTGCAGTATTCCTCGAAACCTGGATGGCCGGCGGGTTGGGGCGCGCTCTCGGCTCTTACGATGAAATGATGTTTCGAACGATGGTCAGGGATTCAAGCGAGTTTTACGACCCTCTGGGACTGGAGTCTGAGGGAACCAAGGTGGACTTTCAGGTGGGGACGAACAACTATCTCTACGGGACGAGGTTCATCACGTATGTTGCGTGGAAACATAGCCCCGAGAAACTCCTCGAGTGGATCGCGCGCACAGAGGACAGCAAAGGCCTGTTTGGTTCGGAGTTCAAGTCGCTCTACGGCATTTCTCTCGACGACGAGTGGGAAAACTGGATTCGTTTTGAGCACGAATGGCAGAACACGAACCTGGACTCCATCCGAAAGTACCCGGTAACCGAAAGCCGGACGGTCTCGACAAGCACGCTCGGCTCCATTTCGAGGGTGTACTACGAACCATCCCGGCATGTACTGTACGCGGCGATCAATTATCCGGGTCAGGTTTCACACCTCGCAGCCATCAACGTGGATAACGGCACGGTGGAGAAGATCTGTGACGTGAAGGGGGGAGCGGTGTTCGACGTTTCGTCGGTGGCATACGATGCATCGACCGCAACGTTGTTTTTTACAACCGACAACAATGAACAACGCACACTCGAAGCCGTGAACGTGGCGACAGGAGAGGCCAAGACTCTGATGGAGCGGGCGCGCGTCGGCGACCTTGCGTTCAACAAGGCGGACAAATCGTTGTGGGGCGTTCGGCACCAGAGTGGTATTTCGACGATTGTGAGAATTCCGTACCCTTACACGGAATGGAATCAGATCTATTCCTGGCCCTACGGAAAGGATGTCTATGACATCGATGTGTCGCCGGACGGAACTATCCTCACCGCAGCGTTGGCCGAGGTGACGGGGCAGCAGCGCCTCATTCGGATGGATATCGGGAAACTGCTGAAGGGGGATGAGTCCTATGAATTCCTCTACGATTTTGAGAACAGCAATCCGGCCAACTTTGCGTTTTCTCCCGACGGAAAATACCTTCTCGGCACCTCGTACTACACAGGCGTTTCGAACGTTTTTCGCTATGACCTGCAATCCAAGAAGATGGATGTCTTGTCGAATTGTGAAACCGGATTTTTCAGGCCGGTGTATTATACTGAAGATTCCTTGATCGCCTTTCGATATTCGGGCAAGGGATTTGTCCCTGAGATGATCCGAATCCATCCAATACAAGATGCAAGCGCCATCCGGTATTTCGGGAACGAGCTGGTAGAGAAGTATCCCGTCGTAAAATCCTGGGTGGTCGGGTCGCCGGCTTCCATCCCGCTTGATTCGCTGACGACCTATTCGGGCGATTACAGCGTCCTCAGGAACTTTGGGGTGAATTCCCTCTATCCGGTGATGGAGGGGTATAAGG
>JBARRO010000182.1:0-7350 GCA_049644265.1 Bacteroidota bacterium
GATCTGCACTTCCCACCGCAGCGGCTCCTCGGGCCCCGCAACGCCTGTCGCCTGACGTATCCGGGCGAGCTCCAAATTGGAACGTGTGAGTCTGAGGTTGTCAAGGAGAATAGAGTACGACTTCTTCCCCCGCAGATAGTTGAGGTACATCGTAGCTCCATCGACGACAGTACTCAATCTGGTCAGTGCAAGCTCATTCTCACGCGATTCCTGCAGAGAGGACTGAATACTGACATTGGCCATGGCAGGTTCCGAGAAGATGACCTGTGTGACACTGAGGTCCGCGGTTCCTCGTTTCTCCGGCTGCATTCCGGCCGACGCTCTGTCCTGGTCGATCAGCAACCCGGTCGCACTGAAGTCGACCTTCGGTAAAAGGTTCGCCCACGCCAACCCGATATTTTCAGCCCCCGCGAGAACCTCACGCAGTTTTGCACGGACGTCGGTATTCTCGTTCACCATACGCTCCACTGCACTCGCCAGAGTGAACTGCTGAACACCTGCGTATTTGGTGTTATCAATCTGGACGAGTTCTGCTTCCAGTAACGTGTTCCATTTAGGTGATACCCCCACAGCAAACGCTGTCTTGAGGTTGATGCTCAGCCTTGTTCCCGCGGGGAATGCCACTGGCAAGAGTCCGGCATCTTCGCCCAAAACGATGCGGTGGATATTCAGCGCAATGCGCCTGATGAGACGTGGGAAAACATCCGGATTGGCAGCGGCCATGACACCCCGCCGAACCTCGGCCTCACCCAACATCGAAAAACTTGGCAGTCGCCGCCCGATGAGACCCTGCACGAGCTTGTCAAATTCATTGGAAGGCATAGGAACAATATCCAGGTAGACCGCATCAGCATCTCGAGGTATAGCCGAGAGTGCATCGTCCGCATTTTCGTCAAACCGAACCGTGACAAACCCAGAGCCCGTGAGCTTGCTCATTTCTTCATCCGTCGGCCGTGTCGCGGGTATCCCTTCGTGGTATCGCTTGCTGGTCAGGAATGCAAGTTTCTTGAATGGTACCAACTCCTGCAAAAGCGCATAGTCCCTGAGAAAAGTCTGCGGAAAAATCAGATAATTAAGATTCTTGACGCCGCTCGCTCCGGATTTCAGCGGGAGATGTTGCCTCGCAGGATCCACGACGACGGGAGCAATCACGGGCTTGGACAGCACCGAACGTTGTGCAAGGTCGTTTGAAGCAAAGACACCAAATCCAATGACGAGATCTACGCTATTGTCGAGTAAAAGCCGGCTGTCTAGTTTGACCGCTTCGGATACTGTCCAATCCCCGACGAGCGTTTTATTGTCCGGGAACGAGACAGTTCGCTGCCCGGTCAGTACGTCGGATATCTGCTTCCTGAGAAGGTCAAGAAGCTCCCGATTCCTTTCCCACGGTCCGTCGAAGACTACACCTATACGCAGCTCTGGAGGAAGCTCTTGTGCACTCAGCTCCGAAATCACGCCGGAGCCCAGGATGACTCCGGCGAAAAGTGCAAACAATACTGTTTTCATTGTTCCTGTCCTAAACGTAGTGGAAAGAAGCGCTGGCAGTTCACTCTGTACTGTTGGCACTTGAAGAGTCCGTGGCAGTCCCAGCCGCAAGTGCCTGGATCCGCTTCAGCCTTCGAAGAGCGAACGGTCGGCGGAACAATTCCGGGATCGTTACGCGAAGTCTCTCGACTCTCAAGTACACCGCCGGAACCACAACAAGTGTAAGGAACATGGAGCTTGTCAGGCCGCCGATAAGAGCCCAGGCAAGACCGTTTTTCCACTCTGCGCCCGGACCTTTTGCAATTGCAATCGGAAGCATGCCGAACACCATGGAGAGCGTTGTCATGAGAATCGGCCTGATCCGTGCTCGCCCAGCTTCAACAAGTGCATCGGGGACCGCAAGACCATGTTCCCTGTTGTCGTTTGCTCTGTCAACAAGGAGGATTGCGTTCTTCGTCACCAGACCAATCATCATAATGATGCCAAGAATAGAGAATATGCTTAAAGCATTGCCGGTCAATGCAAGCATAATGAGTGCACCGATGACAGCCAGGGGGACAGCGAACATGACAACAAAAGGATAGATGAACGAATCATACAAGCCGACCATAATGAAAAAGACGAACAGGATGCTCGCCAACAACGCTATGCCGAGTTGACCGAAACTCTCTGCGCGGTCCTTCTCTTGTCCTTCGAAGTGGACTGTAGTGCCACCGGGCCAACGCTCATTGGAGACGATCTTCTGGTACTCCTGGATGACATTCCCGATTGGCATCGTGTTGTCTGTATAGGCATAGATGCTCATCGAAGAATTTCTGTTCCTACGATCGAGTTTTGTGGGACCGCTTGCCTGGACAATCTCCGAAAACTGCTGCAACTCTACTTGCCGACCGGTGGGGGTCGCAAACGGCAATCGGGCGATATCGTCAGGATTCGAACGGTCGAACTTGTCGAGCGCCACCCTGATGGGATATTCATACTGCCCCTCGCGGAACATGGACTCGTCGTCACCCGTCAATGCGACTCTCAGTGTCGAACCAACGTCGTAGACGGTAAGCCCATACGTCGACATCTTCTGGCGGTCCACTTCGATACGCGTTTCTGGATTTCCCATTTCCTCAGAGCTCTTCACATCAACGACGGTCGGAGTCCTGCGCAAGGCATCACGAACGATCTTGCCGGTCGCTGCGAGGGAATCCATGTTGCTCCCCGTTGCGATGATCCAGATCGGTGCACCGCCCGCCTGGCCAGTGATTGATACTTCGTCGACGTACACTTTGGTTCCGGGAATGCGTCGCGTCCGGTCCTTAATATCCTTCTCGACCTCCGCCGTTGTACGGGTCCGGGATTTCCGATCGACGAGCGTTACCATCAACTCGGATTTGGTTGTGGCAGAAATCCCTTCCGAGGTAAGGCCAACGCTTGTGAAAATCTTCTTTATTTCCGGCATCGAGGCGATCATCGACTCAACCTGCTGGGTCGTCCGGTTGGTATTCTCAAGCGTTGAACCCGGAGGAAGGTCGAGCTTGACAACAAACTGTCCCTGATCCGTTTGCTTCATGAATTCAGAGCCGATCAGACCAAATGCCGGGAGCAGGAACGAGGCAATAAACACCAACGTCACTCCGAGGAGCAGCTTGCCGGAGTTATTGAGGCTATACTGCAACAACAGGATGTATCGTTCTGTGAGGCGTTTGAAGGCATTCTCAAAAAAGGAAGCGAGCCTTCCGGCAATTGTTTGCTGCGATGCGAGTTTCACCTTGGAAAACCTTGATGCAAGCATAGGTGTCAGCGTAAAAGAAACAAAAAGACTCATGAGCGTCGAAATGACGATCACAATGGCAAACTCACGCATGATATCACCTACCAAACCGGCGACAAGCGAAAGGGGAACGAACACAACGACATCGACGAGCGTGATCGAGAGCGCGGCGAAGCCAATCTCGTTGCGTCCCCGCAGGGCCGCTGCGAAGCTGTTCTCGCCATTCTCCAGGTGGTGATGGATGTTCTCGAGAACAACGATGGAGTCATCCACGAGGATGCCGATGACGAGAGAGAGACCAAGCAGGGTCATAAGATTGAGAGAAAAATTGAATGCCCACATGGCAAGCACGGAGGCAACGAGCGAGGCAGGTATCGAAATCAGGACAATGATGGAGTTTCTGATATCATGCAGAAACAAAAACATCACGGCTGCGACAAGCAGGATGGCCATCAACAAGTCCTCCTTGACCGCGTTTGCAGCATCAATCGTAAACTCTGAAGCGTCCGATGCGATGTCGAACGCGAGATCGGAACGCCGGTATTCCTCCTGAAGGTCTTTGATTTCGTTCTGTACCGACCGGCTCACCTCGACAGCATTGGCATCCGATTGCTTAAAGACGTTAAATCCCACCGAGGCCCTTCCATTGATTCTGTTGATGGAGTTATATTCCTGAATACCGTCTTCAATTTCTGCGATGTCCCCAAGCGCTACCTCACCTCCCTGCCGTGACCGGGCGACCGTGAGCTTGCGCAAGTCCTCAATCATCGAAAACTTTCCAACGACCCGGACGATGGACTGCTCCTTCTCTCCTTTCACGGTCCCCGTGGGGAAGTCGAGGTTCGATGCCTTGACCATCTGCGTGATCCGCGCGATCGAGAGACCATAGGCCCGCACTTTTTGGGCGTCCAGGTTAATCTTGATTTCCCGGATATCTCCGCCTACCAGCGTTATCTGGCCAACGCCATCGAGTTTTGTGAACCGGGGTTTGATCTGATCCTTCAGGAATTGGTAAAACTCCCGCGAGGGCATCGAGCTCATCACCCCCATGCGAATGATGGGGAGTTCATCGAAGGAAAACTTCTGGACCATCGGAGGGCGGACGTCACGCGGGAAAGATGCCATGGCAGCATTTGTTTTCCGCTGGACATCCTGAAGAGCGATGTCAATGTTCGCCGTCTTGCGGAACTCAATCGTGACCACGGACAGACCTTCATACGACGTGGCAAACACGTTGGCAATTTTCTCGACGGAGGAGACGGCATCTTCAATCTTTTTCGTCACACTGTTTTCGACTTCGGAAGGTGATGCACCGGGATACGCGGTAACGATGCTCGCATAGGGAATGTTCATTTTGGGCAAGAGCTCGTACCGAAGTTGGAAATATCCGAACAGGCCGGTGATGCTGAGGGCAAGGAATATCACGATGATCAGCGATGGACGCTTGATCGATAGTTCAGTGATCGTCATAACGGGTTCCCCTTCTGCAAGGTGGGACTAGTGGGAAAGCGTGGAGACTACCCGGGTGCTGTCCGTAAGGTTGTTCTGTCCGCTCGTCACAATGGTATCCGCTTCGCTCAATCCCTTGAGTATCTCGAAGTATTCATTCGTTTGTTTGCCAACGACAATGGGTCGAAGGGCGGCGATTCCGTTGCGCACCACGAACACCGACGCGTTCTTAACGCTTCCAACGAGTGCGGCGCGGGGAACGGCAAGTGCTTCCGTCCCGCCGATGGACGCGAAGGAAATACGGCAGAACATTCCCGCCTTGAGCGGCCGCTTCGCATCGTTGGACATGCTGATCTCAATCGGATAGGTGTGTGCTTCGTCTGCCTTTGAGGCGATATTTTCAAGGCGAGCCGCAAACAGGTGACCTGGATAAACATCCGTAAGGACTTCGACCCGATCTCCAGGCTTCAACTCGAAGGCCTCCCGTTCACTCACATTCGCTTGCACTTTGAGGGTGGTAATATCTACGATGTTGGCAATGGGCGTACCCGGCTGCACCATGGTGCCCACGTTGACAAATCGTGCATTCACGGTTCCGGTGATCGGCGTGGTGATCTTGGTATGTTGAAGCTGTTGACGTGCAATCTCCTGCTGACTCTCTGCTGCCTTCATTGCCAGGCGGGCAGCGTCAAGTTGTGCCGGGGAAATTGAGTTCTCCTGGAAGAGTGTTTCGCTTCTGTCAAAATCACGTTTGGCTTTCAGGTAACTGATTTCTGCCGTGGCAAGGTTTGAGCGGGGAATCTCGTCTTCAACCTCGACTAGGACCGCTCCGGCCCCGACAGTTGCTCCGACGTTGAACCGGACTCGCAGGACTGCTCCCTGAGTCTGAGATACAACAATGACATCGTTGTTGGGGTTGATGGTCCCTGCGACAGCGATGTTGCTCATGAGCTTCTGCTTCTGCACAGGGACAACTGCAACAGGTATGCTCGGCGTGAGCGAACTCTTGCCCACAGGCTTGGAGTCCGGACCGCGCATGAGTAAAAGAACGACAGCAACGAGTATTACTCCTCCGAATGCAAGAATGGATCTCTTGTGTTTCATACTGCCTCCGTGACAAAAGAACAAGATGAGGCCATCACCTTGCTGACGACCGGAATCCTTCCCTTCGTGCGGACAGACGAGTGCCACGTGAAGTGACTTGCGTGCTACCGCCCCATGTGCAAGAAAACGAGATATCGCGGAACAAACAACTACTGTACCGGGTGGATGGGACATCAAGACGCCCACATCTTGGTGGCGATTCCCACGAATCGGAACTGCTGTCTCTCATTTTCAAGAACGGCAAATACTTATTGAGGATGACAAACCAAAACATACAACACACGATGTCGCAAGTTGAAACTCATTCCTATTTCTGAACTTCTGGAATGCCTTCTGCCAATCCACAGTTCGCCAGTGTTCAAGAATCTCTATCCTAACACCATCGTTGGAATTCTCAGAATGCAGTATGGCATTGTGTGAGACTGACATCTGCTTGACTCGCTGCTTGCCACTCTCGCTCTCGATGTGAAGTCTGAAAAATACTCCTAACTCAGTTCACCGCGGACCAGGACAAGGGGGTTCACAACCGTGAAAAGCTTGGACCACGTGCAGGTTTGTAGACGTAAGGAGGATGATTTATTGAAATGAAATGGGGAGATTTTGGTAAGAGTGCGGACGCGTTGTATGAGGTGGTATTCAGTGAACGGCCGGTCCTCCGCTCCGCTCATGCAGATACCGAGCCCCTTGCACAGGGATCTGTGATGGCGCTATCTTCGGATCACCGGACCCAAAACAGCAAGGCCCTGTGTTATCAGGCCTCTTGATTTGTGGTTGACAAACGGAGGAGGGGGTTGCTCGATCCAACTTTCTAAGATGGCGGATCGTTCGCGGTATGGTTGTTACTTCCTATGAAACTCGTATTCTTCTGTATGTCCACCAACGCCACCCACGACAGCAGAAACGATAAAAACAGCTGCCCCCGCACCCAGACCCGCGAAGAAGCGCACGAGAGCTTCCGAACCGCCAGATGAACTTACCGCAGAGAAGGTCATCCCTCCCAAAAGCAGCCCGACTCCCAAGCCTTCCTTAAATGCCCGGGAATGATTGACATAGAAGACTCTGCTAACCTGAGACATCGGGATCCCCAATCTTGACCAATCCATCCACGAGACTGAATCAGCCGTAACGTTGACTTCATCCGTCGACCTTGTTTCACCACTTGCCATGGTAACGGTTGCTTCGGCTTTCCCCTGAACTCGTCGGATTACGGAGACCTGGGACTTCGTTGTGACTCTCCTGACGAGAGTAATCCATGAGATCGAGTCCTCTGAAGCAACGACATCATGTACCGTCTCTGCGCTGCCATTCGTGAAAATGACCCTACATTCCCGATCGTCCATGGACTTGTTGAACTCTTCATAATCATAGTCGGCTTGCGATTCCTTCGGGCCAACGGTATATCTGCTCGAGGAGCAACCGACCAACAACATCGTACAGAAAAGCGAGACGACAAGTGCCTTCATGGTTTGCTCTTAAATGAGTGTTTTCAACGCACGAATGAAGCGCAACCATCCTTCGAAACTACGACCACGATCTCGTTTGATGTGTCG
>JBARRO010000183.1:0-4748 GCA_049644265.1 Bacteroidota bacterium
GTTTCTTCACAGACTTTTCACCGTCAAGACGTTCGGAATCATTCCGTGTGATCCGTTTTTCAGCGAACTCTGCGTTCTATTACTTAAGGTATTTGCGGGACGAGACACTAGTTATGAAGCATCGGGATCTTCACGTCCCATGTCCGTGCGTTCTTGATGGCACGGTCATACCCGGCGTCGGCATGCCGGACGATACCCATGCCGGGGTCGTAGGTAAGGACGCGCTCCAGCCGCGCCGCAGCTTCCTTTGTGCCATCACAGACCACCACCATTCCTGCGTGGATGGAGTTTCCGATTCCCACCCCGCCGCCATGATGGACGCTGACCCAGCTCGCTCCACCAACAGCATTGAGCAGGGCATTCAGGATCGGCCAGTCTGCAATGGCATCGCTTCCATCCTTCATCTTCTCCGTTTCTCGATTCGGCGAGGCGACGCTGCCACAATCCAGATGGTTGCGACCGATGACGATGGGCGCTTTCACCTCTCCGTTGGCAACGAGCTCGTTGAAGATTCCTCCCATCCTTGCACGTTCTCCATATCCCAGCCAGCAAATGCGCGCCGGAAGCCCCTGGAATGCAACTTCCTTTTGAGCTTTTTCTATCCAGGTGCAAAGAGGCTTATTTTCCGGAAACGTTTCGAGGATGGCACGATCGGTCCGGTAGATATCCCAGGGGTCGCCGGAAAGTGCCGCCCACCGGAACGGTCCTTTCCCGTCACAAAAGAGCGGGCGGATGTATTCCGGAACGAATCCCGGAATATCGAATGCTTTGTTTACCCCGTTCGCCAGTGCTTCCCCACGGATGTTATTGCCATAGTCGAAAACGACGGAGCCGCGCTTTTGCAGCTTCAAGAGCCCTTTGACGTGTTCGACGATCGAACCTTGAGCGAGCGCAACGTATTTCTTGGGATTGGAGACTCTCAATTCAAGGGCTTCGGCGTATGAAATTCCGGAGGGAACGTACCCGTTCAACGTGTCATGAGCTGACGTCTGATCAGTAACAATGTCCGGCAAAAAATCGCCCGCGGCAATCCGCGGAATGATTTCTGCCGCGTTCCCCAACAGTCCTACGGAGAGTGGAAGCTTCTTTTCTTTGGCGGCACGAACCTGGGCAAGAGCGTCTTCGAGATCTTCCGTCATGGTGTCGAGATAGCTCGTCTGCAAACGGCGTTTGATTCTCTGGGCGTCCACCTCAACGACAAGGCAGGCGGCTCCGTTCATGGTTGCTGCGAGCGGCTGGGCGCCTCCCATTCCTCCCAGCCCAGCCGTCAGGAGAAATTTTCCACTGAGCGTTCCGTGGAAATGTTTCTGTGCGCAGGAGGAAAGAGTCTCATACGTGCCTTGAAGGATTCCCTGCGTGCCGATATAAATCCAGCTTCCCGCAGTCATCTGGCCGTACATCGTCAGGCCAAGGGCCTCAAGTCTGCGGAATTCATCCCACGTTGCCCAGCGCGGGACAAGCATGGAGTTGCTGATCAGCACTCTCGGTGCATCCGGATAAGTCTTGAAAATCCCCACCGGTTTCCCCGACTGCACAAGAAGCGTTTCATCGTTTTCAAGATTCCTGAGGCTTTCGACAATTGCGTCAAAGCATTTCCAGTTGCGTGCCGCTTTCCCGGTCCCTCCATAGACAATGAGTTCCTGGGGTTTTTCGGCAACCTCGGGGTCGAGGTTGTTCATGAGCATGCGCAGAGCTGCTTCCTGCAGCCACCCTTTGCAGGAAAGCGCGGAGCCTCGGGGGGCGCGGATGGTCTTCGCGGGAGAATGTGCGGTTGACGTTTTCATGATCCGGATTCGTTGTTCAGTGTGGCCTGACGGCGATGGCCGAGATTTCAATCTCTGCATTTTTTGGAAGATTCGAAACCTCGACAGTGCTGCGTGTGGGGTATTTCCCCTCCGCAAAATATCCGCCGTAAATCAGGTTCATCTTTTGAAAATTATTCATGTTCTTCAGGAACACTGTGCATTGCACAATATCGCTGGAATCGCAACCGGCCTGCCGGGCGAGAGCGAGGACGTTCGCGAGGGCTTGCCTCGTCTGGCTCTCCACATCCTCGCCGACGAACTGTCCGGTTTCCTGACTTATGCCGATCTGTCCGGAGATGAACACGAGCCCACCGGTGGTGATCGCAGGGGTGTAAGGTCCGACCACCTGAGCACTGGTGAAATAGCTCCGGGCGGCAGCCTTACTGATTTCTTCGCGCATCATTTTGCGCATGTCCTCTTCGGACCTGCAACCGATAAGAAGAAGGAGAACGAACGAACAAAGAAGAGTTTTCATGGGATGATGGTTAGATGTGTGGGCGTTGAAATGGAACGCGGAAGAAGCCGATAGAACGGATCTATCACGGATGAATGACTTAGTGAATTGATCCGTGTCTTTCCACTCTTTCCGTGTGATCCGTGTTCTATTTCCTAGAGATTGTACCCTATTTTCCGGAGGAATTCTTTTCGTGTCTTAATATCTGCGTCAGTTTCGATTCCCCTTGTCTTTACTCCGTCGACAACGCCGAGAATTCCCCTGCCCTGGTCAGTTTCGGCCACGATGACTTCGACAGCGTTAGCCGTTGCGCAGTAGATGGTGCAGACTTCCGTGATGTTCTTGATTGCATTGAGAACATTGACGGGAAATCCGTTGTCGAGAAACAGGACAAAACAATGCCCGCAGGACAGGTTCATCGCGTTCTTCTTTGCCAGCTCGATAAGAGTTGAATCGTTCCCCGACCATCGTACAAGAGCCGGGCCGGAGGATTCGCAAAATCCCACACCAAATTTCATTTGCGGGTTGGTTTGCACGACAGTCTCGTGAATATCCTCGACAGTCTTGATGAAATGAGACTGGCCGAGAATGACATTGACGGCCTCCGGTTTTTCAATCTTTACGGTTTTGAGTTCCATCCTAACCTCCGAGTTTTTCCATCTGTCCGACCTGTATCAGCCATTGCAGCATTCCCCGTCCTTTTTTGACAGGGGCGAGAGTTTCAACGAGGGCGAGGGAGCACTTCTTGAAATCCACCTTTAATTCGCTGTCCCCGGACGTCAAAACGGAAACGAGTGTTCCCATCAGCGGTTCATGGCCGACGAGGAGAACGGATTTGAACGAGTGTGCATTGATCTCATCGAACAGCTGGCGCGGGTCGGTTCCCGGCACGAGGAATTCCGTCGTGAAGCGCTTCTCGATGTTCAGAGCGGTCTCTACCGGAGCCGCCGTTTCCCGGGCTCGTTTGAGCGGGCTTGAGAACACCGCATCGACTGCAATCCCCGATGCACGCAGGAACCGGGCTGCCGTGGAAGCTTGCTGCTGCCCGAGAGGAGTGAGCGGGCGTTCGCTGTCGTGGAGAGCCGGATTTTGGACTGCGTCACCGTGGCGGAGGAGATAGAGCTGCATCGAAACATGCCTGGGTGCTGATTCCGGGAGGGAGGAACCTGCACGCTTTAATTCTTTAAGAGATTGTACTGCTGGATTTTTGTGTAGAGAGTCTTCAGACTGATGCCAAGAATTTGCGCGGCCGTGTTCTTGTTCCAGTTCACTGTTTTCAGAACACCGTCAATGTGGAGTTTCTCGATCTCGCGAATGGAAACGGCTCTCCCGAGAGGCGTATCCTGTGATGTCGATTGATCGAGCCTGATCCTCGTGCCGATCGGGAGTGCAATATCCTCAACGCGGATAGTGTTGTCCTTGCAGAGAATGGCGGCCCGTTCCAGGACGTTCTCCAGCTCGCGGACGTTTCCCGGCCACTCGTAGTTCACGAGAATTTCAAGGGCTTTGGGTTCGATCGATCTTTCGTGTTTCTGACGAAGTCGCTTCTTGAGAAAGTGGCTCACCAATGCCGGGATATCCTCTTTGCGTTCGCGGAGAGACGGGAGTTGCAGGGTGATCACGTTGATCCTGTACAGCAGATCTTCCCGGAATCGCCCTTCCGCGAGTTCCGCCCGCAGGTCTTTGTTTGTCGCGGACAGCACGCGGACATCGGCCCGCATGTTCTTGTTTCCGCCAACCCTTCGGAACTCGCCGGTCTGGAGAAACCGAAGCAACTTCGGCTGCATCATCATGCTGATGTCACCGATCTCATCGAGGAACAAGGTGCCGTTGTTGGCAATCTCCACCAAGCCTTGCTTTGTTGCGGAGGCGTCGGTGAAGGCGCCCTTCTCATGGCCGAAGAGCTCGCTTTCCATCAGGTGCTCGGGAATGGATGAACAGTTGAGGGCGACAAACTGCTGATTCTTGCGGAGACTGTTCTGATGAAGGAAGTTTGCGATGAGCTCTTTTCCTGTGCCGCTGCTCCCCTGAATGAGGACCGAAGAATCCGTGGGCGCAACTTTTGCGGCGACCTGCAGCAGCTCAAGCACTGATTTGCTGTTGCCGATGATGTCGCCCGAGAGGGCAAAGCGGGCAAGGTTGGATTTCAGGACCTTGTTTTCAAGCGTCAGCCGCTTCCGCTCGAGTGCACGGTCGATGACGGTGAGGAGTTCCGGCGTTGAATACGGTTTAGTGAGATAGCTGTACGCCCCGAGTTGCATGCATTCCACCGCGCTCCGAACGTCGTTGACGCCGGTGAGCATGATGACCTGCACATCGATGTAACGTTCTTTTGCGTACTTCAGTACTTCGATGCCGTCGACGCGGGGCATCTTCACGTCAAGAAGGACGACGTCAAATGAGCGGTTTTGGAGGAAATTGATTGCAGCCACGCCGTCAGCGGCTGTCTCGACGCTGTATCCTTCGTCTGTCAGTGCAGTCATCAGGAG
>JBARRO010000184.1:0-30452 GCA_049644265.1 Bacteroidota bacterium
GATGCAGTCCATGCTTTTGCCCTTGTGGGAAAGCGCTAATAAGAGACGATCACGAAGGGATGAAGAGATGAGACGGACAAAAAATCCCGTTTCTGTTGGCTAGAACAGAAACGGGATAAAACACAAACACGTGCGCGTGATGTCCATGTGCCCCGAAGGGGCTAGGTGCGCATTTGTGTCTGCAGTTGTAAGGAACAGAATTTTCCACGAAAACACAACACATGCATATTGCCAATTCGTGAGGAGGCATGCCATGAAATCCTTCAGTCTCTTTTCCTTCTTTCTCATAATGATTCTTAGCTGTTCAAGTCTCGTTTCTCAGACGAGAGTTCCATCAACACCCGATACAACGTATTCACAAGCAGAGCCATATATCGCCGTCAACCCGACGGATTCTAAAAACATGGTAATATCCTGTATCAGTCAGATCTCTGGAAGTTCCGTCAACCACATCGGCATTTATTTTACTCGCGACGGCGGAAGCAGTTGGTATGGCAACAACGACGTTGCGTCAAATGCGAGCGATCCCGTGGTTGCGTTTGACGGAGAGGGTTCAGCTTACTTACTTTACCAGATACGCAATGTTGCCACGCTCTATCTTTTTAAATCCACCGATGGCGGTGAACACTGGAATTCGCTGGCCTCGATAACTGGAGAGGATGTTGATAGGCCCTGGATGGGGGTCAGCCAGCATCCGAACGCAAACGGCTATTACGACATCTTTGTTACGTACACGGACCTTGGATTAAATCTCATTGAGTACCAAAAATCCACGGATGGTGGGAACACTTTTTCAAACTCCTTGGAGTTCTCATCGACCCTGCCGGTGCAAGGAAGCATGGTGGCTGTGGGAGTTGGCGACACGGTCTTTGTGGCGTGGGCAAAATTACACGAGGACTCCTCGCCTCCAAGGGACGCCGTTCTAACGATAAATCTCCTTATCTCGGATGACCGGGGGGAGAATTTTGGCTTTCTGAGAGACTTCAGCGTTGAACAAGCAGGAGCGTTTGCCGATGGTCTGTACTTCCTTTTTGGTGGTACCGTCAGGCTCGATAGTTATTCACGGATGGCTGTCGATAATGTTCGAGGAACAGTCTATGTTGCGTTCGCTAATCATGGTCAGTCTGATCTATCCGACATCATGATCTACAAAGGAATAAGCATCAGCGGCTCCTACAGCTGGACCAACTGGGTCATTGACGATGCATCCCATCACGAGCAGTGGTCGCCTGCAATTTCAGTGAGTCCTGATGGCGTCTTGAGTGTCCTCTATTATGAAAACACAGGTTCCAATACCCTCAGTGTTCGTTTAGCCCGGTATTTACCCGACGGAAACCTTCTTTCCAATGAAGCGGTCAGAAATCCCGCAGGATCTAGCAGTCTGGGTGGAAATTTTCTCGGGGACTATATTGGTGTTGGGAGCACCTATGGACAATCGTACCTGGACTGGACCGAACCCGGCGGGTCAGGGCAAAACACGAGGGCTGAGCTCTACTTCACTTCGAGAACGCACACAGCACCGGATCCACCTTCCGGGTATTCGGCTGTCCGTGTTTCCCAAGTGGACCAAGGTGATGCCGACTTCGGCCAATTCGCCAGATGGCGGCTGAACAAATTTGTCAATTACACTGCGCCACAGGATTTTGTCTGGAAAGAAGGCTCGAGTGAGGTGCTGAGAGCAAGTCAGGATTTCAAACCATCGACAACACAGAGGCATAATTTATGGAACATTGATGCTGACGTGAGAAACCACAGGAGCTTTTCTATTCTATCTGGAACGACAAGTATCTATTCTCAATTCAAGTCTGCGATAAACGCCACGATCCAGAAACTCCTGATTGATGGAGGAACCATAGTCGACTCCGTCCAGTTCAAAGACCCTTGGCTTACTGACTATGCGGATCCGAACTACGGCTATAACAACCGTAATCAAGGCATGTCAGCCCCGTTCAGGGTTGTTGCCTCTGCATCAAACAATCTTGGCACGACGAGCACAGCATACAAAGGCGTGTTCGTAAATCAACTTGTGCAAGATGGTGTTTTCTACTCAGCCCGGATCCCTCAACCTACTACCCTTGGTGGACTACCTGCAGTATTTATGAACTGGTCAGCCTCAAATGCCTCGTTAACTCATATGGGCGCTTACGGCTCTGCGTATGATACGGTGAACATTGTTTTCACTGGATCAAATGCAACCGTTACCGCCAACTATAAATTGCACCTTGGAAGCAATTCTTCCGCTGCAACTGCCTCTAATAACCAGCGCAAGATCGGCCAGACCAGCGGTGGCACGTACTGTCTCGTTTATGAAAGCGCCAATCGGATCTGGTTTACCACCTCCTCGAATGGCTCAGACTGGTCAAACGAAGTCGAAGTAAGCTCGCCGGACTATGACTGGGAGTCGCCGTATGACGCCTATCCCTCTTTGGTCGTTTACGGGAGTATCGTCAATATCGTCTGGCAGCACAATTATTACGATTCATGGGAGGAACGCTATTGCGTGCAAATCAAGCTGAGACGGTATAACGTGGTGACAGATACCTGGTATGACACCGAGAGTGTCACAACATTTTCCGCTGCACAGAATCCCGGTTTTGTGGCAACACCGGTTATTGACGCCATGAGCCTCGGTTCCTCAGAGAGTAACGACGTGAAACGATTGGCCTGGAGTGCGCCTGATGGGATCAAGGTGATCGACTGCAATTACGGAACGTGGAGCAATATTGCGACTGTCCAGGGTACAGACGGATATTGCAAGTATCCGTCGATCGTGAACTACAACGGGACCGGCTACGCACTCGCCTGGCTGGATCAAAACAACGACGAGGTTCGTTACATTGAAGCGAACTTTAGCGGGTCGTGGTCGTTCTCGAACGCGTACAAGGTCTCTCCGGACGGCTGGACCGCGAACGGAATTCCCTCCATGGGCTTTACCTATCCTTATTTCACCAAACCCACGATAACCTGGCAAGGCTCCGATAATGTTACCGAGGGCACGTCGGTTCACGTGCGCCAAAGGAGCGCTTTTGGCTCAGGCAGTTGGGAGGGCACGATTACGTCGTTCTCCATGGCTGGAGCGGATGCTCTCCATCCCGTCGTGGGCAGTGTGGTAGGAAACGGCAAATGCGCGGTGGTGTGGAGCTATGGGAATTCCATCTACGCTGCGACCTATAACGGCAGTTCCTGGTCTGGCCCTAGCGTTTTACAGAGTGGTTCGAGTGGAGGGACAGATGTGAACATTAATACTCAGACGCCTTCGACCCTCATGGCCATCTGGCACAAGCCTAATCACGAGATCGCTCATACAACTAGCGGCGTGAATCCCAACAGTAAGGCGGGTGATATAGCCCTCTCGGCTGCAGGCTCAGCAGAACAATCGCTCGTGAATCCTTCGATGAGCGATGGACTTCAGGGAACCCCGGTTCCCTACAGACTCAACCGTCACGGGTTTGTGACCTTAACCGATGAGTTGATTGGTCGGGAGAGTAGCGAGGAGTCAGTAAGCGGCGTTCTGGCATTTGAAATCGCCGGCATGAAACTCACCAACGGAGCGATGGAGAATCAAGAAGCTCTTTCCAATCCAGTGGGCGAAACCACACTGCTTTCCTCGAAAGTCTTCACAATTCCTTCAGCCTCTTCAACCCTTGTATTCTCTGGAGCCGTCTACGGCATGAAGCTCTCTGTGCCACCGAAGGTTGCCTTGTCTGTGAACCAGCCGATTGCCCGCGTTGTGCTGAGGGATGCTGCAACAACTGAAATCGTGAAAACAGTCTGGGATATCCCGTTTTCAGAGCTTACCAAGATCAACGCGGGCTCGTACGGGGAGTTCAAAGTAACCAACCTACCTGTAGGAGACTTAGCGGACCGCTCGGTTTACCTCGACGTCCAGATGCTCGGGAAACCGTTGATTGTGAACGATTATCTTCTTCTCAAGAGCGCGAAGTCAGAAGAGCCCGGAATTGCCCCGCTGGAGAAGAAGGACAAGGCTATTCCATGCTCATACACCTTGTATCAGAATTTCCCGAATCCCTTCAACCCAGCAACGACGATTGCGTTCGATCTTCCTCATCCAACTCAGGTATCGTTAAGACTCTACAATACACTGGGAGAGGAGATAAGAACACTGGCCGACCGGGAGTTCGCTGCAGGCGAGCACACGGTAACAGCCGACTTGAGCGATCTGCCGTCAGGAGTGTATCTCTACCGGATTGTAGCAGGAACGTTTAGGGACACGAAGCGGATGGTGTTGGTAAAGTAATGTCGAATATTGAATAGCAAACAAGGAATGATGAAGTGTTTATTGAACAGCAGCGGGCGCTGGAGAATCGTCTGGCGCCCGTTGGCGCTTTTAGTCTTGTCAGCCGCTCCTCTCATTTCCCAGGATCAGGTTGAAACACTCCTGCGCGAACACCAGCAGGAAATCTCCACAGCGGCCAGGCAATTTCGTATATCAGCGCGTTTGTTGGCGAGTGTGGTCTTTGCCGAGCGGTCTCTGAACGTCAAGCCCGGCGAGTTGATCGTCGACTACGTGTTGGCAAAGTCGGGCTACAATAGCTCTCTGGGTATGGCACAAGTGAAGGTGAATACGGCAGAATGGATCGAAGAACAGCTCCACAATCCAGATAGTGAGTTCTATCTCGGAGAGGCTTCAAGTCGGGTTATTCCCGCTGCGAGATCCGAATCAGAGCGCATAGAGCGGCTGAATGATGCCTCATGGAACCTCCTTTACGCAGCCGCCTACGTGGCAATGATCAAGAAGCAATGGAGTAGCATCTTTCTAACATCCCCCCATCCCACCATTCAAACCGGCGTCATTGCGACGGTCTACTCCCTGGGAATCTCGAGGCCCGATGGGTCCATCCGCATTCCTCATAATCATCCCCAACTCAACCAATTCGGCAAGACAGCCCAGGAGTTTTTTGATTCGTTCAGAATGAGAATTGAGTTTCCAAACGAATCATCAGGCCCGAACCGTTGATTATTTGTTCCGTACCTCAGCCTCCTTGCACGAATGCCGGAGAAACCTTACATTCAGATGTGGTTTTTGAAATGTGAGGGGATTTTGATGTAAACCAGGCACTCTCAATGGCATTTAAGAAACTCAAACTTCACGTTCTTGAAGAAAAATTCACGGTGAGCAAACTCCCGGTGTTTGCGGAGCTCCCGACAATTTTTGCTAAAGGGGAGTTGTGCTTTGTCATGCGAACGGATGATGAATTTACTGTCATCAGCCCCGATTTCATGGCCCCAGACAATGTGCAGCAGGTTTCGGGATGGCGCTGCCTCCGCATCGACGGGGAAATCCCGTTCCAGGCGCCGGGCGTCCTGAACTCCCTCACACAACCCCTTGCCGACGCTGATATCCCGATCTTCGCCATCTCAACTTACAACACCGATTACATCTTCCTCATGGAAGAGGCCCTCATCGACGCTGTCAAAGCGCTCCAACACGTCGGCCACCAGTTCGTCCACAAAGAATAACCTCGAACAATTTCACAGAGGTCACAGGGTAGAGAAGAGGACACAGAGGTTTAAAACCGGTTCTTTTAGAATTAAGAGGGAATAACATCCCCAATTTTTCTCTGTGAGCTCTGTCTCCGTGTCCTCTGTGAAATTCTTTCCCTTCATTTCTTCTCCTCCACAAAGAATAACCTCGAACAATTTCACAGAGGTCACAGAGTAGAGAAGAGGACACAGAGGTTTAGAACCGGTTCTTTTGGAATCAAGAGGGAAAACACCCCCCAATTTCTCTCTGTGAGCTCTGCTTTTCTCCGTGTCCTCTGTGAAATTCTTTTTTCTTTCATTTTTTCATTCGCTCCTCGAGTACCGCTTCCACGTCGTCCTTGCTGATACCCTGCTCCCTCCAAAACACGAAAAGATGGTAGAGTAAATCGGCCGATTCCTCGGCAAGGGCGTTCCGGTCGCCCTGCAGACCCGCGACAACCACTTCAACCGCCTCTTCCCCGACTTTCTGCGCTATTCGGCCAGTACCGTTTCTAAAGAGCGAAGCTGTATAGGAGTTTTCCGGCAAAGTCAGCTTGCGTTCCTCGATAATTTGCTCAAGTCGGTCGAGCATGAGGGGTTTCTTCGCAGATTCCCCAAAGCATGTGAACGTACCTGTGTGACACACCGGACCCTCGGGAACCGCCCGGACGAGGAGCGCGTCGTTGTCGCAATCGGTCTCGATCGACTCCACGTTAAGTGTGTTCCCTGAGGTTTCGCCCTTCTGCCAAAGCTGCCGCCGTGTCCGGCTCCAGAACGTCGCACGTTTGGAGCGGATAGTCTCTTCGAGGGATTCCCGGTTCATGAAACCAACCATCAGAACCTGGTCCGTCGTTGCGTGCTGAACCACAGCGGGAATCAGCCCGCCGAGCTTTTCGAAATTGAGTGTGTTGATGTCCATCGTACTGGGATTCCTTGAGAGTAAAGAAATTGTTTGATGTCGCCGAGGGAGTACACCCCATAATGGAAAATACTTGCCGCGAGAACAGCATCCGCATGTCCGTCGACGATTGCCTGACGAACATGCTCCCGGGTACCGATTCCGCCTGAAGCAATCAGCGGCACCCGGACGCGACCGGAGATCAATCGGAGCAGTTCCACATCGCAGCCCTCGGCGGTCCCGTCCCGGTCCATTGAAGTCACGAGCAGTTCGCCGGCACCCTTTTCAACTGCTTCGACGGCCCACTGAAGCGCGTCTTTCCCCGTGCGTTCCGTTCCCCCTTTCGACCACACGCCCCAATGCCCGTTCTCACGCCTGACATCGATCGCCGCGACAATGGATTGTGAGCCCAGCAGGGCCGCGGCTTCCTGGAGAAGGTCCGGCCTTGCGAGTATCGCGGAGTTGAGCGACACCTTGTCTGCTCCGGAGTCCAGCGCTCGTCGAATATCATCCGCGGTGCTGATCCCCCCCCCAACCGTGAATGGAATCTGAAGCGCTTTCGCAACATCGTTTACAATTTTTAGGAAAGTCTTTCGGCCTTCCTGGGACGCGCTGATGTCGAGGAGAACGAGTTCGTCGGCTCCTTCGTCTGAGTACTGCGCGGCGAGATGGACAGGATCTCCCGCGTCACGAAGGTTCTCGAATTTTGTTCCCTTGACAGTTCTGCCGTTCTTGACATCCAGGCAGGGAATGATCCGTCTAGCGAGCATATTTCTTCAACTCCTCGAGCGCTATTGTCTTCTCATACAGTGCACGCCCCACAATAACACCATCCACACCGGTCTTTTCCAGCGCGTTGACATCATTTGCCGAGGCAACACCTCCCGATGCTATCAATGTGATTCCCGTGAATTCATCACGCAACTGCTCGTACCACGTGAGGTTCGGCCCCTGCATCATCCCGTCGCGCTCAATATCCGTGCAGATAAACGTTTTCACCCCGGTTTCCATCATGGAGCGAAGAAAGGTCTTCGGTGATTGGGGGGACTCTTTCAACCACCCGTGATGTGCCATCTTTCCATGCCTCACATCAACCGCAACGGCAAAGGACGAGTCTCCAAACCCCCTCAACAAACGTTTCGTCAATGCCAGGTCGTTCATGGCGATACTGCCGAGGATGATTCGTTGCGCCCCGGCGTCAAGCAGGCGATGTACGTCTTGTTCTGAACGAACACCGCCCCCAACCTCTGCCTCGACTCCAGGAAGAGAAAGGATTGTCGCGAGGGCATCCCAATTCCTTACAGAGCCCTGCTTTGCGCCATCGAGGTCGACAAGATGGAGAAAAGGAAATCCCGACTTCGCAAATACGCTGGCCACGTCAGAAGGCGAGTTGCCATACACAGTCTGGTCGTCGTAGCTGCCCTTCCTGAGGCGCACGCATTTTCCATCCAGAATATCGATCGCGGGGATTACGAGCATCGTTCGCCGAAATTCTTCAGAAGCTGCAATCCCGCCCTCCCGGATTTTTCGGGATGAAACTGAACGCCGTAGTAGTTCCCACTTCGCACTGCCGACGAAAACCGGATGCTGTAATCCGACACTCCAAGAGTCTCTTTTGAAACAGGAGCATAGTATGAGTGAACGAAATAGAAATATTCCCCGGCACCGATACCGTAGAACAGCGGGCTTTCCTCCCGGATACTAACGGTGTTCCATCCCATATGGGGCACTTTCAATTTTGAATTGTCGAAGCGCTCAATAATCCCTCCAATAACACCAAGACAATCTGTCTTACGCTCTGTCGAATGATCGAACAGCAGCTGCATTCCAAGACAGATCCCGAGAAACGGAACGTCCACATCGCGAAGCCAAGCGAGGAGCTCCGATTTTCCAAGAGAGGCCATCGCACTCCGCGCTTCTCCCACTCCCGGAAGAATGAGCCTATCCGCCGCTTGAAGCTTTTTGCGGTCTCCCGAGATGAGAGAATCGAATCCGAGCTTTTCCAATGCGTTGGCAACCGACCGGACATTGCCGGCACCGTAATCAATAATCCCGATCATACACTCACACGAACAAGAGAAACGTTCACAGAATCCCTTTGGTTGACGGCAGAACAGATGCGAGCCGTGGGTCTTTCGCGACCGCCTGACGCAAGCTGCGGCCTACAGCTTTGAACACTGCTTCGATCTTATGGTGGTCGTTCCTGCCTTCGACGGAAATATGCAACGTTGCGCGCAGACCGTCGCTGAATCCACGGAAAAAATCCTCGACGAGCTCCGTCGGGAACTCGCCGACCTTCTCCCGTTCGAACTTCGCTTTGAATGAGCAGAAGGGGCGTCCGCTCACGTCGAGCGCCACCTGCGCGAGCGATTCGTCCATCGGAAGGAGAAACCCGTATCGGCCGATGCCCCTTTTGTCCCCAAGCGCTAACCGGAGCGCTTCACCGAGTGCCAGGCCAACGTCTTCCACGGTATGGTGTTCGTCGATATGCAGATCTCCCCTTCCATCGATGGTCATGTCAATCGCAGAATGTTTCGACAGTTGCTCCAGCATGTGATCAAAAAATCCGACGCCGGTGCGGATGAATGACTTTCCGGTACCGTCCACTCTCACCTCGATTCCAATCGTTGTTTCGTTTGTTTTCCGGTTATGGCGTACCGTGCGTTCAGTTGAAAGGATGTACTTCACCGCATCAAGGAACGATGTCGAGGAAAAATCAGCGGCGGTCTGGGAGTCAGCAGTGAGCCGAATCGCCTTGCAGCCGATGTTCTTTGCCAACTGGACATCGGTTTCGCGGTCGCCGAGCACAAACGAGTGTTCAAGGTCGGGGGTTCGCTGGGTCAGGAATTCCTGGACAAGGCCCGTTTTCGGCTTGCGGCACGGGCAACCATCATTCGGTCCGTGTGGGCAAACGAAGACGGCGATAAATCGGATTCCCTCCCCCGCCAGAAGCTGAAGCATCTTGGCTTGAACCTGTTCATACGCCTTCATCGGATACGCAGGCGTCCCGAGGTTGTCCTGGTTGGTGACCAACACCAGCTCGTAGCCGTGGTCGAGCAGCATGCGGAGACCCCGTAGAACGCCGGGAACGAGCTCCAACTTTTCCAGCGAATCAACCTGCTGATCCGGGGGTTCAGCAAGAAGAGTTCCGTCTCTGTCAAGAAAAATGACTTTCATAGAAGTTGTTAGTTATCGTTAAGGAATTTCGTTTTCAAGAGCATGGAGTGCTCGCAGGAGTGTGTCGTTTTCGGCCCGGGTTCCCACGGTAATACGAAGACATCCGCCAAGCTTTGGCTCTGAACTCCGGTCCCGCACAACAACCCCTTGCCGCTCAAGTCCGTCATATATTTGCCGCGCATTCGAACATCGGACGAGAACGAAGTTTGCGTCAGAAGGAAACACTTTCTCGATGAATCGCAGCGATGTGAATGATGAAACAAGTCGCTCACGTTCGCGAAGGATCTCATTGACGTTGGCTCGCATCCGGTCGATGTTTCCAAGGGCACGTAGTGCGGTGTTGCTCGTAAGCGTGTTGATGTTGTATGGGGGCTTCACCTTCATGAGGTACGAAACAACCTGCGGGTTGCCGATGCAGTAACCCAGACGAATCCCCGCAAGTCCCCACGCTTTCGAGAGCGTCCGAAGGACGACAATGTTCTGAGTCCGGTTGAGAAACCCGGCGGCCGACGGGGATTGTGCAAAATCCAGATATGCTTCATCAACAACGACGAGACTGTTCAACCGTTGAGCGAGACGAAGGATGTCATCCGGGCGCAGGAGGTTCGCAGTCGGATTGTTGGGGGTGCAGCAAAACACCAGCTTGGTTGTCTGATCGACAGCGGCCAGAGTTTTTTCAATATCGATCTGGAACTCGTCCGTCAGCAGGCACGAGCGCACGTCGACTCCCTGGATCGATGCGGCCACACGATACATTCCATAGGTGGGATCAAGGACGACAACGGAGTCTTGGTTCGGCTCGCAGAAGACCCTGACCAGCAAATCGATCACCTCGTCGGAGCCCACACCGACAAAGACGTTGTCGACAGCAACACGATTGAGGTTGGCAAGGCCTTTGCGCAAAGCCGTCTGATTTGGGTCGGGATAGCGGTTGAGTCCGTCTTCGGAAATTACGCTGCCGATGGAATTCTCGTTTGCGTCAAGAAGCACGCCGGAGGAGTGATCCTGTCGTGCGCTTCGATATGGCTTCAACATCCTGATATTTGGCCGGACAAGATTGTCGATGTTCATCGCTTTGTCCCCCGCCGCGCCCGGGAAGCCCGGCTTTGAGAAGCTCGCATGAGAACGGCTTGGGCGTGCGCCTCAAGTCCCTCTGTCCGCGCCAGAGTAATAAGAGTGGGGGCGAGAGTACGGAGGCCATTTTGAGTAAGAAATTGAAACGACAGAGTTTTCTCAAAGCTTTCGACAGAAAGCCCGCTGAAGTAGCGCGCTGTACTTCCCGTCGGAAGAGTGTGATTTGTTCCGGAGGCGTAGTCTCCGGCGGTCACCGGGGAGAAGGGTCCGATGAATATGGATCCGGCATTGCGAATCGACGGAACAAGATCCTTCGGCGTTTTAGTATTGAGGATAAGATGTTCCGGTGAAAAATCGTTGGAAAAGGCAACGGCTTGTTCAAGAGTGTCGGCGAGGACACAAAAGGCGTTCTTGAGCGACTTTCTCAGGATGTCCTTCCGCGGCAGCTCTTTTGCGCGTTGGAGGATCGACTCGCGTACAGATTCGATCAGCACCCGGCTCGTTGTCACAAGTCCGACCAATGCCTCCGGGTCATGCTCGGCCTGGGAGAGAAGATCGGCAACGACAACGTCGGGTAAGGCGGAGTCATCGGCGATGATGAGAAGCTCGGAAGGCCCCGCAACCATGTCGGTTGCCACGCCGCGCGGATCGGAGGAAACAAACCGTTTTGCTGCTGTGACAAACCGGTTGCCCGGCCCGAAGATTTTTGAGACCCGCGGAATGGATTCCGTTCCATATGCCATTGCCGCAATCGCCTGCGCTCCGCCCACCGCGAAGACCGTTCTGATGCCGACGATATCCGCCGCGGCAAGAATCGTTGGGTGCATGCCACCCGCCGTGGGAGGTGAGCAGAGGACAATCTCCCGACACCCGGCCAGGAGAGCCGGGATTCCGAGCATCAGGACCGTTGACGGAAGGGGAGCAGATCCCGCCGGCACATAGAGACCGACTGAGTCAATCGGCCGGCGCTCTCTCCAACAAGATACGCCGCTCGTGGTGGTCACGACCCGTTCCGATTGTCTTTGCGCCTGGTGAAATTTTCGAATGTTTGAAGCGGCAACCTGCAACGCTTTGCGAAGTTCGCGCGGGACGGAATTCCCGGCTGCCTGAATGGATCTCGTGGAGACACGGAAATCGTGAACGTCGGTTCGGTCGAACCTCCGTGTGTATTTTCGCACAGCGCTGTCGCCGTTTTTGCGAACATCGGTGCAGATGCCTGCGACCGTCTCGTCGGAAGTGGCATCACCCCGACCGGGGCGCAAAAGCAACTTCCTGAATTGTTGTTCCGACAAGCGGGCAAGAATGCAGGTCTTCATCGAATAATCGTTTCAATTGGGATAACGATAATGTCGGATGCGCCGGCACCCTTGAGTTTTTCCATCACGTCCCAGAAAATATCCTCCGCAACAACCGAATGGACTGCGACCATTCCCTTTTCTGCAAGCGGGACGATGGTGGGACTTTTGAGGCTTGGGATGACCTTTTGCAGTCTGGACACAGACTTGGCGGGAGCGTTCATCATCACGTAACGTTTTCCGCGCGCTTCGAGGAAGCCGCGCACACGGATCATGAGACTGTCGACGAGAGCCCGGCGCTTACGGTCGGCGAGAACGCGCGGTGAGGCGACAAGACACGCCTCGGATTCCAAAACGGTGGTCAACGGCCGGAGGCCGTTCATGCGTGCGGTGGTTCCCGTGGAGACAATATCGCAAATGGCGTCGGCGACGTTGAGCGTTGGCGCAATTTCAACAGAGCCGCTCAGGCGTACGATCTCGGCGCGGACCCGATGGGAATCGAGGAACGCTTTCAGCGTAACCGGATACGTTGTCCCGATCCGTTTCTTCCGGAGATCCGCGACCCCTCGGATGCCCGATCGCTGTGGAACACTGATGACCAGGCGGCACGAGCCGAAGCCCAGGGGGGCGAGGGCATGGACGCGCGCGCGCTTTTCCCGGAGGATGTTTTCTCCGACAATGCCCAGGTCCGCGACGCCATCCTGCACATACTCCGGAATGTCGTCATCGCGGATTGCGAGCACATCGAGCGGAAAATTTTTGCAGGGGGAATACAGACTCTCCTGCCGGTATTCGAACACGAGCCCGCAGGAGCGGAGGAGCGCGACGGAATCTTCCGTCAGTCGTCCTTTTCGTTGGACGGCGATTTTCAATCGTCCGTTGGATGCAGTCATGGCACTTTACTCAGATAAAGTATCAGGTGAAAAAAAATCAGTTGCCCCGGTCGTTGCGTTGCATGCGTTGCATGATGAGGTGATATCCGCCCTTCCCGCGTTTCAGCCAGCGGCCAACCCGGGCGATGGTGCGTGAGCTGAGACCGGTCTGCTCGGCAATCGTGGTGTACGGAATCCCGTCGGCGAGCATGCGGGCGGCTTTCCACCGCTCCGCGAATTCCCCGATCTCGGTCTCCGTCAGAAGGTCGCGGAAAAACTTCCGGCACTCGTCAAGGGTCTCAAGTTGGAGCACTGCCTTGTAGAGGCCGTCGATTTCCTTTGTGGATGGTCGGTTCATACTTTACTCAAGTAAAGTATACGAAGAAGCGAATGAATTGTCAAGCCTTTTTAAGAAGATTTCACAGAGGACACGAAGATAACGGAGGTCACAGAGAAGAGAAAAGGGGGGAACTTTCGCAATCAACTCATACAAGTACAAGGCCTAAACCTCTGTGAACTCCTCTGTTCCCTGCCTGCCGGCAGGCAGGTCTGAGACCTCTGTGTAATGTTTCAAGCAGCAGTATTGTCATTCAGGCCCATTTTTTCTACTTTGAGCAGGAAGAGTCATGGTTACCATTGCCGACATAGAAGCAGCTTACCGCGTCGTTCAGCCGGTTGTACACAAAACCCCCCTTGTGTCATCTGCGTCGTTCGACTGGCATTCCGGGAACAGCGTTCTCCTGAAGGCAGAAAATTTCCAGCGTGTCGGGGCCTTCAAAATTCGGGGTGCCTATAACAAAATTCACTCGCTTTCGCCGGAGGAGCGGAAGCGGGGTGTGGTCGCGCATTCCTCGGGAAACCATGCCCAGGGAGTTGCCCTTGCGGCCCAGCTCCTCGGCGTTAAGGCAACGGTCGTTATGCCCAAAGGTGCTCCGCCCATCAAAGTGGCTGCCACACAAGGCTACGGCGCAACCGTCGTGTTCTGCGAAGATTCTTCGGAAGACCGAGAACGTGTTGCGCGTCAGCTCGCGGAGCAACACGGCTATGTCCCGGTTCCTCCCTATGACGACGATAAAATCATCGCAGGGCAGGGGACAACCGTACTCGAAATAGCGCAGGAGGTGAAGGATCTCGATTTCCTTCTTGTCCCCGTCGGTGGGGCCGGACTTATTGGCGGGTGTGCTATTGCGGCAAAACACCTCTTCCCGCACGTGCAAGTCGTCGGCGTCGAGACAGAAGCGGCAAACGACTGCTACCAATCCTTCCGGAAAAAGGAGATCGTTCGCATTGCCCCTCCGAAGACGATTGCAGACGGGATGCGGACACAATCCGTTGGGAAAAGGAATTTCGAAATCATTCTCAAATATGTGGACGATGTGATCACCGTGACGGACGACCAGGTCGTAGAGATGATGAAGTTCGTGCTCCTGCGAATGAAACTTCTGGTGGAACCGACCGGAGCGGTGGCTCCTGCGGCGGCGTATTTTAACAAACTTGGAACTAGAAACAAAAAGGTCGGTGCCATCATCAGCGGCGGAAATGTTGAACCGGCATTCCTCAGCCAACTCCTTTCAGAAAAATCTCACCAATGACCCTCCAACAGTTTCTCGCGTATTGCGATGACATGGTCCGGCCGACGGAACCGCTCTTCCGCAGCGTCCCCGCGGACAAGCTCGACTGGAAACCCACCGAGAACTCGTTCACGCTCGCGCAGCAGATGGCTCACATTGCCGGCGCGCTCGAAGAGTACGGAAACGGGATCGCAACCGGCGATTGGAGTTTCGGCTCGATGCGCGAACGGTTTGTGCAGAATCGACACACACCGTCCATGAACGTCGAAGAGGCTGTCACTCTCCTGAATAAGAATTATCAAATATTCAAAAACCTGCTCTCAGCCCTGAGCGAGGAGGAATTTAGTAGTGGCGAAATTGAGACTCCGCAGTTTGGCGGCAAAAGTCCGCGCTGGAGAGTCGCCATGCTCGCTGTTGAACATCACATCAACCACAAGGCCGAGCTCTTTATGTGTTTGAAGATGATCGGCGTGAAAGTGAACACGGGAACTCTCTACCGTGGATAGATTAGTTCTTGCTCGTTGACGAAATCTTTTATACTTTGAAAGTGCAGTCGTTACAGTAAAAAAACTCTTCCGACCGAAATTCCGATCACCGCATTCGTATGAAGCTCGTCGCCTGTCTCAACCACGTCCCCGACACCGCAACAAGAATCAACATTGCGAGCGACGGAAAAAGTATCGACAAAACCGGGGTAAATTTTATCATTAATCCCTACGATGAGTTTGCGGTTGAGGAGTGCCTTCGCTTGAAGGAAAAGAACGGCGGAGAGGTCGTGGCGATATCCCTCGGCGGAGATTCGAACAAGGATTCTCTGCGCAAAGCGCTTGCCATGGGCGTCGACAAAGCGCTCTTGCTGAAGGATGACCGTGTGAGGGATTCCTTTGGCGTTGCAAGTGCACTCGCTGCCGTGTTGAAGGAACTGTCGCCGGATGCGATTTTCTTCGGCAAACAATCCGTCGATTCCGATGACGCCGCTGTGGGCCTCATGGTGGCAGAACTGCTCGGTCTCCCATCAGTCTCCGTTGCGGTGAAAATCGAACTGGCGGGCGGCAAAGCCGTTGTCGATCGGGAGATTGAAGGCGGTCACGAAAAAGTCGAGATTACGCTCCCGGCAGTGTTTACGGCACAGAAAGGGCTGAACGAGCCCCGTTATCCTTCCCTGAAAGGGATCATGGCTGCAAAAAGCAAGCCGATTGAGGAGAAAGCACCGACCATCCACGAGCCCAAAACAGTCCTGCTCGCAATGCGCAAACCGCCCGCAAAGAGTGCGGGAAAAATTGTGGGAACAGACGTGAGCGCTGTGCCCGAACTCGTCCGGTTGTTGCACGAGGAAGCAAAAGTCATCTGAAAGTATTAACCATCCCCAATACCATGAAGATTCTCGCCTTCGCGGAACAGCGCGACAATAAGCTAAAAAAGACTGCATTCGAAGTTGTCCGGACAGCCCGAACCATTGCGGACCAGGCCGGCGGTGACGTGGTTGCACTGCTTATCGGCGGAAGTGTTCAGAGCCTGGCAGGGACGCTCGGCGGATTTGGCGCAAAACGCGTTATTGTTGTTGAAGATCCAAAGCTTGCCAACTACTCCACAACCGCCTACGCAAAAATCGTAGCCGAAGTCGCGAAGAAAGAACAGGCGGATGTTGTCATGATGTCCGCAACAGCCATGGGTAAGGATTGTGCGCCGCGCATTGCTGTCAAACTTGATGCAGGATTCGCGTCCGATTGCACTGCGCTGAAAGTGGATTCTGGTGAGATTATCGCAACGCGGCCCGTCTACGCGGGAAAGGCGCTCACGGATGTCAAGATCACCTCTCCTGCAAAGGTGTTCACGCTGCGCCCTAATGTATTCAGCGCCGGCTCGAGCAACGGTACCACCGCAACGGTCGAGCCTCTGAAAGTGGCTCTCACAGACGCCGACTTCGGTTCCGTCGTCCGGAGTGTGACAAAGGCAGCGGGAAAAATCGACGTCGCGGAGGCGGACATCATTGTCACAGGCGGGAGAGGATTGAAAGCGCCTGAGAATTTCCGCATGATCGAAGAGCTCGCGGCAACGCTTGGCGGGGCCGTGGGAGCCTCCCGTGCCGTTGTCGATGCGGGATGGCGGCCCCACGACGAGCAGGTTGGCCAGACGGGCAAAACCGTGTCACCGTCATTGTATGTTGCTATTGCCGTTTCCGGCGCGATTCAACACCTTGCGGGAATGTCATCTTCGAAGTATATTGTCGCCATCAACAAAGACAAGGAAGCGCCAATCTTCCAGGTCGCGGATTACGGCATTGTTGGAGATGCATTTGAAATTGTTCCGGCCATGACGAGGGAAGTAAAGAAGCTGCTGGGGAAGTAAACCAAACAGAGGGAAGAAGTCGTGGAAAAAATACAGGTCGATATTCTGGGGCTTTCGACAAGTCCGTCGAGCGGCGGCGCATATGCCCTTATTCTGAAGGAGCTGAACGGACCCCGAAGACTGCCGATCATTATCGGCGCTTTTGAAGCGCAGTCGATCGCCCTGGAAATGGAAGGCATCAAACCGCCGCGCCCGCTGACCCACGACCTGATGAAGAGCATTATCGACACCCTCGGTGGAGGGCTGAGTGATGTCACCATCAACGAGCTGCGCGACGGAACGTTTTATGCCCGCCTGAGCATGGACAGTCAGGAAATCGATTCGCGGCCGAGCGATGCCATTGCGCTCGCTGTGCGTTTTGGCGTTCCGATTTTTGTTGCGGACAAAGTGATGGAGGAAGCGGCCTTTGTACCTGAGAATGAGGAAGCGGAAAAAGCCACCCCGCCTCCGGCAAAGCAAGAACCGGAAGAAAAGCCCAAGCAAAAACTCTCCAAACTCGACCAGCTACAGCACCAACTGAGCGAGGCGATCGCCAAGGAAGACTACGAAAAGGCCGCAAAGCTTCGGGACGAGATCAAGAAGCTTCAGGCCCGCAATTCCTGATGCTGCAACCGCAGGCGCATCACTCTCAATCTTAACCTCAACCTCATCCTTAACCTATTCTACTCAACCCAGGAGGTTCTTCCGTGAACAATCCGACTTTTGCGGCGCGTCTTCTTTGCGTGCCAGTTCTCTCCGCCTCCTTGTATCTTGCTACCGCATTCGCACAGCCAGCATCTACTCAAGTAGACTCCCTCATCGCTCTCGGCGACAACTTTTCCACAAAGCAATTCAACAACGAAAAGGCCCTCGAGGCATTCCTCAAAGCGCTGACTCTGGCGCCCAACAGCGATGAAATTCTGTGGCGCATTAGCCGCGCATACGTCGATATCGGTGAGCATTTGCCCGTCCACACGGATGAAGAGAAACAAAAACAACTGGAGACCTACGAAAAGAGCCTCAGCTTTGCGGAGAAGGCGATTGTGGCCAATCCAAAGAGTTCGATGGCTTTTACGAGGCGTGCAATTGCCAACGGCCGGATTGCCTTGTTCAAGGGCGTGTGGGATGCCCCGGGTCTTGTAAAACAGACGAAAGCCGATTGCGAGACTGCCATTACTCTGGACTCATCCAACGCGGCGGCGTTCTACGTCCTGGGCCGTACCCACGCAAAAGTCAGCGAGAAGCCGAGGATTATTCGCTGGCCCCTAGGTTTGAGCTGGGCGAACCTCGATGATGCAGTGACGAACTACGAACGTGCAATCTCCCTGCGACCTGGTTTTATCATGTATCGGCTCGACTACGCGCGCACGTTGATTGAACAGGAGAAGTTCGATAAGGCGCGTGAACAGCTAACGACGATTGGCACGTTGTCCACGGAAGATGAAGACGACTCGGATTTTCGTAAAGAGGCGAAGGATCTGATCGAGGAGATTAAGGGGAAGTAGGGAGTGTGACACTGTGGTAAAAGAAGGCCCTCGTAAAATGTGAGGGCCTTGTTGTTTCTGGGGATTCTTACGATGGGAACTCGACTCTCATCCTGAACGAATCAAAAAACTCCTGCGCGGCCTTCCCGAATTGATTTGGACGAGGATCGGAATGAGGCTTGCGAACAGAACCATCTGGTCTGCAAATACCAACCGAGTATAAGGTCGCAATAATGCCCGTACGATTCGACGCCAACATCTCTTTCCTCAAGAATTCCCCCCAGAGCTTCTCAATCATCGCCGTGTAGGCTGCAGCATAGTGAATGTTCCACCATGGCTCATTGAGTCTTTCGATGCGCTCTGATTCGGACGTTGCAGCAGGAATAAGTTGCTCCAGTGAGTCGCCGAGATAGAACGGGCTCTCCCGGTTTACAAGTTGTTCCTCAACCCATCCTGCCGTCTTGACCTTCACTTGAGCCAACCCTACTGAGCTATTATAACCGGATCTTGCCAAAACATAATCAACAACCTGCTCTCCTGACCTAACGTTCAAAGATTGCTCGGCGTATACGATACCGGCTAGGAGTCGTGGCGAGAAGTGAAACCTCGTTGCCGCGACTCTTATTTCTTCCTGCTTCTCCCGAATCAGATCTTCAGCTTTGTCCTGAGCTCTTGCCGGGTTTGCGAGAATGAGTAGCAAAAGAAACGGACGCCAGAAGATTCTCTGGCGTCCAATGGAGGAGGTCACGTTACTTTACCAAGATCATCCGCTTGGTGTCACGGAATGTTCCTGCTACAATGCGATACAGATAGACCCCCGAAGGGAAGTTGCTTAGATCGGCAGTTACCGAGTGTTGGCCTGCAGCAAACCCTCTGTCTGCGAGGACCTGCAATTCCTCACCGAGTGCATTGTAGAGTTTCAGCAGGACATTTTCCGCTTGCGGCAGATCGAACACGATGGTCGTCGTCGGATTGAATGGATTTGGGTAGTTCTGGTGAAGAGCGAAGCTATTGGGAATCTCCGTCTTCGCAGATGATTTCTGCATGCTGGAGTTTTTCGTAGTTGGAGTTTCCGTGATGAAATAGTCGTCGACAATGACTGGGTTAGTTTCGATAGCTCTTCCAAGCAGGGATGCCTCGAGATACACCTCCTTGCCTTCCAAGGCTTTCATATCTACCTCCGCTTCGTGGTATAATCCGAAGGTATGATCCTGTGCCTTAGACAGCTCGGAACAAGGCACATCCCAAACGGTCTTTAACACTACATTTGTGGTTGCGTCAAGAATTCGCAGACTTGCAATCGGATATCCACCTGATGAAGTTACCGATGAAGGAACAGAGAGCCTTTTCGCATAAATTGCAGCTGCGAGCGATAGTGTCTTCGAGCCGTTATCAACCGTAAAGGACTGAGAACGATAGGCCCATTCCCCTGAACCTGTGCTTGGATCCCAAGCATTGGCGTGTCGTATTGTTTGACTCCCGTAACTCATTTTTGCAAGTTCGAAGGCAAGCAGGCCTGATGGAGCGAATGTTGTTTTCTGCTGTTCTGTTTCTATCTCCTTCGAGGCCTTGGCAAAATCCGCTAATCCATGCCGATTCCAGCGATAGGGAAGTTCCGTCTCAGTCGGTATATCCTCAGAAACCTGATTAGCTGCTAACGGAACGTCAGGCGCTCGTTGGGCAGGCGGAGGCCAGGACGTGTTCTTCGAAATGGTCCAATCGGATTTTCGCCACATAACTTTTGAACTTCCCTGCTCACCCACTACCGCAGTCATGTTTGGATAGGTTCCTCCATAACTTCCCGAGGCAATCACGGTTGGAGAGGACCAGCTGTAATTCGAGTATGTGCCTCTCGTAATACTGCCGCTATTACTCCATATGAGAGACAAATCGAAATTATCTGACCGGCCACCAAGCGTGGGTCTCAGGTCTGCAGGGTAGTCGTAAGAATATGACTGAATCGCACTCTGCCATTCTCCTCCAGAGACCGAAAATCGCGGTCGAACGCATACGGACGATCCCCCTTCGACGACGTTATATCGGTTTTGCCAGGCTACGACTGGAGTGCCGAAGGTAGCAGTGAGACAGGGGGTCTGGTTCCATTCCCAGTCAGATGGAGATACCTGCTCCGTTCCCGTCCAAGCATAGACACCACCTCCTTGGTGGGTCACTGAATTGAAGTAGATTGATGCATAGGAAATATTCTCGTACACCAGTTGCCACGGATTGAGATCGTAGTTGGGATTATAAATGAGCGATGGGTTTTTGCAGTAGGCGTTTGTATTCGGGACGCTTCCCACGTTATCCCACACATTAACATTCGTGCGTTTCTTGGCGATGATAGATCCACCGCCGCTATAGTAGCGGTTGTAGACAACCATGCCATTTGCCCACGACTGGTGTCCAGCTGAGGGGATTGTAGCCAGGTGTTGGCTCGTAGGTTGGCACTGTTTCGATCGAACGCCATGACCAGCTACCGCTGTTGTAATAGCGTTCCCTGAAGTACACATTGGCGTTAGAAGTGTTTACCCAGACAATTTGAGCAGACGCGTTATAGCTGTCGATTGTGAATACATCGATCGAAGGGTTGTGGTTATTGCCTGAGCCGTCACTCACCAGAACTTCATTCGACCATGTTCCACCGTTGGTGGACGAACTATACCAGATATCGCCTCCACTTTCATAAACCATATGGTGAATAGTAGTTGACCCGTTAACCTGAACAACCATCTTGCGTTGATTGTTGTAGCCGGTTGCGTCGGAGTATGAGGATGCTTGATAGGCTTTGTGAATGGCGTATCCGGAAAAATTGTTTGTAAAGAACCTCGGATTTTGAGTTGATCCATCGCTCCAGTTGATAAATGAAAATCCCGAGGGTGGAATGGCTTCAAGGGTATCGGCTCCGATCAGATGCCCAGAAAAGGACGTTCCCTCATTCACACTGTTTACTAAATAGTTAGCGGTTATGGATCCTCCGTCTCCGGATTGAGCCGCAGCCAAGGTCACTGCATACAAATTCGTGTAGTTGGCAACATAGTGTCCTTCCCCGGTTATCTGAATGGATAAATTTGTCTCCTCTCGATCACCTGTCCAATTCACAAATTGTTGAGGGAACCCCCCCATCGTCTGTCCGGTGACTGTTGTAAGAGTTATTGGAAATTGAGTGGAGCGACGGTCCAGTGCAGTGTACCCTTCTGAGCTGAGTGAGACTGAACCACTTCCTACGAGCATTTCACCCCCTCCTGAGTTGTCGCCAAATGTGTTCTTTAGATTGAATGTAATGTTGGGATTGTAAAGGTTGAGCGCCCAACAGCGTTCAGTGTTCCCGAGACCACCCTGGACTACGTTATTGCAGGTTCCGTCGCTGCCGATGTACGTCCCCATTACTCCGTCACCATGGTGGCCGTCATCGAGGAAAACGTGCCCCATCTCATGAAGAATGTTTATTCTTAGCGCCAGTGCCGGCCAATTGGATCTATTTGTTATATGGATAACAAAGTACCCATCATCTCCTTCTGTATCGCCACAATAGGTCACTCCATTCTCAAAAACGATCGTGATGTTGGCCTCCTCAGCTGATTCGGCTTCCGTGAAAGTTACTACTGTTCCCAATCCGTTTACCGCAGACATCCAACTGGCGGCTGAGAATTCAACATCCTCTCGAATATCAGCCACGGTCACCGGGGAACCATCTGAGTACGAGGAGTTTAATCCTGTGGACTGCACCCACCAAGTGTAAGATGACCCATGAAGATTTTGCTCATAAGGATTAGACGAACACTCCTGAGCATTTACAACTGAGACGGTCAGGAGAGTTAGAATTACAACAAGCAATAGAGTTTTCATAGAAATTTCCTTTTGTCTTAGTGTTTTCTTAACTTGTCCAACGCAAATAGGCAGGGTGCTCTCTGAGGACCCCAGGTGAAGAGCCTGATAGCTTCTATTTGCTGTTGCAGAGCGGAGTGGCGGTGCTACGTCACTCCGCTTTCTTGTTAAGATAGCCTTCTTCGCTTACCTCCCGTGATAGATGAAAGATTTCCCTCCGTCTGTCCCAACTACAAACAGTTCATTTTCAGCTCCCCAAACGCCGAAATTCAAGACATTGTTGTTGACCAAGGCGGGATATTGGTAGAAGTCGGATCCGTTGTAGTGAAAAACCGTACAGTTGGCACCAACCGCAAAAAACGAGTCGTCAGAATATCCCCAAATCCTGAAGAGCGAACTTTGAGTACTCAATATTTTTGTCCACTTTGTTCCGTCTCTCCGAAAGACCCCACGTCCAACCGAATACAACGTGCCTGTTGGACTCGCCCACAGATCATTTGTGCCGAATCCGTAAGTCCCGTCCAGAGTGCTGTCCACGACAGCCCACGTAGCTCCTATTCTTTGAAAAAAATAGAACATGGTGATATCCGCGGAAGATGAAACAAACCCCAGCCCATAGACTTGCTTATCCAACCCAGTGCAAATATCCCTGAGGATGAAGGAACTACCCTCGCGAACTGATAGCGGAATTGAGTCCCTTTCCCACACCACCCCGTTGTAGTGCAGTACATTTCCAAAGTACCCGCAGGCCCAAATATCGTCTGAGTTGGTCCCATTGACACTCAATAATGTCCCAGGAACGCGGACCTTGAATTCCTGCCAACTCACTCCATCGTACCTTATGATGAGGTTGCTGTCAATAAGATTGGGCGGGGGGTTCAGATTAGTCCAAAAACGTTCGCCAACGAACCACATGTTGTTCGCAGAGAGAACCACCAGAGAATTGATGTCGCCAATAGGGGGGATGGGACCCCCTTCTTCAGTGCTATACCTTGTTGTCTTCCATTGCTTTCCATCAAATCGGAACATTGACCTTGCGCTTGAGCCGCTATTATGGCCACACACGAAAACGTTTGTCGTCGAACTACCACCAATATCTGACATCGCCAGTTGGTAACCACTTGGATCGGTGAGTGTGTCAACTGTGAAAGCATATTCTCGTGGACTTTTTGCTTGAGGGGGCGGTGGCGTGCCAACATCTCGGCATCCGCTGGAGAAAAGAGGCGAAAGGACTACTATCAGAATCATTACCAATATGTTTCTTCTGATCTTTCGAAGGCAATGGCCATCAAATTTATGTCTCATCCGTGTGAGATCAGAAAGGAAACCTCGCATGGAGACTATTGGTAGATTCAATGCATTTATCGTTTGATTCACGCACACTCCATTGTATTGGGGAATCCTAAACAAGAGTATGCAAAAAATGACGCGGTCTTTCAACCCAGGTTGTTGAAGGTCACAGAAGGAGAGATTGTCGGAATAGGCGTGAGGCATGACCCCTCTTTGAGCACGAGTCCCGCCCGAAACTCAGCTCTTTATAGAGTGATGAATCCGTTTTGAGAATCGAGGTTGGATCCCGGATTATCGGAATGGAGAACTACACAGGAAGGAATCCCCCTCGAAGATTCTAACGTGTTAAGGAAACAATAATCGTGCCCATCCATCTCACGGAATCTCAACTCAAATCCTGCTTCTCGTTTCCTATTCTCGCAGAATTCTCAATTGCAGTTCGCACGGATGACAGAAATGCTGTCAACTTTGGGACGTGTTCAAAATTTTCTCCGAGGAGGGATCTTCCTTTGGAGTGAAATGAAACACCCTGTTGCGCCCAGTCCTCTGGGCTTCAAAGAGCGCCTCCTTAACTGAGAGAAGCAGGGTGTGGAGAGTTCCGCCGTTTTCGGGATACGTCGCAACGCCGATGCTTACCGTCGTCTTGATATGTTGCCCGGTGAATTCGGCTTCCTCGACTGCAAGGCGTAACTCGTTGGCCAGCGTCACCGCCTCATCGAACGATGTATTCGACCGTTCGATCACAATTTCATCGAACCCATACCTCCCCGCCGCATCGATGCTGCGCACATGCGAACGCACGAGCCCGGCAATCTCCCGTAACAACTTCTTCGAGGTGTCATACCCATACGTAAGAGCGATGTGTTTGAAGTTGTCGACGTCGAGAAGCAGGAGGGCAAAATTTTCCCCAAAACTTATCCCTCGTTCCAGGCTGAGATGAAGCTGCTCCAGAAAAGCGACATACTTGTCCAGGCCTGTCTCATGATCAATGCGATCGAGCCGAAGATTCTCCTCAAACAACTGCGACTTCGACAACGCAAGCGCGGCAAAATCCGCAAAGGTTTGAAGAATCCGAATGTCAGCTTCTTCGAAAACGTTGGGCTGGAGCGAATCGGCGTGAAGGTATCCGAGCGTGCGGTGCTCTGCTGAAATCTGAACGCAGAGACAGGATCCGAACTGCGACTCGAGCTTCACTTCGCTGGCGATGTCGGGCTGAAGCCCGCTGTCGGCAATAAAGATAGGCCTCCCGGTCCACAGCAGTTGGCCGATTGGTCCCGTGGCCAGCTTGCGGCGGAACATGTTCGAAAAAGTTAACGAAACGCCGTGACCGTTCGCAATGTTCAGGTATTCCGTCTTGGGATCCACAAGGATGACGGCACAGGTCCGACATTTGTACATGCGAACAATGCGGTCGACGATGAGATGAAGAACTTTTTCGTGTTGGTTGGTGGATTTCAGAAGGCTGAGAATCTCAGACACGAAGCTGAGACACTCTTCGTGATGGAGGGCGCTCATCGCAGTCATCTCCTTTCTCGGTGTACAGGTCAGACTGGACCGATGGTAAGAAAGCGGAACATGTGGTCTCGCCGAGGGGAGAGAAGCTTGTTCGGAGCAACGATCTCTCCCGAGACCCTTTGAGGGTCTGCAACAACCATACCAGCGCACACTCACGAAAGAGTGGGGTGGAAGTGTGGATTCAGGAGAATTCGAACTCTCTGCCTTACCGGTTATTACAAATGGGAGGAGAGATTGGGAAAACAAGAGGGGACCGGGATGAATCAGTCCACTGGTGGGTAGTAATAGTGCCACAACAATTCAAAAAGAGGCACACAAGGGTCCTTAGTCTGCATCTTGTGTTTTTTGTAGCGGACTCAAACTATCGTTTTGCGCCTCGGATCTTTTGTTCGCGAAGTGATTGCACCAATTCACCCACCCACGCACTTACCAAGGCAATGACCATGGCGCTCACGGCCCAAATTCCAACAATCCCTGCAGAATGCCAGCTGAGCGATCGTCCCCAGAACCGCTCGAAGAGCAACGCGAGAGTAAGGATGTAGAACAAGGCGGAAATCGCCGGCTCCAGAATGGTTATTCCTCTCGAACGGTATCCGACATAGAACGCGATAAAGGCCAGACCCGTGACGAGCCATGTTCCCTTGTCCTCCAGCCCGACTCTGGAAAAACTCGCGAGCAGATACGACGGAAGAAGATGGAACACGACGAAGAAGCAATACCCCACCCCCACCCACCGCCAGTCTATTTTTTGCAAGGGCTTTATTGTTCCCTGGTTTTCCATTGCGGTATGCTCCTTATTGAAATTCTCCCGTGAACTCCCAATGGCGAATTTCTCCAGCGGCATCAACTCGTATGGCAATCGATGCTGAGGGATACTCCAGCGACGTCGCTTTGAACTGTGCTTCATCTTTCGCTGTTGAAACCAGTTCATAGGACGCGTTGGTGGTTTTTTTCACATCAAGGGGGAGAACAAATCCGGCGTAACTTCCCTCTCCTCCGCCGAGTGCCTTTGGTAAATGATGGTACTGAACAGCTCCGAACGTAACGGTATTCAGATCATTCATCATGCAATCCTTGGTCGCTTGGATGGCCTGCGCTCTGTGGAGGTCATTGCTGACGACCCGCTGAATGATTGACGCGGGCAGGCTTGGCATCACAACCGATAGCACGATGATCCCCCCGAGAATGAACATGATGGTGGAAGCCCGGAGAACGCGGAATGCCTCTCCTGACGATTCCTCGGTTTTGCGTTCCCGCCAGGCAAAAAAGAAAAGCGTGGGTCCAAGGACGAGCCCGATCAACAGGCTTCCGAGAACACTAAGGCGGTAGACCGACGAAATGGTTTCAGGAGCTTCTCCGGCGAAGTCGCTGAGACCGGCGGCAATGGTTTGTCCTGCTGCCATGACCCACGGAAACATCGTCAGCCGGACATTTTTTACAGAGCCGCTGTAAAGGTACTTCTCCGAGAAAAACAGAAACACCAACGTCGCAACGGTAAGAGCTGTCAGGAATGTGATGAAGTCCTGTGAGAATTCCCGGGGCCGTTCAGTTTTCTGATTCATGGCTCACTCCTTTCTCTGTCAGCGTGAACCGTTCCTGGACCCTTCCGAGGCGTCCGTCAATGTTGATGAATTCGGCCTTCCTACCCGGCACGTATGCCTCATGGGCCACGAGAGTGACGCGATCATTCTCCAGGACCTGCACAACGACCGACAGACTGTCGTTGGGGAATGTTGCAACGTGGATATTCGACCCCGGAAGAGCCTGAGGATTCAGCTTTCGAAATATCTGTCCAAGGGTTTCCTTTTTTTTCGAGCCTTGCTTATGATAAAGTTCCAGCGACTGAATCAAGGTTCGTGGCACAACCCCCTGGATCACTCCGCGGCTGGTGACGACACGAATTTCATGAAGTCTGTCCCGTTGCCAGTGACTGGTCGAATCCATGCCTGTCCACCAGACCACAATCGCTCCGCCCAGGACTGCGGTGCAAATCCACGCAACGACCCGCTGCTTCTTTGGGAACGGTGTGCGGGTGGTGTAAGCGACAAGCGCAAGAACATACAGGGCGCCTGCAAGCCCTGCGGAATTGATTTGCGACCATAACTCCGCATACTGTCCGGGAAGGAAAAAGGCAACGGTGACAACGACGATACCGCCGAGAAGCCAAAGAACCATCATAGGAACCTCCGGCGCACAAGTGAGAAAAGGTGAATCTGGTGAAGAGGGAGGGAAAACGAAAATGAATGGTAACGAAAACGGAATCGTTTGTCAAGACGACAAATTGGCCGACGACGGCTGCTTCCCGATCAGCCTGCCGGTTAACCGGTTCCGAAGAGCCATGGTGAATCCAAACGCGAGGTACCCCGTGGCAACAAAATACGGGACTGTGTCGTGCAGCTCGAACAGCACTCCCGAAATAATCGGACCGACGACCATGCTCGCAGACATGAGTGCCGACTGGACACCCATCGTTTCTCCCTTCTTCCTCGGGTCCGCCAGCCCGGCAATTTCACTCGTAATGACGACGCGCAGAACCGATTGCCCTGTGCCAAGCAGCAGGAGCCCGGCATAGAAAAGAGGAAGAGATTTGATGGGGAAAAGGATGAGCCCGGCAGCGAGAACTGCGAACATCATAATCTCCAGGGTCGACTCGGTGAACCGTCGCAGCCAAAAACGCTTCAGAAGCAATCCCTGGTTGATCGCTGTAACGACCCCCACCCCCGTGAACAATGTTCCGGTGGTAAACGCGTCGAATCCGAAGACCTTGCCACAGTAAAGTGCGAAGACCGACTGGGACGTGACGAAGGCAAGGATGAACATGAGCCACGAAAGAAAAAACGGCCGAAGAGCAATGTCCGACACGGCCCGCGCAAGCGGAGCAATGGGGTTGAACACCAGCGCCGCGTGACCTTCCCGTTTGTGATGTGTTTCAGGAAGGAAAAAATACGCCGTGATCGTGTTGACAAGCGCCATCGTCCCGGCAATCCAGAATGGAAACGCATGCGAAACCTTGCTCAGGATACCTCCGAGGATGGGGCCAAGCATAAAGCCGATCCCAAATGCAGCACCGATGAGTCCGAGGTTTGCCGTGCGTTCTTTTTCATCCTCCGAAATGTCGACCAGATAGCTTTGAGCGATTGTGAAGTTTCCTGCCGCTGCGCCGTCGATAATTCTTCCAAGGAAAAGCATCGGGATGGACGTCGCACCTGCGAACACAAACCACCCGATGGCCGTGCTGAGAATGCTCACGATGAGAATCGGCCGCCGGCCGACCCGGTCGGACAATGCACCGAGAAAAGGCGCGCTCAGGAACGAGAAAAACGAAAACGTGGCAAACATCAACGTGACGGTAGATGGAGAAGCGCCGAATTCGGTCACGTAAAATGGGAGGATGGGGATAACGATCCCGAACCCGAGGACATCAACGAGGACAGTAAAGATGATGATTAGTTTTTCTCGCTTCATAAAAAGCGTCTTAAGTATTTAACGCAGAGGCGCACCTGCCCGCCTCGGGGATTTCCAAGAGGCAGGCGGGGAGATCGCAGAGTTAAATTTAAAAAACAACCCATATCACTTTTTCTTTCTCTGCGACCTCTGCGTTAAAATAAACCAATTTCCTCCGTGCCCTCTGCGTTTAATCTTTTACCTAGTCGTCAAAGACAAATCTTGCCCAGAATGACAGATTTCCGCGCTCCTGTCGCCCCAGGAATATTTGACGGATTTCCGGAGATTGTCTCGTTGGCGAGAATCGCAAAGAGCAACGCCTCTTTGGCATCGGAAGAATATCCGAAATCCTCCGCCTTCAGAATTCTCGCCGGGGCAAAAAGCCGGGCAAGACTTCTGGTAACAAACCTGTTGTGAACGCCGCCTCCGCTGACAATAACCTCATCGACTTGATGTCGTCGCCGAACGAACCGCTTGTATTGGTCGTACACCGATGCGGCCGTGAATTCCGTTGCAGTAGCGATGACATCTTCTCTTCGTTCCCCCCGTGAACGTTTCAAAATCTCACGAATAAACATTTCCCCAAACACTTCCCGGCCCGTGGATTTTGGTGGACGTTGCTTCAAATAACCATGCCCCGTCATCCAGCGAAGAAGTTTTGGGAGGATCTTGCCTTGCGAAGCGATGGCGCCGTTGCGGTCAAACGGTTTCCGGAAGTATCTCATCATGAGTGCGTCAATCACCATGTTCGCGGGCCCTGTGTCGAACGCCAGAACATCCTCCGCGCGGCAATTCGCAGGAAGCACGGTAAAGTTTGCGATTCCACCGAGATTCAGCACCAGGCGGTTCTTCGATTTTGAACGCAGCAGGAGAAAGTCAAAATACGGAACGAGCGGAGCTCCCTGCCCGCCGACCGCAAGATCGGCCATGCGAAAATCTCCGACCGTCGGAATACCCGTAAGCGCAGCGATGGTGGAAGGATCTCCGATTTGCAGAGTGGAGCGGACCTTTTTGCCGAACATCTTCCGGGGAGCGGGGAGATGGTGAATTGTTTGACCGTGAGAACCGATAAGATCGATTTGTGAAAGGGAAAGGCCGGCATGCCGGGTAACACGCTTTACAGCATCAGCAAAGAACTGGGCAGCGAGAATATTTAGCCGGCAAACCATCTCGACACTTCCTGCGCCGGGAAGGGAGTTCATAAGCACAAGCTCCCGGTATCCTTTTGGATAGGCGAAGGTTTGGAAGGCAATCTGTTTCAGTCGGGTTGAGGTTCCGTTCTCACGTAGTTCCACAACAGCAGCGTCAATTCCGTCAACCGAGGTCCCAGACATGAGCCCAATGACGATTTTCGATTTTTTCTTTTGGAGGCTTTGCAGTAGATTCATAGGAGAGCTTGTACCAGCCTTCGGATTGCAGTCAAACAATGAAGCAATGAAAGAATGATCCAATGAATCAATCCCGTCTGCTCCTTGGTGCGCACATGTCGATCGAGGGTGGGATTCATAGGGCGGCCGAGCGCGCCGCTCAAATCGGTTGCACAACCATGCAGTTGTTTGTGAAAAACAACACACGATGGCAAGGAAAGCCACTTGACGAACAGGACGTGTCAACGTACAAAGACCTTCTCTCGAAATCAACCATCGCTCCAGTGATGGTGCACGACACGTATCTCATCAACCTGTGCGCAAAAGACAAATCCATTCTGACAAAATCCCGTGAAGCGTTAAAGGATGAACTGGATCGAAGCGAACTAATGGGTGCTGAATATCTTAACTTTCATCCCGGTGCTCATATGGGTCAGAGTGAAGCGGAAGGAATCAGACTGATCGCGGAATCGTTGAACATCGTTCATGAATTGACGAAAGGATACATGGTCAGGAGCGTTCTCGAGACGACGGCAGGACAAGGGACCGCCATCGGATACCGGTTTGAACAATTGCGGGCAATCGTCGATCAGGTTGAGGAAAAAATCCGGATGGCCGTGTGCATGGATACATGCCACGTCTTTGCAGCCGGGTATGACATCTCAACCGAACACGGATACAGAGAGACGATGGACGAGTTCGACGCGATTATCGGATTGGAGCGGCTTGTTGCATTCCATGTCAACGATTCGAAGAAAGAACTTGCTTCACGCGTTGATCGCCACGAACACATCGGGAAGGGAAGAACAGGATTGAACGGATTCCGGA
>JBARRO010000185.1:0-34132 GCA_049644265.1 Bacteroidota bacterium
GACGCCACCTCAAACCAGAACTCATCCAACTTGATTACGGTTATCGTGGACAGCGATGGACGTCTGACAAGCTGGACCTATGCTGGAGATTTCCAGTAAGCTGACGCCTGAACAAGGCATTCAGCTCACGAACCCCGATCGGCAACGGTCGGGGTTTTTTGTTGCTTCCCGACTCTGCGAATCTTCTCCCACTCCCGGGGAACATCTCCCGTTTGTTTCACGTCTACTTATCATATCCGATCAGGCCACTGAGTTGCTCAATTTCCAGGAGGGTTCTATGAACAGATATCTACAACGTATTTCGTCCGTCCTTGCTATCGTTGTGCTCGTTTCCGTCGTCGCTCTTGCGGGCAGAGCTTCTGAAAAGGATGAGAAGACTTCTCAACGTGGATGGCTCGGAGTCTCCATACAGAACGTCACCGGGAAAATCGCGAAGAGACAAAACCTGAAAACCGTAGACGGCGCGTACGTCGCAGAAGTGGTTGACGACAGCCCGGCGGACTCAGCCGGCATCAAGGAGGGGGATGTTATCGTCGAGTTTGCCGGAAAACTGATCGACGATGCCGACGACCTCGTCAAGGCGGTTGAGAAAACCGCTCCGGGGACCAAGGCAACGGTCGGCTACCTGAGGGACGGACAAAAGAAAAGTCTCACGGTCGTGGTCGGAAAGGTCAAATCGCGCAGGTCGTGGGCCGGAAGCGTTGTTTTTCCCGAACTACCGAAGGTCAGGATGTTCGGCTCGCGGACCTTTGGTCTGCAACTCTCCGAGCTCAACGAACAGTTAGGCGAGTATTTCGGTGCGCCCAATAATGAAGGAGTCCTTGTCGAGGAGGTGGAGAAGGGCAGCGAAGGAGAAAAGGCAGGATTCAAAGCAGGAGATGTGATCATTCGTGCCGGAAAGAGAAGTGTCGACGGTGTCGACGACATCATGCGCGAGATGAACAAACATGACGAAGGCGACAAGGTCGAGTTCGAAGTTCTTCGCAAGGGAACCAGAAAGACCCTGACCGCCGAGGTGGAAAACGAAGAGTCCTTTCACCAATTCCGTGTCGGTCCGGGAGCGCGGCCAAGGATGCAGATGTTTAAGATACCGCACGGCGACGAATCGTTCGAATATGAGTTTCACAATGTAGAGCCGAACCTGGATCGCTTGCGTGAGTCCCTTGAGAACATCGACCATGACGTGAATAACCGAATCCAAAGGGAAGTCCACCGTAATCTCGAGTTCAACATTCTTAAGAACCTGAAGCTCAGATCCATCTAATCTCCTCCCTCCTTCTGGAGAAGAAAGAATCCGGCCGGCTTTCATTGGCGGTCGGATTTTTCTTTTCTGTTTCATTACTTGCCAATAAGGTAAGGTTGCTGTACCTTGAGAACGCAATTCTCACTTATGGCAAGCCACTATTCCCAATATGGCCGAATTTTCGACCTTCTCGACGAGATGATCTTTATTCTCGCCCGGGACGGGAGTATTGTGGATTTGAACAAGCGGGCCACGGAAGAGTTTGGCATTGTTTCGTCCGCGACTCCCAAGGCATTTCTCCGGACCTTCGTATCGCCTGAATTCCAGACCTCCTTTCAGGACATCCTGGCGAATGCCAACGGTCGGACGAAGTTTGAGTCCAGGTTCGTCAAGCCTGACCGGTCGGTCATCGACGCCTCCGTCGAAGTGCGGATTATGGATTCTGAGAATGGGCCTTACACCGTCATCATCGCCAAAGATGTTACCGAGCAAAAGAAAAAGGAGCTCGACCTTCTCCGATACTCCAACGTCATCCACTTTACCATCAACCCCATCCAGATCACGGACGCGAAGGGAAACATGGTGTACGTCAACCCGGCGTTCGAGGCGGTGACAGGATACAGGAGCGATGAGTTGATCGGTAAGAACCCCCGGATCCTGAGCAGTGGGAAACACGACAGGGTGTTCTGGAGAGAGGTGTGGAACACGATCTCTTCCGGAAGGGAGTGGGTGGGAAGACTTGAAAACCGTCGAAAGGACGGGAGCCCGTTTTACAGTGAGCTTGTGATTTCACCCATTGTTGACCAGAACGGAGCGGTAGCGGGTTTCCTCGGCGCCCACCGGGACATCACCGAGCAGAAGTTCCTCGAGCAACAACTGGTCCGGTCTCAAAAGATGGAAAGCATCGGAACGCTGGCGGCGGGCATTGCGCATGAAGTGGGCAACCCCCTCACGGCAATCTCCTCGCTTGTTCAAGTCATTCAACGGACGACACAAGACGTATTTGCGAAGGAAAAGCTTGACCTGATCAACTCCCAGATTAACCGCATTACCCGCATCATCCGCGAGCTGGTCGATTTTTCCCGCCCCTCGACGCACATCGTGAAAATGGCGGACGTCAACCAGGTGATCCGCGATGCCATGAATATCGTGCAGTACGGGAAGCACGTGAAGGACATCGAGTTCTCCGTCGACCTGGGGGACAAGCTTCCGAGTATTCAGGTTGTGCCGGACCAGGTGGTGCAGGTCTTCATCAACATTCTCATGAATGCGGTTGACGCGATCGACGGAAAGCCGGGGACCATCTACCTCCAATCCCGCCTCAAAGGCAGGATGGTAGAAGTCACGATCCGTGATACGGGCAAGGGCATTGACCCGGAGGACCGCGAAAAAATTTTTGAACCATTCTATACGACAAAAGAAATCGGCAGAGGAACGGGACTGGGACTGTGGGTGAGTTATGGCATTGTGAAGAATTTCGGCGGCAACATTATCGTCGAAAGCAAGCCGGGAGAAGGAAGTACGTTCGTCGTGTTCTTGCCAACGAAAGGTGACTAATGGCTCAACGTATTCTCATAGCAGACGACGAACAGATTATCCGGGAGTCCCTGGCCTTCGTGCTCAAGAAGGAAGGGTACACCGTCGAAGAAGCCTCAAACGGCCGGGAAGCTCTTGAACGGCACGAAAAGAACGCCTTCGACATCATTATCACGGATATCGAAATGCCGGAGATGAAAGGGATCGAGCTTCTGAAGCGGGTCACCGAACGGACACCGGAGACACTGGTGGTGATTGTCACAGCTTTTGGTTCGGTCGAGACGGCGATTGAAGCCCTTCGCCAAGGTGCCTCGGATTACGTTCTCAAGCCGGTAAATTTCGACGACCTGCTCCACCGGGTGAAACGCCTGACGGAGTACCGCTCGCTCGCACTCGAGAATTCGCTTCTTCGTCAAGAGCTTCAGCGAAACTATGATTTTGACGCCATCATCGGACAGAGCTTGTCGATGAAAAAGGTCTTCCAGCTCATTCAACGGGTGGCGACGAGCGATGGCACGGTGCTCATTGCAGGCAAGAGCGGGACGGGCAAGGAGCTCGTTGCACGTGCCATCCATTTCAACGGCCCCCGTGGGAAGAAAAGGTTTGTGCCCGTAAACTGCGGTGCAGTTGTGGAGACGTTGTTTGAAAGCGAGCTGTTCGGCCACCGGAAGGGTTCATTTACCGGTGCCACGATGGACAAGGAGGGATTATTCAAGGTTGCCGATGGAGGAACGGTGTTTCTCGACGAGGTCAGCGAAATTCCTTTCAATCTGCAGGTGAAACTTCTCCGTGCAATTGAACAAAAAGAGATCACCCCTGTCGGAACGACGGACTTCATCAAGGTCAACGTTCGGATCATTGCTGCAACGAACAAGGACCTCCGCAAGGAAGTCGAGCTGGGGAAATTCCGGGAAGATTTATTCTATCGCCTCAACGTCGTCGAGATTCAACTGCCGTCGCTTTCGGAGCGCCGGGATGATATCCCGGTTCTCGCAAACCACTTTCTCGACATCTACAAAAAGCAGATGAGCAAACCGATCCAGGGATTTTCGAACGAAGCGATGAACGCCTTTCTGCAGTACCAGTGGAAGGGAGAGGTCCGTGAACTGGAGAATGTCGTGGAACGTTCGGTGATTTTCTGCGACGGGGACTTCATACAAATGGAACACCTCCCCGAATACCTCTGGACGCCGGAGACGGAGCTCCGGGCGGACGCCTCTATCCTTGCTGGTGGGCCCCAGTCCCTCAAGGATGCCGTCAAGAACTTCGAACGCCAGTTCATCCAGCAGGTGCTTGCCAAACACAACCAAAACAAGGAAGAGGCAGCACAGGTCCTCGGCGTCAGTCTATCCTCCCTCTACCGAAAGATCGAAGAGCTCAAGATCACCGCGTAGGGCCGCTTTCAAGCCAAAAGAACCGCTTTTCATCATCCTTCCTAATTTGTTGAAATCCTCAGCGCTTCCAATTTGTGGGAATGCACGGGGAATCGATTCGCAATTCTGAAAAGTGTCGTGCGATCACTATTCGCTTGAATAGCCGTTTTTTCTCTGTAAATCGCCACAGAGTGTGAATCCCCGGTGGCACGTTCCTTGCAAAAGTTCTCTTGGTGTTAAGTCCGAACTCACCAAACAAGGAGAACAACCATGGATCAATCGCTGTATAGTCCCTCACTTCCGCAATCGTCATTGATCGGAGCGGGAACACTCAAGCAGGCAGTGCAGGCATTTGAGCGTTCACTGATCACGGAATCCCTGAAGGCGAACAATTACGACAAACGCAAGGTCGCGAAGCTTCTTGGGATCAGCATTTCATCGCTCTACAGGAAACTTTCGGAGCTTTCGCTGGATGTGGATGAGGTTCCGGAGAATTCCGAGCTAGTAAAGTAACGAAGGCCGACCATGAAACTTCGCTGGTGGTTGATTGCTCTGGCCGCCGCGACGGCGGGAATAGTGTTTCTTCTTCACCGGGCCCCGGGGCGAAATCGCATTCTGCATTTCGTCGACGAGGAAACCGGCCAGAAGAATTTTGACGCTTTTCCCCCCGAGATTCCCGGGACGGAGTTTGAAGGCATTGATTTTTTTTCCTGACTCGGGACCGAACTTCCTGAGCCGGGGCAACACGGTTCCTGATTAAGAGGTATTGATGGATAGTGTCGCTGTTGGAATGGTGGGAGGACGTTCGTCGAACGGGGCGAGGGCGGAAAGCAAGCGAGTGCTTGTATTCAGTCCCGATGCCGACCTCGCTCGCTGCCTTCTCGTAACGTTGGAAGACCGTTTCGAAATTGTCCGCGAAACCAGGCTTGAAGGCTTTGAACAAAGCCTCAGGGAGGTTTCGCCGGACCTTGTTCTGATCGATCTTTCTGCGTTCTCGGCCGACATTGAGCGACAGCTCGAAGTGATCCGTCGGAATGCCCCCTCCATGCCCATCATGATCCTCCGCGCCTACGTTTCTCTGCCGCCGGAAATCAACAAGGCCATTACCGAGATGACCGACCTGGTGTTCTACAAACCGGTCGATGTCGATCTGATTTCTCAGGCGATCGAAAACCTGTTACGTTGAACCCGGATGGGGATTCGAGGAATCCCCGCTCCTTAGAAGCTACAATCTGATTCTCAGACGCAAGTCTGGGGAGGCGATCATGGATGCGTCCCAACTCAGTCGCGTGAAGCTTTCCCTTCTGAAGGCGCTCGACGGTACCGTCCAACGCTACTATCACCAGCGCCTCGAAGAAATTATGAATGATCTTCATCTTCACAATATTGACTTAAAACCCGACCCCTCGGCCGATGAGGTGTTTGCCACGGTATGGAAGAACCGGATCCTGGACTGCACCTCGGCGCCCGCCGCCGTGGAAATGCGTGGAACACTGGAACGGCTCCAGAACGGAACGTTCGGCCAGTGTGTCCGCTGCGGGCGAGAAATCCCCGTGGAGACGCTCGAGCGGCAACCGATGACGGAGCTCTGCAGTCTGTGCTCGCTGGCTCCACAGGGGAATCCGGGCATGGTGTACGGGCACCAGGTATGAACCCCCGAAAGAAGAGTGCCACCCATGGATATCGGTATTCTCAAAGAAGATGAGCTGGTAGAGCACCGTGTCGCGCTCTCGCCGGCAGCAGTCCAGATGCTTGCAGGGCAGGGGCATTCGGTCTTTGTCCAGGAGCGGGCGGGTGCGCTTGCACTCTTCACCGATGAAGAGTATCGTCAGGCCGGGGCGACCATCGTCTACAGTCCTGAAGAAATTATCCATCGCTCGCGCGCCATATTCAAGGTTTCCCCTCCAACCATGTCAGAGCTTGCCCGGTTTGAACCGGGTCAGGCAGTCTTCTCGTTCCTCCACCTTCCCGCTCTTCAAAAACTCATGCAGGAGCTTCTCCGCCGTCGGGTTACCGCCGTCAGCTACGAGCTGATCGAGAACTCCCGGGGAGAGCTGTCTGTTCTCCAGGTCATGAGCGAAATTGCGGGCCAACTCTCCATGCAGGTGGCGGCGCACTATCTTCAGGCAAAGGAAAGCGGACGGGGAATTCTTTTGGGAAGCCTCCCGGGAATTCCGCCGGCTTCCGTCGTTGTCCTGGGCGCCGGCACGGTCGGCCGCACAGCCGCGCGCGTGGCGCTTGGCATGGGCGCTTCAGTGACGGTTCTCGACAAAGACCTCACGCGGCTTCGGGATCTCGAGGGTCTGCTTCAATGGAGAATTTCCACCTCCCTTGCAACTCCAACGAATATCGAAAAAGCTGTCCGTCATGCCGACGCGTTGATCGGAGCCGTGCTGATGAAAGGGGAGAAAGCTCCGCATGTGGTGACGGAAGCGATGGTCAAGGGAATGAAAGTCGGATCGGTGATTATTGATGTGTCGATCGACGAAGGCGGTTGTGTCGAGACCAGTCGCCCGACCCATCGGGACGACCCGGTGTTTGTCCGGCACGGCGTCGTGCATTATTGCGTTCCGAACATGCCGTCGTCGGTTGCCAGAACGTCGACGATCGCGTTGACGAATGCGCTCCTTCCGTATGTGCGTGAGGTTTCGGAGAGCGGCCTGGAGCGGGCAATTCAGACCAATGCCGGTCTGGCAAAAGGAGTCTGTGCATACGACGGCAACTGCACGAATGCCGTTATCGCGAAGGCGTTCGATTTGAAATCCCGGGAGCTGCGAACCATTATCCCTGCGACACTTGATGCAATGAGAAATTAGAACGTAAACTAAACCACGGAATCGACGCATGGATTGGCTCGTCCAGTATAAACAAAAGATTGTGTCACGGGAGGAAGCCGTCTCCGTTGTGAAATCCGGGGATCGGATTTTCGTCAGCGGTAATGCGGCGTCGCCGACACTCCTGATGTGTGCGTTGGCGGAACGAAAGGACGACCTTCTTGACGTTGAAGTGAACCATGTGTTGCTGATGGGGGAGGACCCCCTTGCCAAGCCGGGGATGGAACGGCATTTCCGCCACAACTCGCTGTTTGTCGGTTCGGCAGACCGGGCTGCAATCGCGGATGGGCGTTCTGATTACGTTCCCATCCATCTCTCCGAGATCCCGGATCTCTTCAGAAGAAAGTATATTCCCCTCGATGTTGCCCTCATCCATACTTCTCCTCCGGACGAACACGGGTTCATGAGCTTCGGCGTCGAGTGTGCAGCGTCGAAAGCCGCAGCAGAGAACGCCGCGATTGTCGTTGCACAGGTCAACGACAAAATGCCCCGGACGATGGGAGACGTCTTCATTCACATTTCCCATATTGACAAAGTTGTGGAATGTTCCGAGGAATTGCAGGCGTTGCAGACATCCGAGTCGTCGGAAATTGAGAGGCGCATTGCGAGTCACATCGCCCCGCTGATCGAGGACGAGGCAACACTGCAGCTTGGCATCGGCGGCATTCCGGACGCTGTTCTTGCACAACTTGACGGGAAACGGAATCTCGGCATCCACACAGAGATGGTGTCCGACGGTGTGGTGAAGGCGCTTGAGAAAGGCTTCGTGACGAATTTGAAGAAGACCCTCCACCCCGGGAAAGTGATTGCAACGTTTGTTCTCGGATCGCAGAGCTTGTATTCGTACGTGCACAACAACCCGCAATTTGAACTCCATCCGTGCGATTACACGAATAACCCCTTCGTGGTGGCCCAGAACGACAATATGGTGGCGATCAATTCAGCGATCGAGGTGGATATTACGGGTCAGGTTTGCGCGGATTCGATCGGAGACAAGATCTACAGCGGCTTCGGCGGACAGGTTGACTTCATACGCGGAGCGGCGTATTCAAAAGGGGGAAAGCCCATCATTGCCCTCCCCTCGACGACAAAGAACGGAGAGATCTCGCGTATCGTGCCCCGGCTCCGTCATGGCGCAGGTGTTGTGACAAGCAGGGCGGATGTACACTATGTGGTGACCGAATATGGTGTCGCATCGCTGCACGGGAAGAACCTCTCGCAGCGGGCGGAAGCCCTGATGGCGATCGCCCATCCTTCGTTCCGGGCGGACCTTGAAAAGTACGTGCGAAAGCCGCAAGCGCAACGACTTCATGCGGAAGAGGTTTCATAAAAGGAGTAAGGATATGGACCTTTATTGGGAAGCGACGAAACAGAGAATTTGCCGGAAATGTATCGATGGAGACATGAAAGGAAATTGCCGTTTGCCGGTGGGTGAGGAGTGTCCGCTCGAGGCATTCTTTCCGGAAATCGTTACAACCGTTACAACCCTTCAGGCCAACAACTTCGAGGCGTATGTCGATGCACTTCGGAAAAACGTTTGTGCGAAGTGCGAGAACGGCTTGCTCAAGAGCGATTGCGAACGGCGCAACAAGCTTGAATGCGCTGTGGACAGGTATTTTCCGCTGATTGTTGAAACGATCGAGTCGATCAAGGCTATTCTCAAAGAAGAATCAAGCGCCGCTTCGGTACGGTAAACCACGAAGGACACAAAGGTCACGAAGGGTTTAAGGTATAAACCCCTGTGAGCTCGGACGAGGAGAAAACCATGGAACCCTCGAAAAAAATGAAACGAAGTGTCGAGCAGCTCCTGCAAGATATTCGTGTTGCTGATGAACGGCTCAAGTCCATCAAGACAGAAATCGGCTATCTCGACTACGGCCGTCATGGAGAAGTAAGAGTCCTGCGGTTGAAGGAACTGACCGCCGATCTTCACGCGAGACTCGAGGGCATGCGCGAGTTTGTCATCGCCTGCCGTGAATCTGCGATGAAAGAGATGACCGAGGACCCAGAAGATATTGATATCTGGATGTAGATCCTCACGACCCGCTTCATTATTCTTCATCCCATGTTCGATATTCAATATTTCACAGCGAATATCGAACAGACGAACAGGGAATATTGAGTGATGAAGTTCTGTTCAAAACCGCCGTCCCCTCCGTCATCCGTTATCTTCCTACGTCCTACATCCATCTTCCTCAATCCCCCTTCTCACCGTTGCGAAAGCCGCTCCTGACTTCTAAAAACTGAGAAATCCCGCCGTCCTTCTTCGGTGAAATTCCACCGTTTTTGCTCCCTTTTTGAAACTCTCTCACTGGAACACAAATTGCGACCAAGATTGACCGAGATTCATTGGATTTACAGGATTACCACGATAATAGGACTTATACGATTTATACGAGGAAAAACAATGTCAACTCTCCCTACTGAATCAGCGCTTTCGAACAAGAACGGATCCGGCCGAAAAAAAGTCACCATCGACGGCAATGAAGCCGCCGCGTATGTGGCTCACAAACTCAATGAAGTGATCGCAATCTATCCCATTACTCCCTCATCCAACATGGGCGAATGGGCTGATGAATGGTCCGCCCAGGGAAGAAAAAATCTCTGGGGCACCGTTCCGGTTGTGGTCGAAATGCAGAGCGAGGGAGGCGCTGCGGGAGCCGTCCACGGTGCATTGCAGACCGGCGCGCTTTCAACAACCTTTACCGCATCCCAGGGTTTGTTGCTGATGATCCCCAATATGTTCAAGATTGCGGGAGAGCTCACCTCCACAGTATTTCACGTTGCCGCACGCTCCGTTGCAACACATGCACTGTCGATCTTTGGCGACCACAGCGATGTTATGGCGACTCGGTCGACGGGCTTTGCCATGCTTGCGTCTGGCTCGGTTCAGGAAGTCATGGACTTCGCCCTCATCGCCGAGGCAGCCACGCTTGAGTCACGAGTTCCATTTCTGCATTTCTTTGACGGATTCCGGACCTCTCATGAAGTCATCAAAATCGAGCAGCTGTCCGACAACGATCTGCGCGCAATGATCGACGACGGGCTGGTCTTCAAACATCGAGCGCGAGGCCTTTCTCCAGAGCATCCGGTGATGCGCGGCTCCGCACAAAACCCTGACGTCTTCTTCCAGGCCCGCGAAACAGTCAATCCATTCTACAGCGCTTGCCCTACCATCGTGCAAAAGGCGATGGACAAATTTGCGTCCATTGTAGGAAGAAAGTATAGCTTGTTTGATTATGTCGGTGCACCAGATGCCGAACGAGTCATCGTCATGATGGGATCGGGTTCAGAAACGGCACAGGAAACGATCGAATACCTGAACGCAAAGGGCGAGAAAGTCGGATTGCTCAAGGTCCGGTTGTACCGGCCGTTTGACGTTGAAAGATTTGTCCAAGCTCTTCCCAAATCCGTTAAGACCATCACTGTTCTCGACCGCACAAAAGAAGCCGGTGCGATCGGCGAACCGCTCTATCTCGATATTGTAACGGCGCTCAGCGAATCGTTTGCCACGGGTTCTTCCCCGTTGAAATCGTTTCCGAAAGTCACCGGCGGTCGCTATGGACTTTCCTCAAAAGAATTTACTCCCGCCATGGTCAAAGGCGTTTTTGACGAGCTCAAGAAAGAAAAGCCGAAGAATCATTTCACCATCGGAATTCTCGACGACGTTGCGCACACAAGCCTCGATTACGATCCAACCTTCAGTATCGAGCCCAAGGATGTGGTGCGGGCCCTGTTCTATGGCCTGGGAGCCGACGGGACAGTCGGAGCAAACAAGAATTCGATCAAAATTATCGGCGAAGAAACGGACAACTATGCCCAGGGGTATTTCGTCTACGACTCGAAGAAATCGGGCACCGGGACAACGTCGCACCTGCGGTTCGGACCGCGCCCGATCCGTTCGACCTATCTCATCGATCAGGCGAATTTCGTTGCATGCCACCAGTGGTTCTTCCTCGAGAAGTTCGATGTTCTGAAGAATGCTGCGCCGGGCAGCACGTTCCTGCTGAATAGCATGTACGGCCCGGATGTCGTTTGGGAAAAACTGCCCCGCTACATCCAGCGGCAGATCATCGACAAGAAGATCAAGCTCTTTGTGATCGATGGCTACAAGGTTGCGGCGCAGACCGGAATGGGGAACCGCGTCAACACGATCATGCAGACCTGTTTTTTCGCCATCTCCGGCGTGTTGCCGCGTGAGGAAGCAATAGCTTCGATCAAGAACTCCATTAAGAAAACCTACGGGAAGAAAGGCGAGCAAGTGGTGAAGAAGAATTTCGAGGCGGTTGATCAAACGCTCGCGAACCTCTTCGAAGTGAAGATTCCGGCAACCGCGACGAGCACCATCGAGCTGCCTCCGACAGTTTCTGACGAAGCGGATGAGTTTGTGAAAAACGTGACGGCAAAAATCATCGGCGGCGATGGTGACCTCCTGCCGGTCAGTGCATTTCCGATCGACGGCACGTTCCCGACGGGCACGGCGCAGTGGGAAAAACGGAATATTGCCCTCGAGATCCCCGTGTGGGAATCCGAGATCTGCATCCAGTGCAACAAGTGCGCGCTCGTGTGTCCGCATGCGACGATCAGAATCAAAGTCTACGATCCGGCCGAGCTGAAGAACGCACCGAGCACGTTTAAGTCGATGGACTACAAGGGTGCCGACTACAAAGGAATGAAGTACTCGATCCAGGTGGCACCCGAAGATTGCACGGGATGTTCCCTGTGCGTGGAGGTGTGTCCCGCAAAGAGCAAGTCCGAGACGAAGGTCAAGGCGCTGAACATGAAACCCCAGCCGCCGATTCGGGCAGCCGAGCGGGAGAATTATGAATTCTTCCTTAGACTCCCCGAGGTTGACCGTCGGACAGTCAAGACGGACACTGTAAAAGGGAATCAGTTTCTGCAGCCCCTGTTCGAGTACTCAGGTGCATGCTCCGGATGCGGCGAGACGCCGTATGTGAAGCTCGTCAGCCAATTGTTCGGCGACAGGGCGATCATCGCAAACGCGACCGGCTGCTCCTCCATCTATGGCGGCAACCTTCCGACCACGCCGTGGACCAAGAACAAAGAGGGACGCGGTCCGGCATGGTCGAATTCGCTGTTTGAAGACAACGCAGAATTCGGGCTCGGTATGCGGGTGACGGTTGACAAGCATCGCGAGATGGCTCAAGAGCTCGTGACGAAGCTTGCCGGTCACATCGGAGACCAACTGGCAATTGAACTCGTCCAGGCGAAGCAGGTGGATGAAGCGGGAATTTACGACCAGCGACAACGGGTCGAGAAGCTCAAGAAAAAACTCGAAGCACTCAATACTCCCGAGGCGAAAAGTCTCCTCACCCTGGCTGATAGTCTCGTCAAGCGCAGCGTTTGGATCATCGGCGGCGACGGTTGGGCGTACGATATCGGCTTTGGCGGACTCGACCATGTGCTGGCGTCGGGCAAGAACGTCAATGTTCTGGTGTTGGATACCGAGGTTTACTCGAACACGGGCGGCCAGATGTCGAAATCTACACCCCGATCCGCGATTGCAAAGTTTGCGGCCTCGGGAAAACCGACGGCAAAGAAGGACCTTGGGATGATTGCGATGAGCTACGGGAATGTCTACGTGGCGAAGGTGGCGATGGGAGCCAATGATGCGCAGACTGTTCGTGCATTCCTCGAAGCGGAATCGTACGATGGACCTTCGATCATCATTGCGTATAGCCATTGCATTGCGCACGGGATTGACATGGCGAAAGGAATGGGTAATCAGAAAATTGCGGTCGATACGGGGTACTGGCCGCTGTTCCGGTATAACCCGCTCCTTGCGATCGAAGGGAAGAATCCGTTCAAGCTCGATTCCAAAGCGCCGAAGCTGCCACTCAAGGATTTTTCGTCGCTCGAAGTGCGATTCAACATGCTCGAAAAGAGTTATCCTGAGCGTGCGAAAGAGCTCATGGCTCTTGCGCAGAAGGATGTCACGGACCGGTGGGAGATTTACGAGGAGCTTGCAAAGCAGGCGGATGCGGGGAACGGGAAGAATCCTTCGAATTGAATTATAAAGCACTACACTGAGGACAATGAGAAGCAGGAGATCGCGGAGGTTTAGGGCCTGGGTGTCTTAGAGTGGAGTTCCTCGGTTTAACAGATCCTCCGTGGAAAAAAATCATTACACAGAGGACACAGAGAAAAGAAAAGGCCACGGAGGTTTAAAGTCGAGGAGTTTGGGTGGGATTTTTTCCCCCGTGTTCTCTTCACGTGTGTGGACTTTCTGAAAGGTCACCAGAGAATAATTCAAAGGAAAATATGACCATGGACCTGAGAACAAATTACCTTGGTATTCGCCTAAAAAATCCAATTGTCCCCTCAGCGGGACCTCTGTCCCGAACCCTTGACGGAATGAAGAAGTTGGAAGACGCCGGGGCGTCGGCAATCGTGATGTACTCGCTCTTCGAAGAGCAGATTACGCACGAGGTCGAGCAAATCGAAAGCTATATGCATTACAGCGCGGACCAACACGCGGAAGCCCAAAGCTATCTCCCGCAGTCCTCCGACTTCAACCTTGGTCCAGACGAGTACATCGAACTTCTTCACAAGGCAAAAGGATCTCTTGGGATTCCGGTCATCGGCAGCTTAAACGGCGTTACGGAAGGGGGATGGATCGAATACGCCAAAAAGATGCAGGAAGCGGGAGCCGATGCGGTGGAGCTCAATGTCTACTACATCCCGACCGCTTCGAACATGACGGCCCAGGAAGTTGAAGATCGGTACTTGAATATCCTCCATGCAGTCAAGCGCGCAGTGACGATTCCAGTCGCCATGAAGCTCAGCCCCTTTTTCAGCTCTCTCTCTCATACCGCTGAACGACTCGATTATGCCGGCGTTAACGGGCTCGTGCTCTTCAACCGGTTCTATCAGCCGGACATCGACCTCGAAAGCCTGGAGGTAAAACCGGAAGTGATCCTCAGTTCCTCCGATGCGCTCCTCCTCCCTCTGCGCTGGATCGCAATTCTTCATGGGAAGGTAAAGGCCAGTCTTGCCGCCACGAGCGGTATCCACACGGCGGACGACGTGCTGAAGATGCTCATGGCCGGCGCCGATGTGACGATGATGTGCTCCGCTCTGCTTCTCCATGGACCCAAGCATATCGCGACCGTCCTGGAAGATATCGACGAATGGATGTTGGATCATGAGTACGCGTCGGTCGAACAGATGAAAGGCAGCATGAGTCAGATGTCCGTGCCGGATCCTTCTGCGTTCGAACGGGCGAACTACATGAAGGCCCTGAACCGCTACAAGTTCGTGCTCTGACGCCGATTTCCGCAGATCGCCGCGGATTCGAAGCTGAAAATGATCACAAGAAAGTTGGGGCGGAACAAATGACTCCCAAGCTTCGGGTCAAAGCAGCGATGGACCTGCAGGTGCCGGATCGGGTGCCTTTGATGTGCCAGCTGAGCATCGGTCACATGCTGCAGCAGCTGCGAGTTTCTCCCTCCGAATTCTGGCACGAACCCCAGGTATTTGCCGAAGGATTGATCAGGCTCCGGGAAATCTATGATTTCGACGGAATTCTCGTGAGCCTTCACGGCCACGACCGGCGCTGGAAAGACACGATCCTCGAACGAAAGCCAGCTCCCGAAGGAGGAGAAGAAATCCGCTGGAAAAACGGATCCAGGACGGTCTATCCCGTCGATGACCTTCCGCGGCACTACGCTACCGGAGATCAGAAAAAGCCTTCGTTTGAAAACTTCCGTTTGTCCGACCTTCCCCCAACACTCTCGTACATTCCGGTTTCGCAGGGGCTCTACTTCCCCATCGATCCCGCTCACAAGTTCGACGTGTTTCATATCCTTTGCCAAAAAGTCGGAGCAACACACTCCATCCACGGCGAAGTGACTTCTCCATTCGATTACTTCCTTGATTTCTTTGGACATCAGGATGCGTTGATGTATCTGATTGACGACTCTGATAAAGCCAAGAGGGTTCTGGATCATTTCACGACGCTCATTGAACAACTTGCCGTTGAGATGTGCGAAACGGGAATCGATGCGATAAAGCTTTCCTCGCCGTTTGCGGGATCGGGGTTTATCTCTTCGGGATTCTACTCGGAATTTATCACTCCGTTTGAAGGTCGTATCGCAAGGGCTGTTCGGGCGAAAGGAGTGCATTTCTACACGCACACTTGCGGCGCCATCGGGGACAGGCTTGAGCTGATGTTCGATGCGGGCGTCAGCGGTATCGAGTGTCTAGATCCCCCGCCGTTGGGAGACGTCGAGCTCGCGGACGCCAAACAACGGACCCGCGGTCGCGGTTTTATCAAGGGAAATATTGACTCGGTCAACAAGCTGTTGTTCGGAAGCGAACAGGAAATTCTCGACGACGCGCGGACAAGGCTGGAAGTCGGCAAGCAGGGCGGAGGGTTTATTCTCAGCACGGCGTGTTCCGTCGCGCCGCATGTTACCCGTTCGAAACTCCTGCTCCTCAGGGAGGCAGCCGAACGATGGGGATAGTTCACAACATGGATTTGCTGTGCGCTGCTATCATTGAAGGCAAACACATCGTTGCGGAGGAGCAGACGAAACGACTCCTTGAGGTGGGCGCAGAACCGAAAGACATCCTCGATCGCGGACTTATGACCGCGATGAACACGGTCGGCGTGCGTTTCAAGGAAGGCCGGATATTTGTTCCGCAAGTACTCGTTTCGGCGCGGGCAATGAAAACAGCCATGAATCTGCTTGAGCCACTGCTTGCTTCGAGCCTTCACAAGGCACGGGGGAAGGTCATGCTGGGCACTGTGAAAGGCGATATTCATGACATCGGGAAGAACCTCGTCGGTATCATGCTGCGCGGAGCCGGATATGACGTCATCGATATTGGCACTGGGTGCAATGCCGAAGATTTTGTTTCGCTGCACGAGCTCCACAAACCGGACGTTGTGGGCATCTCCGCATTGCTCACGACGACGATGATGTACATGAAAACCATCGTCGAGGAATTTGTGGCCAAGGGAATTTCCACTCCCATCATTATCGGCGGAGCCCCCGTCACGAGCCGGTTTGCGGACGAAATCGGCGCGGCGGCCTATGCCCGCAATGCGTCGGACGCGGTTGAGCTCGTCGGGTCGTTGATCCGGCCATCTACGGATTTCCCGTAGCCTGCGATCCCGGATCTAAAGATCCAGGCTATGTGTGTTTCCTCTCTGTTTTCCCTCAAGTTTGATAATTGCCACCCGCCCCCTTCTCACAAATGAGAAGAACGGACCATTGAAACCCGCCCCTTCCCCCGTTTTGTTCTCATTTTTGCTCCTTCCATATGGCATAGTTGTTGCGCCCGGGATATCAGAATTCAGAAAGAAATCGGGTATTTCAGCAACAGAAAGGACCTTTGTGATGGTGACGAAAGCACGCGAAAAGGACGCAATTCCTCTGAATTGCTCCACCGCCGGCCAGGCGATGCGCATTCAATCGCTTCCCAAGGGAAATGTGCGGGCGCAATTCATACGGTTTGGCATCCACGAAGGAGAAAAAATTCATTGCTATGAGCGGTTGACCGGAGGGACGATTGTCATACGGAAAAATCGTCAACAAATCGCTGTAGGTCACAGATTGGCAAAAGAAATCATGGTCGTCGTGCTCCGCGAGGGAGAAGTTTGATGTTTAGGATGGAAGAAAAAAACAAAGCAATTGTACACGTCGAGCAGCATCCTCATCGCGACCTCGCCTTTCTGGATAAGGAGCCGGGCAAAACGAAGGTTGTTCTCGTCGGAAACCCGAATGTCGGCAAATCGATCCTGTTCAACAAGCTGAGCGGGGTCTATGTCGATGTCTCGAATTATCCGGGGACAACGGTGAGTCTCAACCGGGGTTCCTACAAACACTACGAAGTGTTTGACACGCCGGGTGTGTACGGTGTTTCTTCGTTCAATGATGAAGAAAGTGTCGCGCGGGACATCATCCTCTCGGCAGATGTAGTGCTGAATGTTGTCGATGCTGTTCATCTCGAACGGGACCTCTTTCTGACGCAGCAACTGATCGATATGGGAAAGAAGGTCACGGTCCTCCTGAATTTCATGGATGAAGTGAAGAAGAACAAGATCGAAATCAACATTCCGCTCCTTTCGCGGTTTCTCGGCGTCCTGGTGATTCCCATTACGGCAGTGAAAGGAACGGGGTTCGAAAGACTCGACGAAGCGATTCAGTATGCAAAGGAAGGAACCCAGCGAGAGGGGCTTCATTCTTCCCTCCACACAATGCTTCGATCGGTCGGATCTCAGGCAGAAGCGCTCCTGGTGCTCGAAGGAGATCTGGTAGTATCCGAACGTCATGGCATTCCACCCGGAAGAAAGCAGGAAGAGATTTACATAGGACGCCGCAATCGCGTCAATTACCTCGTCAACCTGGTGTGGAAAGATTCTTCCCCGCGGTCCAGATTTTCCGACCTTCTCGGCCGCTGGTCGCTTAAACCGCTGACGGGAATCCCCCTGCTTGCCGGTGCACTCTATCTCACCTATTTATTTGTCGGCAAAATCGTTGCACAGGATATTGTGACCTTTACGGAAAAAGAGATTGGTGTGAAACTGTGGGAGCCGTGGATTCGCGGGCTTGTTACGGATCTTCTTCCCGCGTCTTCCTGGTTGAACACGTTGCTCGTCGGTGAGTTTGGCGTCATCACCATGACGACCACGTACCTCCTGTTTCTGCTTCTTCCGCTCGTTGTTGCGTTCTATCTGACGCTCTCCATCATGGAAGACAGTGGGTACCTGCCAAGACTTGCGACAATGGTGGACCGCGTATTGAGTTTCCTGGGATTGAACGGAAGAGCCGTCATCCCCCTGATTCTCGGGTTCGGTTGCGTCACCTCGGCGACCATCACCACGCGATTACTCGGCTCCGAGCGGGAAAAGACCATTGCAACAACAATTCTCCAGTTTGCTATTCCATGCTCAGCACAACTCGCTGTAATTGCTGCCCTGCTCGCGGGCGCGGGATATGTTCCAATGGTCATCTATACCGTCGTGATTCTTACGGTCCTCATTGTGCTCGGCACGGTTCTGAATCTCTTGCTAGACGGCGAAACATCATCGTTGCTGCTCGATCTGCCGACGATGAGAGTCCCGAAAGTGTCCAATGTGCTGCGGAAAACCGCAATCCGCACGTTTGACTTCATGAAAGAAGCATCAGGATGGTTTGTGGTAGGAGCGCTGGCGGTGGGTGTTGCACAGTTGACGGGCGCCTTGGAAGCTGTCACGCGTGCCTTGAACCCCATCACCGTGCACTGGCTTCAGCTTCCGCCTGAAGCTTCAACGGCATTCATCATGGGTGTTGTCCGGAGGGATTTCGGCGCTGCGGGCCTGTACGGAATGGCGTTGAGTCCCATGCAGATTCTGGTTGCACTTGTTACCATCACGCTGTTCGTTCCCTGCATCGCATCTCTGATGGTAATGATGAAGGAGCGGGGATTGAAAGAAGGGCTGATCATTTGGCTGGGGACATGGGTTGGAGCGTTTATGGTTGGTGGCGTGGTTTCACAGATTCTTCTTTGACAGGCGATGAGCATTCATAATGATCATCAGATACTGACGTTGGAACAAAAGCGGAAACAGGAGACACGGGTATGTCCCCAATGCCGGTTCACGGTCGATAATCCGTTCGTGGAGCGATGTCCCCGGTGTTTCGCGGCAATGCCGAAGCTGGAGTTGTACTGCAACGGCTGCATCCACAGTCAGGTCTGCCCCGTAAAAGTTGTATCATCCCCGTCACTTTCAAAGTAGAGGAACAATGCAAGTCATTGATGACCGACTCCTCCAGCTTCTGAAACACTACGATAAACCCGGGCCACGGTACACGAGTTACCCGACGGCACCGCTCTTTTCGCCCGAGTATACAGACAAGCGGTTTGAGATCGACGTCATTCACAACAATCATGAGAATGCGAGTCCGCTCTCGTTGTATTTGCACGTCCCCTTTTGTGACTCGCTCTGCTACTTCTGCGGCTGCACAACGGTGATCACCAACAACCGTGAACACATTCGGCAGTACTGTTCGACGATCAAGAAAGAAATCTCAAGAATATCGGCCTATGTTCTGAACGACCGGCAGGTGGTGCAGATGCACTGGGGTGGAGGAACGCCTTCGTATCTCCGGCCGGAAGAAATCGAAGACCTCGGCCGCTTCATCGAGGACCGATTTTCGTTTGCGCCGGGCGCCGAGGTGAGCGTGGAAATCGACCCGCGGGAGCTGACGCGCGAACACCTGCAGGCATTCCGAAACCGCGGCGTAAATCGGATCAGTCTTGGCGTGCAGGATTTTGACGAGCGCGTCCAACGGGCGGTGAATCGTTTTCAACCCGAATCAATCACCATCCAGGCGATCAACTGGGCCAAGGATTTGGGAATCGGGAGTGTGAACATCGACCTGATCTACGGGCTTCCGTTGCAGACGCTGTCGAGCTTCCAAAAAACTCTCGACCGTGTCGTTGAACTTTCGCCGAGCCGGATCGCGGTGTTCAACTTCGCCTATGTTCCGTGGATGAAATCACACCAGAAACTGCTCCACCGCGAAGACCTCCCGTCGGCTGAGACCAAGTTGCAGCTGCTGAAAGCGACGATTGAAACGCTGACGAGTGCGGGGTATGAGTATATCGGGATGGATCATTTTGCAAAACCGGGAGATGAACTGGCTGTTGCACAACGCGACAAAAAACTGCACAGGAATTTTCAGGGGTACTCGACGAATGCAGGAGCCGACCTGTACGGTTTTGGGATGTCGGCTATCTCTCATTTTGGGAGTGTGTACGCGCAGAACGCAAAAACCCTTCAGGAATACCACAACGCGGTGGAGAACGGGAGATTTTCCACTGCCGTCGGTTATCGAATGACGAGGGACGACACAATCCGGAAGTTCGTCATCATGCGTCTCATGTGCGATCTGGAAGTGGATAAGACCGAAGTCGAAGGGCTTTTCGGGATCATGTTTGACGAGTATTTCGACGAGTCTCTCGAGGAGCTTCAGGAATTTGTGCGTGAGGGATTGGTACGACTGACGCTGGATCGGGTCAAGGTTGAGTCGGACGGAAGATTGTTCCTGCGCAATATCGCGATGTGTTTTGATGCCTACGTCAAGAAGTTGGGAAGGGAAAAACCGATTTTTTCGAGAACGGTGTGACGGGGATTTCTCTTCCCGGCAGGGAGTTGTGCCGCTTTCCCACGATTGAAAGCGATTCTCAGGAAAGAAAGTCTTCAAACGTGCCTTTCGTTTGATTACGCCAGTTTCTCCACAGAGCAGAGTGGCACATGGATTGTAGCAAGTCGTCCGGCGTTGAGGATTCCATGAGATGGGAATTCTTTCCGTCGTTTTGTTTAACACCCTTTGATAGTGTTCAGCATTGTCTATGGAGGCACATAAGCCATGATTAGAAAACAAGATGCGCTTGATTATCACTCACAGGGACGACGGGGAAAGATTGAAGTCATTTCCTCGAAACCTTGTGAAACGCAACGGGATCTTTCACTCGCCTACACGCCGGGAGTTGCCGAGCCGTGCCTGGAGATTGAAGCCAACCCCGATGATGCGTATCGCTACACCGCGAAGGGAAACCTTGTCGCCGTCATTTCCAACGGGACCGCGGTGCTGGGTCTTGGAGATATTGGTGCGTTGGCGGGTAAGCCTGTCATGGAGGGAAAGGGTGTTCTCTTCAAACGATTTGCGGATATCGACGTGTTTGACATCGAGCTGAATTCACACAACGCCGACGATATCATCAAAGCTGTTCAGATGCTCGAGCCGACGTTCGGCGGCATCAACCTCGAAGACATCAAAGCCCCCGAGTGTTTCTACATTGAAGAAGCCCTGAAGAAGGTCATGAACATCCCGGTGTTCCATGACGATCAACACGGGACCGCGATCATCAGCGGTGCCGCGATGCTGAACGCGTTGGAGATCGTCGGAAAAAAACTCGGAGAGGTTCGCGTGGTCTTCAGTGGTGCGGGCGCAGCGGGGATTGCCTGTGCGAAACTGTACGAACGTCTCGGCATCAAGCGCGAGAACATGATGCTCGTGGACACCAAGGGCGTCGTTCATCGCGGCCGCAAGGAAGGAATGAACCAGTATAAGGAATACTTTGCAGTCGAAACTGAAGCGCGCACACTCGCCGATGCGATGAAGGGAGCAGATGTGTTCTGCGGAGTATCTGCAAAGGGCATTGTCACGAAAGAAATGGTGAAATCGATGGCGGACAACCCTGTCGTCTTCGCCATGGCAAACCCGGATCCGGAGATTACGTTCGAAGATGCAACGAGCGCCCGGGACGACCTCATCATGGCGACGGGAAGATCCGATTATCCAAACCAGGTCAACAACGTGCTCGGTTTCCCCTTTATTTTCCGCGGAGCACTTGACGTTCGCGCGAAGGCCATCAACGACGATATGAAAATCGCCGCAGTGCGTGCATTGTCGGAGCTGGCGAAGGAGGACGTTCCGGACTCGGTTATCAAAGCGTACGGAGGAAAGCGCATTGAGTTCGGCCATTCCTACATTATTCCCAAACCGCTCGACCCGCGAGTCCTGCTGTGGGAAGCTCCTGCGATTGCAAGGGCGGCGATGGAATCGGGCGTCGCACGGAATCCGATCAAGGATTTCGAAGCCTATCGCGACTCCCTGGAAGCACGTCTTGGAAAATCCCGGGAAGTCATGCGGTTCTTCATTCACAAAGCGCAAACTGCGCCGAAGAGAATCGTGTTTCCGGAAGGCGAGGAAGACAAGATCCTCCGCGCAACCCAGGTTATTCTCGAAGAAAAAATTGCCGAGCCGATTCTGTTGGGCAGTAGAACATTCATCAAGCAACGAATCGCTGAATTGGGGCTGGACCTGGAAGGGATCCAGATTGTCAACCCCGGAAAAGCCCCCCGGTTCGACGAATATGTCACGGCGTTTTCCACACTGCGCCAGCGCAAAGGATTGACGCGTTCGGACGCCGAACGGCAGATGAAGACGCACAATATTTTTGGAATGATGATGGTGGAGATGGATGATGCAGATGGCCTGATCTCGGGCCTGACACAGCACTATCCGGACACTGTTCGCCCCGCTCTGCAGATCATCGGAAGAAAGCCGGGAGTCCAGAAAGTCTCAGGCCTTTATATGATGGTCTTTAAACACAAGACAGTGTTTATCGCGGACGCAACGGTCAATATCGATCCAACCGCAGAGGATTTGGCGGAGATTGCGATATTGGCTGCCGATAAAGTCCGGGGGCTTGATATCGAGCCGAGGGTTGCGATGCTTTCCTTCAGCAACTTCGGCAGTACCAATCACCCGCTTGCGGAAAAAGTGCGGAAAGCTGTCGAACTGATCAGGAAGCGTGAGCCCAAGCTCATTGTCGACGGGGAAATGCAGGCAGATGCAGCAGTGACGCCGGAGATCATCTCCGAGTTTTTCCCGTTCAGCGCTTTGAAGCAAGAGGCAAACGTGTTGATCTGCCCGGACCTCACTTCCGCCAACATTGCCTACAAGCTTCTATGGCGGTTGGGTGGTGCGGTGGCGATCGGGCCGATCCTGATGGGTATCCGCAAACCCGTGTATCTCCTGGCGCCCGGCTGCGAAGTCAACGACATCGTCAACATGACCGCGATGGCGGTATTTTCGGCGCAACGGATGGCGGAAGACAAAGATTCGAAAACGAAAAAGATGCAATCGTTTGAATTTTCCCGCTCATGATCACAGAGAAACAAAGAAAACGGAACGGGGTTCATACAACCCGGAGAGAAACGATGAAGGGATTGGTGTGTGAAGCGGTGGGAAAGATTTCTCTCCAGGATGTCCGCAAGCCGCACATCATGGCTCCGACAGACGCCCTGATCCGTATAACGCTTACAACGATCTGCGGCAGCGATGTGCACCTTGTGCGTGGCCACATTCCGACAGAGCCCGGGTTTATCATGGGCCACGAGTTTGTCGGACGCGTTGAAGAAGTCGGTATCGCCGTCAGCAGATTCAAGCCGGGCGACCGTGTCGTCGGACCTGCGTCTCCGTTTTGCGGGACATGCGACAATTGCCGTGCCGGACAGATCCAACGCTGCCTCAACGGCGGAATGCTCGGCAGTGGACGGGCGTGGGGAGATCTCTCGGGCACCCACAGTGAGTACATCCTTATGCCGTTTGCCGACCGGACGCTTGTTTCTGTTCCTGCATCACTGAAAGATGAGCAGGTGCTGTTCGTTGGCGATATCCTGTCGACGGGATACTACGGAGTCTGTAAAGCCGGACTCTGCCCGGGCGAATCGGTTGTTGTGCTCGGAGCGGGACCCGTGGGGCTCTGTGCCGTTCACGCTGCAACATTGTTTGGACCGAGAAGCATCATTGCGGTGGATCTGATCGATCACCGGCTCCAGCTTGCGCGGGAAATGGGTGCGACGCATGTGGTTGACGCGACCAAGGGAGATGTTGTTCAACAAATTCTCGAACACACCAACGGCGGCCCGGAAGTGGTCATCGAAGCGGCCGGTGCACCGGCTGCGATCCAACAGGCAGTCGACATGGTTCGTATCGGAGGCCGGATCATGGTGGTCGGACTGCCGACACGGCATGTCGAGTTTTCGCTTCCCGCGATGATCATGAAGAATGTCAGCCTGTTCACCGGCCTCGCGTATCTCGGAAACATGGAGCGTCTTGTACGGTTGATCGAGGCGGGTAAACTGGACACCACGCCGCTCATCAGCCACCGGATGCGCCTTTCCGAGATTGAGCATGGATTCAAGATGTTTGCAGCACAGCAGAATAATGTTGTCAAGATTGCAGTGACGCCCTAGGGAACACCGGGGATGGCCGATCCAACTACGCAGAGGATTCCATGATACGAGGAACAGTTCTCATTGCTCACGATGTCTGTAAAGGATGTGAGTTGTGCATCCATGCCTGTCCCCAGGAGTGCCTCGGGCTCTCCAACGAGCTCAACGTCCGTGGATACCGGTTCGTGCAACTGACGGCCGACACGTGCACGGGGTGCATCAATTGTGCGCTCGTCTGTCCGGACTCGGTACTGACGGTCTATCGTCAGCCGAAACCTTCGGCCCGTGCCACGCAGCATCAATCGAAATCTGTTTGAAAAGGTGGAAAAAATGAAATCTCTGATTCGAATCCCTGTCAGCATGTGCTTCCTTTGGATGGTGCTGTTTCTATCCACCGAGGTTGCACGAGCACATTGTGATACGATGGATGGACCTGTGGTCAAGGCCGCGCGAAGCGCTCTCGAGACCGGCAATGTCAACCATGTTCTCGTATGGGTTCAGAAGAAGGATGAGGGTGAAATAACGCTGGCGTTCAAGAAAACACTTGCGGTCCGTATGCTCAGTCCGGAAGCTCGGGAACTTGGAGATCGGTACTTTTTTGAGACTCTCGTTCGGATTCATCGGGCCGGTGAGGGAGCTCCCTACGAGGGTTTGAAGCCCGCCGGATCGGATGTCGAGCCCGGAATTGAGGCTGCCGACCATGCGATCGAAAAGGGAACCGATGCCGAGTTGTTGAAAAACCTGATAGAGACAATTCAACACGGCGTCCATGAGCAATTCAGTGAAGTGTTGGAAAAGAAATCGTTCAAACCCGACGATGTGACGGAAGGACGCGAATATGTGAGAGCGTACGTCACGTTTCTTCATTACGTCGAACGCATTGTTGAAGCGTCCAGGAAACCGGCGAACGGGCATCTCCACGAAGCCCACGAAGTCGGAATGAAGATCCAAAACCACTAAAGCACTCTTTCAGGTTTAGACTCTATGACTGCGATTACCAACAATCTTGAAACCCGCCTGATGAAAGGCAACGAAGCACTGGCCGAAGCGGCCCTGCGCGCCGGTATGCAGGCGTACTTTGGATATCCCATTACGCCGCAATCAGAGATTCTGGAATACCTTGCCAATTACGGCCCCAAGCGCGGCGTGGTTGTGTTGCAGGCGGAGAGCGAGCTCGCCGCAATCAACATGGTCTACGGTGCGGGCGGCGCAGGAGCGCGCGTAATGATTTCCTCTTCAAGCCCGGGAATCAGTCTCATGCAGGAGGGCCTTTCCTACATGGCATCGGCGCAGATTCCCTGCCTTATCGTGAATGTTCAACGCGGAGGACCGGGGCTCGGCACAATCCAGCCGGCCCAGGCAGATTATTTCCAGGCCACGAAAGGCGGCGGCCACGGTGACTACCATCTCATCGTTCTTGCTCCGTCGTCCGTGCAGGAGATGGCTGATTTCGTGTTTGAAGGATTTCGACTAACGGAACAATATCGAGCTCCGACAATGATTCTTTCGGATGGTGCACTGGGACAGATGATGGAGAAGGTTGCTCTCCCGGCGGACGGCTCTCTCCCGCAGACGGAAAAGCCCTGGGCGACAACGGGCAAACTGGATTCACGCGAAAGAAATATCCTCACCTCGCTCTTTATCCAACCTGAACGCATGGAGGAGATCAACCTCGGCCTTCAGAAGAAATATCGGGAGATTGAAGAGAAGGAAGTACGCTATGAATTGATCCGGACTGAGGATGCAGACATTGTGCTGGTGGCGTTCGGATTGGCTGCCAGAATCTGCGAAAAAGCTCTTGAGCTCGGGAGGGAAAAGGGCATTCGGGTCGGATTGATGCGTCCCATTACGCTCTACCCCTTCCCATCCAAAATCATTTCCAACCTTGCTCTGACAACAGGTGCATTTCTGACCGTTGAAATGAATGCCGGCCAAATGGTCGAAGATGTCAGGCTCGCGGTCAACGGAGCCCGTCCCGTGTTCTTCAAAGGAAGAATGGGTGGCATGATCCCGTCACCCGAGGAAGTCCTTGCCGAGATAGAGCTGATACTGGTCAGTGAAGAGCACTAAGAAGATTTTCGTCGTTCATCAAAAAAGGGTATGACTATGGATGTCCCAAGATTTTCCAACGGGTTTGAATTCGTTTTCGGCAAGCCGAAAACTCTGACAGACACGCCCATGCACTATTGCCCGGGCTGTGGCCATGGAGTAGTCCATCGGGTCCTTATGGAAGTTGTGGACGAAATGAATATTCAGGACAAGACGGTCGGCGTTGCGCCGGTGGGATGTTCGGTGTTCGCGTATCACTACATGAACATTGATATGCAGGAGGCCGCGCATGGACGCGCGACAGCGGTTGCGACCGGGATCAAACGGGTTCTCCCGGACCGCTACGTGTTTACCTACCAGGGAGATGGCGACCTGGCTGCGATTGGCACAAGCGAAACAATCCACACGGTGAACCGTGGAGAAAATATCCTGATCGTCTTCATCAACAACGGCGTGTACGGCATGACCGGCGGCCAGATGGCTCCGACCACCCTTGTCGGAATGAAGACCACCACATCCCCCTTTGGCCGGGATGTGAAGACCATGGGTAACCCGTTGAAAATTACCGAGCTGGTAGCACAGCTTCCAGGCGCGTATTTTGTGTCGCGTCAGGCGGTCCACACGGCTGCAGCGGTGCGAAAACTTAAGAAAGCGTTCCGCTCTGCTCTGGAATTCCAGGAAATGAAAAAGGGGACGTGCTTCATCGAGGTCGTGTCGAACTGTCCGTCCGGCTGGAAGATGACGCCGGATGAATCGAACAAGTGGATGGAAGAAAACATGTTTCCCATCTATCCGATTGGCGACCTGAAGCTGCCGCCTCCCGGACTTAATTGAGCAGGAGATTTATGAGTATGAGCACTGCGCACGAAATAATCTTTGCGGGATTCGGCGGTCAGGGAGTCCTGTCGATGGGTCAGATCCTTTCCTACGCTGCAATGATCGAAGGGAAGGAAGTGAGTTGGATGCCCTCCTACGGGCCCGAAATGCGGGGAGGAACGGCAAATTGCATTGTCATCGTTTCGGACAAACGGATCAGTTCTCCCATCGTCACGAAATTCGACTCCGCCATTATTCTTAATCAGCCGTCCCTGGACAAGTTTCTTCCCACCATCAAACCCGGGGGACTCCTGTTATACGAGCGGTCGACCATCATCAATCCCCCCAAACGAACCGACATTGAGATCATCAGCGTCCCAGCGATGGAGCAGGCCCAGAAGCTGACAAGCAAACAAGTGGCAAACGTCCTGTTGCTTGGGACATTCCTCGAGCGTCGGCCGATCGTTTCGCCCGACAGCATTGTCAAAGCACTGGAAAAAGTGTTGCCTGCGCATCGGAGATACTTGTTGCCGATCAATGAGCAGGCTCTCGTGAAGGGAAAAGAATATGCCGTCGACATAGAACCGGCGGTCAGTGCACACTGAACTGAGGCGGGAAATTTCAGGAAAGGGATCTCCATGATTCAAGAAACTGTCAAATGCGCACACACCTGCAGGAATGCCTGCGGGATGCTGAACGAAGCGCTTCGCGAAGAGACGGCCCTCGTCCGGTTCTACGAGGGAGTCCTCTCGCAATGCGATTACCCCGACGTCCACGGATTCCTCCAGGAGCTTGTTGAAGAACGCAGCCGCTCTGCCATCCGGATCCTCCAGAAGTTGAACGAGCTTCGCGCCCGCGCGGATACGATGGACGGTATCATCTCGAGCTTTGACCCCGCAGGATGCTAGAAGACCGCTTTTAGTCACAGGCGCCCTCGTGGGGAACGTACCTGCGTTCACGTGGGCGTGCCAAGGATTTCGACGGGTTGTCCATCCAACAGTCTCTTCACGGCAGCAACGCAACGTCAATGCTCTTCCAGGAAAGGTGACTGCGAAATACTATGATAACTGATGAACAAATGTCCACCAGGAAGGTTTCCAAGAAAAGATACAGAATAGCCTGGCTCCCGGGCGACGGAATCGGCACGGAAGTGCTTGAGTCGGCGAGAATCGTTCTTGACAAGCTTAACTTTGAAGCCGAATACGTGAATGGCGATATCGGGTGGGAGTTCTGGCGAGCGGAAGGAGACGCATTTCCCGCACGAACGATCGAACTCCTGAAGAACGTCGATGCTGCAATGTTTGGCGCTATTACCTCCAAACCCATGAAAGCAGCAGAGGCCGAATTGGCTCCGGGACTGAAGGGAAAGGGATTGACCTATCGTTCGCCGATTGTGCGCATGCGCCAACTCTTCGACCTCTACGTCTGCCTGCGGCCCTGCAAGGCCTACCCCGGTAATCCCCTGAATTACAAAGAGAACATCGACCTCGTTGTCTTCAGGGAAAACACGGAAGATCTGTATGCGGGTGTCGAATTCAACCCGGTTCCCGCAGAGCTTGCAGCGACACTCGCGAAGCTGTCAAAGCCCTTCAGTGTATTTCAAAACCTGCCGGGTGACCAGTACGCAATCTCGACAAAGATCAACACGCGAAAAGGCTCGGAACGCATCATACGGGCCGCCTTCGAGTTTGCAAAGAAATTCGGACGGAAAAAAGTGACCGTCGTGCACAAGGCGAACGTCGTCAGGGCAACCGACGGGCTGTTTCTGGAAACAGCGAAAGAAGTGGCGAAGGAGTTTCCTTCTATTCAAATGGACGATGCAAACATCGATGCGATGTGCATGTGGTTGCTCAAAAATCCGTTCAACTACGATGTTCTTGTTGCGCCAAACCTCTACGGCGATATCATATCAGATTTGTGTGCCCAGATGGTGGGCGGTCTGGGATTTGGTTGTTCGGGAAATATCGGTGACAAGCTTGCCGTCTTTGAACCGACCCATGGCTCTGCACCCAAGTACGCCGGCCAGTACAAAGTAAATCCCATCGCCACGATTCTCGCAGCGAAAATGATGCTTGAATGGCTCGGAGAGACTGACAAAGCAAGGAGCCTCGAATGTGCTGTCGGCAAAGTGATCACCGAGGGAAAAGTGAGAACGTACGACATGGGAGGGGGAAGCAAGACGCTCGATTTGGCCCGGGCCGTTGCCGAAAAACTGTAAGCCGCCGAAACACACATGAAGCAAATCTTTGTACATGAAGTCGGAATGCGGGACGGCCTCCAGATGGAGGAGAAGCTCGTTCCGTTGGAACTCAAGATCCAATGGATCGAACAATTAGCGGGCTCGGGCGTTGACATTATTCAACTCGGGTCGTTCGTCCATCCGGCCAAGGTTCCGCAAATGGCCGACACCGACACGCTATTCAGGCACTTCACGGTCCCCGGTGTCAAGCCGGAGAACGTCGTTCTCTCCGGACTCGTGCTGAATGAGAAGGGTCTGGAGCGCGGGCTCGCGTGCGGTGTGGAGATGTTTTGCATGGGCGTTTCAGCCAGCGAAACGCACAGTCAAAAGAATACGGGAATGTCCGTTGCGGAAGCCACCGACCGAATCATCACGATGGCACAACGGGCGGTGGCCCTGAAGAAACGGACTCAGGTCTCCGTCCAGTCGGCATTTGGATGTGGCTACGAAGGTTTCGTCCCGCAGGAGCGGGTGCTCAACATCGTCAGGAGGTTCATCGACGCAGGCCTTATGAATATCAGCCTTGCCGATACGGCGGGCCATGCCACGCCCGACCGGGTTGAACAAATGTTTGAGTCGATCTTCAAACTCAGTCCGGCCGTGGAATGCACGTGTCACTTCCACGATACGTACGGACTGGGGCTTGCTAATTGTTACGCGGCCCTGAAAGTCGGAGTACAGTACTTTGAAACCTCCGTTGCGGGGCTCGGGGGGTGCCCCTTTACAAAAGTCGCGGGAGGGAATGTCTGTACGGAAGACCTCGTCCACTATCTCCACCGGATTGACCAGCGCAGGGACATCAACCTGGAGAAGCTCGTGGGCGTGGCCCTCGACATAGAAAAGTATTTCGGCCGTGAAATGCGTGGGGCCGTGCACAAGACTGGAGCTATCTCATTCGAAACAGCGTCGTGAGGTTTTTAAGATGAAGATTCTTGAAGGAATAAGGGTTCTCGATTTGACGAATGTCCTTTCGGGCCCCTTTGCGACTCTCCATCTGGCCCTCCTCGGGGCGGAAGTCATCAAAATCGAGAACCCGACCGACGGAGATCTTGCCCGGAAGCTCGGCAATGTGCCGAAGTTGAACAAAGAGCTCATGGGGACAAGCTTTCTGGCTCAAAATGCGAACAAGAAATCCGTCACGCTCAACCTGAAACATGAGGCGGGGAAGAAGATCTTCAGGGAATTGACGAAAACAGCGGATGTGGTCGTCGAAAATTTTCGTCCCGATGTCATGACACGGCTGGGGCTTTCGTACGACACCTTGAAGGTGCTCAACCCGAATCTTATTTACTGCGGCATTTCCGGCTTCGGCCAAACCGGCCCGGATGCCCTCAAGCCGGCGTACGACCAGATCATCCAAGGGTTGAGCGGAGTGATGGCGGTGAATGGTGACGAGAGACTCAACCCGCTTCGCTGCGGTTTTCCTGTGTGCGACACGGTCGGCGGTCTCAACGCTGCGTTTGCCATCATGGCCGCTCTTTTTCATCGCGAACGAACAGGCGAAGGACAATTCATCGATGTCGCGCTTCTCGATTCGATCATGCCATTGATGGGCTGGGTCGTTGCGAATCTACTCATCGGCGGCCAGGAGCCAGTCTGCATGGGGAACGACAATTTCACCGCCGCACCGTCCGGCACATTCGTGACCAAGGACGGTTCCATCAATATCGCAGCGAACAAGCAGGAACAATGGGAGTCTGTTGCCGAAGTCCTCGGACTTCCCGAACTGAAAAGCGATCCCCGATTCCAGGAACGGGACACGAGGAAGAAGAATCGAAAGGCGTTGACACCGCTGCTTGAGGAAAAACTCAAGCAACAACCGACGTCGTACTGGGTTGAACTGCTCAACAAGAACGACGTGCCATCTGGAGCCATCCCGAGTCTTCAGGATGCGCTCCGACAAGACCAGGTTTTGCATCGCCAGACCATGAAAACGGTAACGGCCGCCGGCATCGGCGACATAATGCTGTTTAACCTGACGGCAAAATTCGAGAAAACCCCGGGGGCAGTCACATGTCCTCCCCCGCGCCTGTCAGCTCATACGCAGGAAATTCTTGCCAGCTTGGGATATTCTGACGAGGAGATAAGGAAGTTCAAGGAGCAAGGTGTCGTGTAAGCCACAGGATCTGCCATCCAGGAAGGAAATTTTATGGGAATGACTGTCGTTGAGAAAATTCTCGCCCGTGCATCGGGCAAGAAACTTGTCAGGGCCGGAGACATCGTCGAGCCGAACGTCGACCTCGCGATGTCGCACGAGAACGCTGCGTTGGTGGTCAACCAGTTTCAAGAGATCTACAAGGGCACGACATTGAAGGCGATGATCTGGGATCCATCGAAGATAGCCATCATTTTCGACCATCGTGTTCCCGCGGAGTCATCGAAGACTGCCACGAATCAGAAGAAAGTCCGGGAGTTCGTCGCGGCGAACGGAATCGGAAAATTTCATGATATTCGCGGAGACGTCGGGGGCATCTGCCACCAAATTCTGCCGGAAAGCGGCTACGTTCGCCCAGGATTTGTCGTGGTCGGGACTGATTCTCACACAACAAGTCACGGCGCGCTCGGAGCATTTGCATTCGGCATAGGCGCAACGGAGATGGCAAGTGTTTGGGCGCTCGGGGTGGCGCTCAATGTCGAAGTTCCGTCGACGATCAAAGTCAACGTCACGGGGAAATTCAAAAAATTCGTCGGACCCAAGGACCTCATTCTCTATCTCATCGGAAAACTCTCCGCACAAGGTGCGAATTTCAAAGCCATAGAATTTCACGGCGAGGCCGTCCGGGCGATGCCCACGTCGGGGCGCCTCGTTCTGTGCAACATGTCGGTGGAGGCTGGCGCAACGACAGGGATCGTCCCTGCGGACCGGGAGACAGTCCGATATCTCCGCGAAGAGGCCGGCGTGAAGGGGACAATAAATCGGGTGGCGCCGGATCGCGATGCCGTGTATGAGCGAGTCATCGACGTCGATGTGTCAACCCTTGAGTCACAGGTGGCTTGTCCTCACACCGTGGACAACGTGAAGCCGATTTCAGAGGTATATGGCCGGAAGATACAGCAAGTCGTTATCGGTTCCTGCACGAACGGAAGACTCGACGACCTCGCGATTGCGGCGAAGATCATGAAAGGGAAGAAGGTTGCGAAGGAGACCCGGATGCTGGTGTTTCCGGCGTCCACAAAAATTTATACGCAGGCTCTTGCCAAGGGTTATCTGGGAGAATTCATGAAAGCGGGTGCGGTGGTCATGAATCCCGGGTGCGGGCCATGTCTCGGTATCCACGAAGGTGCTCTTGGTGACGGCGAAGTGGCTCTCTCGACGACAAACAGAAACTTCAAGGGACGCATGGGGAATCCGAACGCAGAAGTCTATCTCTGTTCACCCGCGGTTGCGGCAGCCTCGGCAATCGCAGGCATGATCACGGATCCAAGAAAAGGAGCAAACTAAGATGGCAACCGTCGTGCTCAAAGTCGGCAACGATGTTTCAACGGACGTCATCTATCCGGGCCGATTCATGGCCACAGTCCTCCCCTCTGAAACGCCGCAATTTGCATTTGCAGACAACCCTGGCTTCAACACCAAGCTCAAAGCCAAACAGGTTCCGCCGGGTAGCGTGATTGCAGCGGGACAAAACTTCGGTTGCGGCTCATCCCGTGAACAAGCAGTGTCTGCTCTCAGAGGACACGACCTGGTTATCGTAGCGCAGAGTTTCGCGAGAATCTTCCTGCAGAACGGGATCAACCTGGGACTTTCCATGGTGACTTGTCCCGACCTCGAGGCCGTCGAAGGCGATGATTTGCAAGTATCGGGCGATGGAGTAACGAACAAAAGAACTGGCAGGAAATTCAGCGTCGAGCCGTTACCGGAAGCACGCCAGGCAATCATCGATGCAGGAGGTCTGATTGCATACACCCGGAAAAGATTGACGAAAAACGAAAAGACAATATCTGCTTGAAGTCTTTACCACTGAAGAACTGCGGGGAGGTACATGGGCTCGGGTGGGGAATATCCGCGGGAAAAATGGTCGGCCCCTGTTTTAGGAATGGCGATTTCAACAGTTTAAGAATTCTCACCAAAGGTCCCGCCGTCTGGCATCTCAAGTCGGGAGAGTTTCCGCGCATTCAGGTTTGAGATAAACGCCTTGGAGTACGACAAGCCGGAACTTTCGCGTCGCGTTCTCGGCGATCTTGCGGCCTTCTCTTATCATAAACCGATTCGTGGATGTGAGAAACTCAGATTCGATAATTTCATTATTAGGAATATTCGAGAGACAATGTTTTTAACTTGACATTGAGGCAATGAAGAAATAAAGTTCATCGGGCGGAAGGGGATCTAAGCGATGAACGTGATTTTCTCATGAGGAGCTTGCTGGATTTACAGCGGCTCCTCATTTTGTTTTTTGGAGAATGAACCACATGCGAATTAGACGAATGAGCAAAATGATGTTGGTTTTGGTGATTCTCTTCGTTCGACCGTTTGCTGTAAGCTCTGCGCAAGTGATACTCCAACTGTGGACGGAAGTGTATGGCACGACCAATGGTGAGCAGCTCGGCAACTACGTAACCGGTATCGCGTCGAGTGCGAACCTGCCAATGAGAGCGGCGGTGTCGAGCGTTGGAAGCACTGGAGTGTTCTCTCTGCAGACTCAAACGGACACAAGTGCTCGGCAGGTGTATATGGGAGAGAACCTCTTGACGGGAGATCTGAACAACGACGGGTACACCGATGTGGCGATCTCAAAGACGGTTCAGGGTTGGGATACCGTGTTCGTCTACTGGGGGACGGTATCGGGCATTGATACACTCAATCCGTTGCGAATCGCAGGCGAGTTTTTTCTGGATGGCTTGAAACCATCGTGTATTGGCGACGTGAATAATGACGGGAAAGCTGACCTTCTGCTAACCGCGCCTGAGTATCCGGAGCCAGGCTCGATAGGAAAAATCTATGTGTATTTGAATCCGGTTATGGGTAATCCGCCGAACGGGACGCTGGCAGGTGAATCGATTTCGGCTGGATTCGGTTTAGCCTGTGCAATTGGTGATCTTAATGCTGACGGTTACAACGATCTTATCATAAGAGGAAGCAACCAGACCGGACAAGAATCGGAACGCTATGACTATTTGAATGTTTATTGGGGGATTGGCAAAGACTCATTGAATCTCAACCCTGGCCTTCGGATGAAGACAAAATCGATTGTTGTTAGCAGTCTCGCCTGTTTTGACATCAACGGAGATGGCGTGGATGACCTCATTTGGACGACCCAGGATTCAATACCAGGGCCAAGATAC
>JBARRO010000186.1:0-2469 GCA_049644265.1 Bacteroidota bacterium
GTGCAATCCCAACGCCCACCACGAGCAGTGCGACAAGTATTGTTATACGTCTCATGAGAATTCTTCCTTGATGAATACCAGATTCCAAATTTCTACAGCAGCCACCAGGTGGAATTGTCCATCGGCAGGCGAAACGTCTGTGCGCCGTCAATCGATGAAACACGTGCTGCTGGAACAGGCACATTGGTAAATCAAGAGTCGCACGAAGCCTCGGAACGGCTCCGGGAAGACTCCATGTGATAGACATTGATTGTGAAAGGGAACTCTAGGCGGAGATCGGAGGGCCGCGTTCGGTGGAAGAGGGGCCGAACTCGGCGCTGCGCTGTGCCTGGTCAAAATCAGGCGAAAGCGTGGTTACAATACCGAAGGATACATTGAACTCCTTTTCAACGTAACCCGAAGAGTTCGAGTTTCGAAGACAAGGAAGGCATTGGTGGTTCAGTTCAAGGGGTTTGTGTCGTTCACTGCTGCCACAGTCATGAGTCTGGATCTTGTGGAGTGAGTGAAAAACGGCGGTCAAGACGTGGTCGTGACCCCACTGGGAGCCGGCGACGACCACCAGATGGAAGAGAATCAGTACGGCTGCTACACGTTTGACAGGGAATCCAAGCATGATCTTCGACCCAATATAGGAAAAGAGGCTCCAAGACGCAATGGAAGGAACAAAGGGGGGCAATTGAATGTTCCAAAGAACGCCGATCTGAGGCCGATTGTTCATGTCAGCAACATTTCAGGCAGCGTTGCATTTCAAGTCAAGAACAATTAACATTTGCACGGACAAAAAGACAACCGGATGAAATCTCTCCTTCTCCTGATTGTTTTCTTCATCGCTCCCTTGACTGCCCAGGATTCGAAAGAACCCGAGATCGGTCAACAGGCGCCTGAATTCTCGCTCCCGTATGCCACGAAAGACTCCATCGCACGCGTCCCCTTGAAGCTCAGCGATCTCGCCGGGAAAAACAATGTCGTGCTCGCTTTCTATCCTGCCGATTGGAGCGGAGGATGCACAAAAGAAGTTTGCACGATGCGGGACGATTTCGGGAACCTTCAGAAACTCAACGCGGAGATCCTGGCCATCAGCGGAGATTACGTCTTCTCTCATTTTGAATGGGCCAAACACCATAACCTGCCCTTCAAGCTCCTGAGCGATCATTCACACCAGGTTGCCAAAGCCTACGCCAGTTACAACGAGAAGTCCGGCATGAATAAGCGAACTGTGTTTGTGATCGATAAACAGGGAAAGGTCGCCTTCGCCGATCTCCAGTACAGCGTCGCAGACAATGAGGATTTTGACAGACTCAAGGAGGCTCTTGCGAAGCTTCACTAGGCTGCCGCTCTTTATTGTTCCTCTCCTGCCTTTCCCCTCCCTGATATACCGGGATGCAACCGAACTTGACTGATCCCGCAAACCGCGAAAATCGCCTTTCCGGCGAATCGAGTGCGTACCTTCGCTCTGCAACTCATCAGCCCGTACATTGGTACCCATGGGGGGATGCGGCCTTTCAAGCAGCGCAGCAGGAAAACAAGCCCATCCTTCTTGACATCGGTGCAGTATGGTGTCATTGGTGTCACGTCATGGACATGGAGAGTTACGAAAACGAGGGAACCGCGTCCATCATCAATGAACACTATGTCGCAATCAAGGTCGACCGTGACGAGCGACCGGATATTGATGCGCGGTATCAGTCCGCAGTTGGAGCACTAACGGGACAGGGTGGCTGGCCGTTGACCGCATTCCTTCTGCCGGATGGACGTGTTTTTTACGGCGGAACGTATTTTCCTCCAGATGACCGGTACGGCCGGACCGCCTTCCCGAAAGTTCTTCGGGCGTTGGCGGATGCGTTTCATCGCGAGCACGAAAAGGTTCTGCAGAATGCCGCACAGGTTCAGGAAGCGATACACGCTTATCTTGATCGGCGCGCTGAACCTGTCGAACTCAGCGATACGCTGATTGATTCGGCGCTCAGCAGCATTTCTCGGGATTTTGATGTTCGCCATGGCGGATTCGGGGGAGCCCCGAAGTTTCCGCACGCATCTGTCCTTGAATTGTTGCTCGCACGTTATGACAAAACACGAGAACCGTGGATGATTGATGCAGTGACCTCCACTCTTGTAGCCATGGCAAAGGGGGGAATATACGATCAGCTCGGTGGCGGTTTCCATCGTTACAGCACGGACGAAAAATGGGTCGTTCCACATTTTGAGAAAATGCTCTATGACAATGCCCCCCTCCTCTCGGCATATGTTCATGCTTATCAGGCAACTGCGGATGAACAGTTCAAAGTAGTCGCCCTCGGCATCATTCGATTCACAAATGAAATACTCTCCAATCAATCGGGCGGCGGTTTCTACTCAAGCCAGGATGCCGATGTTGCTTTTGGGGATGATGGCTCTTACTTTACGTGGTCTTTGGCCCAGGCCAGGCAGGTCGTTTCACCGGAAGAGCTCGAGATTCTCAGCCTCTACTAC
>JBARRO010000187.1:0-6184 GCA_049644265.1 Bacteroidota bacterium
CTTTCTGTCCGAGGATCGCATGTTGAAATCACGACTCTACTGGAAGGTCCTGGCCAATTTTGCCCTGCTGCTGATCATTTTGACGGCTATGACGGTCCTTACCCTCAACATTCTCCAGCAAATTGAGAAGAACTTCAACGTGGCCGCCGGCGATACGAGGTCGTTGGGATCCGTCGAAAAGGTCCGCCATTTCCTGGCCGACGTGCCCGCAGCCGCGTACGAATACGCACTCACACAATCGCTCAACGCGAAAGTCACCTACGAGGCTGGGTGGAAAGAATTCGACTTTGCCGTCGAAGATGCACGCAAGGATCTGAACGACAGCTCTTCCGTCAAGGATCTTATGAGAGTGCGCGACCTCTATCACGGATGGATGGAGAACGTTGGCGACAAGATGATGCTGTTGCCGGAGCAGAAACTCCCGGCAGAGGAGCTGCACAAGCAATTGGGAGCTATCGCCCAGGTGGAATTCCAGATCCAGTACATCGGCAGTGCACGGAACCTCATTCGCGATGTTTTTCAGAGGAAGCTATCGACCCAGCCCCTGAACATTGAACGGGCGACCAGCAAGAGCCGTGACCTGGGACTGTTCATCGGCCTCGTCAACGTGTTGCTGGCGTTGTTTGCCGTGGCTCTGGGATTCGTCCTCACGCGTTCCATTACGACACCGGTCCGGCTCCTGAAAGAGGGGACGGAACGAATCATGAGTGGAACGTATGAAACGATCGAACTCCATCGCAACGACGAGCTCGGGAACCTCGCCGATGCGTTCAACAAAATGGCTATCATGCTCGGCAACAACTACACCCGCCTGAAGGCATATTCGGAGCTCGTCACCACGCTGAACACGATCGAAGCTCTCAACGAAGTGGAGTCGAAAAGCCTCCAGCTGCTGTGCGAGCACACAGCCTCGTCCCTGGGAGCGCTGTATATTCTCAACAAGGATTCCAACACGCTCGACCTTGTTTCGACCTACGGATTCAAGGGTAGAAAGCAGGCGACGCAGTATTACCAGATTGGAGAGGGTATCCCGGGCCAGTGCGCACAGGAGCAGAAACTTCTGGAGTTCACCGATATCGCCTTTCCGAACGACTTTATCGTCAGCACCGGACTTTTTGACCTTGTCCCCAAGTCTATCATGGCGGTACCGATTGTGTTCCAGGAGAAGATCCTGGGGGTGCTTGTGCTTGGATCGCTGCGTCAGTTCACCGATTCCGAAAAAGAGATCATCAGCAATTCGGTTCCCCAAATCTCCGTGGCGATTACCAATGCGATGAACAACGACGCGACCCGGAACCTGTCGCTCGAAATAGCCCAGAGGAACGACGAGCTCAACGCCAAGAACTCGGAGCTGGAAAAGCTGTACCGCGTAAAATCGGATTTTCTGGCGAGCATGTCGCACGAACTTCGCACACCCCTGAACTCCATCATCGGATTCAGTTCCGTTCTGATCGGACCCAACGGCGACCCGCTCACGCGCGATCAGCGAATGGCAATCGAAAAGGTTTTGAAGAACGGAAAGCATCTGCTTCAGCTCATCAATGATATCCTCGACCTCTCGAAGCTGGAATCGGGACGGATGAGCGTGAGTATAGAAAGCGAGGATGTTCCGTCTGTCGTCTCCAATTGTGTTATGACCGTCGAACCGCTGGTGAAGTCCAAAGGCGTCGCCCTGACCTACGACATAGAGCCGAACCTGCCGGTGCTCTCCACGGATATCGTGAAGGTGCGGCAAATCCTTGTGAACCTCCTGAGCAATGCGGCAAAGTTCACGGAGCAGGGGGAGGTTTCTATCAAAGTGTTTCAGAAGAATGGACTTGTTCATTTTGCGGTGAAGGATTCAGGCATCGGGATTGAGGAAAAGAATCTCGGATTGATCTTCGAAGAGTTCCGGCAGGTGGACAGCAGCAATACACGCAAGTATAAGGGAACCGGCCTTGGGCTTCCTATCGCCCGAAAGCTTGCCATCATGCTCGAGGGGGACCTGACTGTTCAAAGTGTGTATGGAAATGGTTCCACCTTCACCCTTGCGATTCCTCCTGTTTATCCCGCAAAAAAAGGACCCGAAACGGTTCAGGATCTCCAGAAACTGATACCGAAGATAACCCAGCAACCCCAGCCGCAACTTCGCCCGGAAAACGGAACCCCGTTGAGCAACGTCGCCAAAGGGCTCCAGATTCTCTGCATTGACGACGACCCCGATGTCATTGAGATTCTCAGGAAATACCTTGTTCCTGAAGGGTATTCCGTGGCGGGGGCTCTCTCTGGAGATGAAGGGATCGCCTTTGCGAGTCGCAACAAGCCGGCTCTGATTACGCTCGACATCATGATGCCAAAGAAGGACGGCTGGCAGGTGTTGCGGGAACTGAAGCAGAATGACGCAACAAAAGACATTCCGGTGGTTATCCACTCGATCATCGATAATAAACCGTTGGCCATGACCCTCGGCGCGGTCGATGTAATGACGAAGCCGACAGACCCTTCAAGACTCCTCAATCTCATCAAGCAGTTCTGCAAGTCAAACGACCAGTCGATTCTCGTGGTGGATGACAACCAGGACTTTGCAGAGGCGGTCCGCGCACTCATCAAGCGTGACGGGTTTAATGTCAAGACGGCCTCCGGAGGAAAGGAAGCACTCGAAATTCTGAAGACCTCTTCCCCTGCGCTGATCATTCTGGATCTTCTGATGCCGGGAATGGACGGATTCCAGGTTGTTCAACAACTGCAGGCAAACGACACGTGGAAGAAGATCCCCGTTGTCATTCTGACCGGGAAGGAGTTGACCGCTGAAGAATTGGCGATGTTGAACAAGCATGTTACAGAATTCATGAAAAAGGATGACCTCACGCATCTCGACATTTCAAGCACCGTTAAGAAAATTCTGAGCACACACAATGACTGAACAACAACTGCAAACCGAAAAGGAACCGACAATCCTGGTTGTCGATGACACGGAAGACAACCTCGATCTGCTGGAGTTCGCCCTCAAACGAAAACCGGTAAAAATGCTTCGGGCGACGAACGGCAAAGCGTGCCTTGCCATGGCGCAAGAACACCTCCCCGACGTCATTTTGCTCGACATTCAAATGCCGGAGATGGACGGTTTTGAGACTCTGCGACGCCTTCGTGCAAACCGTGTGACTTCCAAGATTCCGGTCATTTTTCTGACGGCACAAAAGAAAGATCCCTCAAGCATTGAGACCGGGCTGGAAATGGGAGCGGATCAGTATCTCACAAAGCCCATCGATACGGAGGAGCTCCTCGTCCGCACAAAGACGCTTATCCGGTTGAAGCAGATGGAAGCGGAGCTGGAGCGGACAAAGGCCGATTTCATGGCGATGCTCGTGCATGATTTGCGAAGTCCCATCATGGGCATCAAATCGGTCATCGAGTTTTTCAAGGAAGACGGTATCATTGCAGGATTCAAACCGGAACACATGGAACTGCTTAATTCCTCGCACGAGTCAGCTGTCCGTATGCTGGAGCTTATCAACGATTTGCTCGACCTTTCGAAATACGAGGCGGGGAATGTCTCCCTGGAAAGAGAGCAGGTTGAAATCCCACGTGTTGTGGACAAGATGGTAAGACAGATGGATTTACAGTTCAAACAGAAGAAGGTTCATCTCGTCACCCAGTACGACCCGTCCGTGGGTGCCGCTTTTGCCGATCAGTCAAAAGTCGAACAAGTGGTGATGAATCTGATGAGCAATGCCTTGAAGTTTACGAAGAGTGAGGGAACGGTCACGATCACCGTCGATTCCTACGTCGAGACGAGCCAGTCCGGGACCGGCGGTCTCAATCACTTCGTCCGGACCACGGTCGCAGACACCGGAGTGGGGATTCCCCAGTCCGAGCTTCCGTTGCTGTTCGACAGATACAAACAACTCTCGACTGCCAAGAAAACAAAACAAAAGGGTACGGGCCTGGGACTTGCAATCTGCAAGCTGATCGTCGAGGCCCACGGAGGTCGCATCACCGTAACCAGTGAGCCCGGAAAGGGCACTTCGTTCAGCTTTATCGTCCCTCTTGCGGGACAACACGTTCACTAAAAGGAACTGCCATGAGTGAGAGAATCCTCGTTGTCGACGACGAAGACAGTCTTCGACTTTCTTTGAAAATGCGTCTGCAGACGGCCGGCTTTCAGGTGGAGGCCGCGGGTGATGGGGAAGAAGCGCTCGACAAACTCAAAGAGGACGCGTATGACGTCGTGCTGCTTGACATCAAGATGCCACGTCTCGATGGCATCGAAGCCCTTCCATTGATCCTGCAAGCATACCCGCAAACCGAAGTTATTATGATGACCGGGTTTTCGGACTTTTCGACTGCCGTCGAGTGTCTGAAAGCGGGAGCCCGGGACTTCCTGGTAAAGCCGATCGAAACCACCGAGCTCATCACGCGATTGAAAGCTCTGTTGAGGACCCGGGCTTCCGAAAAGGCCCTCCAGCAGGTGCAGCAACATTACTCTTCGATGTTACTGTACGACATGTATGGTCCTCTCAATACAATCAGCGAAGTGATCAACAAGGCTATGCGACTGTCGGGGAAAGACACCCCCAAGCATCACACCGAACTGCTTTCCTACGCGAGCAAGCTGAGCGATGAAGTTTCGTCGAAGATCCGATCGATGATCGATTTCTCAGAGATCGAGAAAGCGACACTGGAGTTGCATTCCAAGAAGCTGGACTTCGGCAGCCTTGCGCAAAGCGCCTGTGCCCGGCATGAGATCCTGGCCCGGGAACTCGACATCGCTCTCAAACCTTCCATTGAATCTCCGTTGCCGTCTGTAGTCTGCGATGCCGCAAAGATCGAACAAGTCATGAACTATGTCCTCTCGACCGTCATTCGCCATTCGGCAAAGGGAGCGACCGTGGCAGTCAAGGTGTCCCGCTCCACCAAAGAAGGGAAGCCCAAGGGCAAGGATTCCATCTCGTTCTCCGCGGCAAGCGACAACTCAAAGATCCACGACGAGGACCTCGACCTGATGTTCCACAAGAACGGACAGCAGATGAAGACCAAGACCGCCGACCTTCAACAGACAGTGTTGAGTCTTGCTCTTGCAAAACGAATTATTGAAGTTCACGGGGGATTGTTTTGGATCGGACCCAAGAGAGGGAAAGGCATTCAGTACAACTTCATGATTCCCCTTGCTTCCTGAGACTACGATTCACTCCCGCCACCTTATGAACTGGATACTCTCGTGACCGTTGAGTCACGGAGTGCAGGTCTCATCCGTTTTGGATACAAGTTTGTTTTTGGGAACGGAGAGCAAGTGGACTTCAACGTCAATCTTGATCCCGGCACGTTGGAGTACATTCCCGATCGGGAAATGAACAAACCCGAGTGGGCAAAACTGAAGTTCTCCCAGTGTGAGAACTGCCCGCTAGGTGACGTGGTTGAGTATTGTCCGGTCGCAGTCAATCTTTCCCGCGTCGTTGATACATTCCGGGAGAAGGATTCGTTTGAGAAGACAACAATCTCCGTCGAAACCCCGGAACGCACCTACGTGCGGGAAACATCCCTCCAAAAAGGACTGAGCTCAATCATCGGCATGCTGATGACAACGAGCAACTGTCCGATTCTAGACAAGCTCCGGCCCAACACCCGGTTTCACCTTCCCTTTGCGACATCGCTTGAAACGTTCTACCGAACGGTCTCGATGTACCTCACGGCGCAGTTTTTCGAAATGCGTGAAGGCCGGACCCCTGACTGGGATTTGAAACACCTCCTCGAAATCTACAAACAGGTTGCAGTCGTCAACAAAGACTTCTCGCGGCGTTTGACCAACGCATCCACGAAAGATGCGAATGTCAACGCCCTCATCATCCTCCATTCTTTTGGTGACGGAATTTCCTACTTCATTGAGAATGGCTTGGAGGAGATCAAGAGCATGTTTACTGTTTACAATGGTAAATCGGGGGAATAGTCTGTCCCTGGATTCTCTCCCTTCCGCTCACCTCCTGTTCGAAGCAACTCTCTTCAACGCAATACCCTCGATTCTGCTTGGTATTCGGTAATGATATCTGAAATTCAGACGAAAAAATCTTCGGTATACGGCAACATTTACTACCCTCTGTCGTCTTACTTTCCAATATTGTCAAAGCCTCGCCGTTTTCCGGCCAAGTCTAACCGGGGTTCTTTCATTCCTACACACAGGAGGGTTACCAATGAAACACCTGTTCTATGT
>JBARRO010000188.1:0-12968 GCA_049644265.1 Bacteroidota bacterium
GACCTGGAGGTGGCGGGAGAATTCCTGGTTGTTGCAGCGGAGTTGATGCAGATCAAAGTCAAACTGCTTCTCCCTCCCGAACCCGGTGAAGAGGAAGACGCCGACCCTCGTGCCAACCTCGTCAAGCGCCTTATCGACTACAAGAGGTTCAAGGAAGTTGCGGAGGCGATGAAGAAGAAGGAAGAAGAACAACTGCTCGTCTACAATCGTGGGTACCACGCGTCGGATGAGAGGACAATGGAAGAGGAGACAACGGAGGATCTCGTCCGCGATGTCAGCTTCTTCGATCTTATCGCCTCCTTCAAGTTTGCAATGGAGCGGATGCCGAAGAAATTCACCCACGAAATTATTCGTCTCAACGTCACCGTCGACGAACAGATTGCCTACATCATCGATTTCTTCTCCCGTCGTTCTGAAGCGACCTTTTACGATCTGATAAAAGATATGGAAGAAAAGATCCGGATTGTGGTGACGTTCATAGCGCTGCTCGAAGTCATTCGTTCGAAGAAAATTATTGTTCGTCAGGCCACACCGTTCAGTGAACTCTCCATAATGCGGAATGTCAACTGATGCCAATGACCGAGACCAACACGATTGAGACGAAGGAACTTGCCGTTCCGACCACCCTCAAGAGTCTGATCGAAGCGCTGATTTTTGCCGCTCAGGAGCCGCTGACGCCGAAGCAGATGAAGGCGATCTATGAAGGCGACCGCCGTGAGAGCACGCGGACAATCGAAACGGAAACGATCCGCGAGATCGTCGCCGAATTGAACGAGGAATATGAGAAGACGGGAAAAGCCTATCGCATCGTTCCGATTGCGGAAGGATATCAGTTCGCAACATTGTCGCAGTACGCCGAATGGATCGGCAAACTCTACAAGGAGCAAGGCCGCCGCAAACTGTCGCAATCCGGAATTGAAACCCTCGCAATTGTCGCCTACAAACAACCTGTAACGAAGGGGGAAGTGGAAGCGATCAGAGGCGTCAACTGCGACTATGTTCTGAAGACACTGTTGGAAAAAGAACTCGTCACCGTTACGGGACGTGCGGAAACAGTCGGACGCCCGTTGCTCTACGGAACGACGCGGGAATTCCTGCAACACTTTGGTCTGAATGAAATCACCGACCTGCCACGCCCGCGCGAAATCGAGGAAATCCTTGGCGAAAGTCAGTTCGAAACCGAACGCAGGATGCTCGAGGCGCAGGCGGGAGCGGAAAAAGTCAAGGATGATGAGGATTTCAAGTCCCGGTTACCCCACATTCCGAAGCGCAAACCAGAACTGGATAGGCCCGTTGAGATTGTGCAAAAGAACAGGAGCACCGGACTGAAGACTGTTTCCGGGGAAGAACGGAAGAACCTGGAAGAAGCGGGACAGGAAAAAATCGAATTTACACAAGCGGCTGAAGTGCCTCAGGATTCGATCGATATTCCGCCTGCGGTTGAAGAGACCGTCGTGGAGAGTCCGGCAAACCGGGACATGGCCGATGCCGGAAAAGCCCGGTTATTTGAGGCTCCCTCAACCCCGGCTGTCGGGGAACCTGAACCGGAAACGCAGGTTACAAAACCAGTGTCGGTTGAGAAATTAGAGGACACCACCACGGAAGAAATCATCGAGTTCGTCGAGAAATCAGTACAAGCCCCCGAAACTGTCGGCAGGAGTCCGGAAGAAAGCCTGGCGGAACCCATCAGTGATGCCCCTCCGGCGTCAACGGACTCGGAGCAATCTCTCGCCGCTCGGGAAGCGGTTCCGGCTCAGCCAGCCGCGCCGGACGCCTCCAATCACCCGAAGTCAAAATGGCAAACGTGGAAAGAAAAGATCCAGGGGTTCATCAGGAAGATGTTCGCCTGAACAAATTCCTTGCAATGGCGGGTGTTGGGTCGAGGCGTAGCAACGATGAACTTATTCTTTCCGGAGCCGTCAAGATCAACGGAAGGGTGATTCAGGAACTCGGTGTTCGCGTCAACCCCCTCACCGACATCATCACCGTCCATGGCAAGCGCGTTCATCAGGCCGAAAAGAACGTTTACGTCCTTCTGAACAAGCCGAAAGACGCGATCACCACTGTCCGTGATGAAAAAGGAAGAACGACCGTCATGGACTACGTGAAGCTCCGTGAGCGCGTGTTCCCCGTCGGGCGCCTGGACCGCAACACCACGGGGGTTCTCATCCTGACAAACGACGGCGAGTTGGCGAATGCAATGATGCATCCCAAATTCGAGATTGAAAAGTTTTACCGTGTCGCACTGGACAAGCCCTGTTCGGATTTGGATCTTCGCAAGCTGAAACAGGGCGTGCGACTCGAGGACGGTCCCGCGAAAGCCCAGGAGGCGGAAATTATTCGCGGCACAAAGCGCACTAAAGTGCTGCTTGCCATTCAGGAGGGAAGGAACAGGGAGGTCCGGCGTATGTTCGAAGCGCTGGGCTATAAACCGAAACAACTCGACCGGGTTTCTTTTGCCGGTATAACGCCGCTCGGCCTGCCAAGAGGGAAGTGGAGATTTCTCACGAATGACGAAGTGCGACACCTGAAGGAACAAGTGGGATTGAAAACGACCGGACGAAGAGAAAGTCTCAGAGAACCCTAACGTATGATTTTTCCCCGCGGCAGCGGCATTCTCCTTCATCCGACCTCGCTACCAGGTCCCTACGGTTCCGGCGACCTTGGCCCTGCGGCGTATCATTTCGTCGATTGGATGGTCGTTGCAGGCCAGTCCTTGTGGCAAATGCTGCCGCTCGGTCCGGTTGGCCTCGGCAACTCTCCCTACATGAGCCTTTCGGCGTTCGCCGGAAGCTCACACCTCATTGATTTGCAGGAATTAGCCGGTCGTGGGCTGCTGACTCAGCAGGATCTGGCGTCGGTTCCCGCATTTTCATCCAACAGGGTCGATTACGCGAAGGTTATTCCATTTCGCCTGGAGTGTTTGCGGAAAGCGTCGGAGCGGTTCTTCGCGGCTGCCGGAGTTGCAGACAGGAAGGACTTTGACTCGTATTGCGCTTCGGCCAGTTTATGGCTTGAAGACTATGCACTTTTCGGCGCACTCCACGAAAAGTACCAGGGGAAATTATGGACTGAATGGGATGGAGATCTTGTGCGTCGAAAACCGTTGGCACTCAGGAAAGCGGCAAAAGATTTCGCCCCGGCCGTCAGGTTCCAGAAATTTGTCCAATGGTGCTTCGCGCGACAATGGAAAAATCTCAAGCGCTACGCAAATGAACGCGGGATCAAGATCATTGGCGACATCCCGATATTCCTCTCCCATCAGAGTGCGGACGTCTGGGCAAATCCGGAACAGTATATTCTGGACGCGAAGGGAAATCCGACCGTCGTGGCGGGCGTGCCCCCGGACTACTTCAGCAAAACGGGTCAACGATGGGGAAATCCCTTGTATCGATGGAATGTGATGAAAGCGGATCGCTACCGATGGTGGGTTGAACGGGTTCGTCGCTCGCTGGAACTCTTTGATATTGTGAGGATTGATCATTTCCGCGGATTTGTTGCGCACTGGGAAATCCCGGCTGTAGAAAAGACCGCGGTCAAAGGGAAGTGGGTCAAAGGACCCGGACCCGCGTTGTTCACAACTTTGGTCAAGACGTTCAAGGAAATTCCGATCATTGCCGAAGACCTTGGCCTCATTACTCCGGAAGTCGTAGCCTTGCGCGACCAATTCCAGTACCCTGGGATGAAGGTGCTGCATTTCGCATTTACCGACGGTCCGGAAAACGTCATGCTGCCGCATCACTTCAAATCGAATTGTGTTGTCTACACCGGCACCCATGACAACGATACCACGCGCGGGTGGTTCAACACGGCGCCGGAACATGAAAAGAACTTCTTCCGCTGGTACGGAAAGTCCGACGGAAATGAGGTGCATTGGGATTTGATCCGTCTGGCATCCCAATCGATCGCCGATATGGCGGTGGTTCCGTTCCAGGATGTCCTGGGCCTCGGAATAGAAGGCCGGATGAATTATCCCGGACGGCCCGTGGGGAATTGGGATTGGAGATTTTCGTGGGACGCGGTGCAACGCCATCACGCGCTTCGTTTGTATGAACTCACAGCACTGTACGGCCGCTGCAAACCGGACCGCTTGAAAATTCCCTCATAATGAAATGACCGACAAGGAAAACATAACGCCATCGACGCCGGCGGGAGAGCCGGTCGAAGATCTCAATGTGCTCATGGTGCGAAGAAGGGAAGAGCTGGAGGAGCTGAAAAAGCTGGGAGTGAATCCCTACCCTCCCACGTTCGGGCGGACCGCGTTCTCGCACGAAACCATCGGATCATTCAAGGATGGTGAGCCACAACGTGTCGTCTCACTGGCGGGAAGGATCATGTCGATCAGGAGAATGGGAAAAGCTTCATTCTGCCACATCCAGGACTCGCAGGGAAGAATCCAGATCTATTTGAAAAAAGATGACCTCGGCGCCGACTACGACTCGTTCAAGTTGATGGATATCGGGGACATCGTGGGAACAACGGGTTTTGTGTTCAGGACGAAAATGGGGGAAGTTTCCATCCACGCTCAGAAATTTGTTCTTCTCTCAAAATCGCTCCGGCCTCTTCCCGTAGTCAAAGAAAAGATTGATGAACAAGGGAACAAGGTCGTCTACGATCCGCTGTCCGACAAAGAGCTCCGTTACCGGCAACGCTACGTGGACCTGGTGGTGAGCCCCGAGGTCCGAGGAGTGTTCCTCAAACGTGCAACGCTCATTCGCTCGATGAGGAATTTCCTGGACGGCAGGGGGTACGTCGAAGTGGAAACGCCCGTCCTCCAGCCGATCTATGGGGGAGCATCTGCTCGACCGTTCAAGACTCATCACAATACGCTGGATATGCCGCTGTATCTTCGCATCGCCGACGAATTATACCTCAAGCGGTTGATTGTGGGGGGATTTGACGGAGTCTATGAGATTTCCAAGGATTTTCGCAACGAGGGAATGGACAAGACCCACAACCCGGAATTCACGATGATGGAACTCTACGTCGCCTACAGGGACTACCAGTGGATGATGGAGCTGGTCGAACAGATGATCTACGAAGTGGCGATGGCGGTGAACGGAACTTCCGTGGCACGGTTGGGCAATCATGAAATCGATTTTCGGCCCCCCTGGAAACGACTCTCGATGTTCGAAGCGATCGAAAAGTTTACGGGAATGAACCTGCGGCAGAAAACGGAGCAGGAGCTCCGCGCCGCTGCCAGGACCCTTCATGTCGACCTCGATCCGGCCCTCGGCAAAGGTTCGATCATCGATGAAATCTTCAGTGCCAAAGTGGAGCCCCATCTTGTCCAGCCGACGTTTATCACGGACTATCCCGTTGAAATGTCTCCGCTTGCAAAGAAACACCGTACGGAGTCCGACCTTGTGGAGCGGTTCGAAGGGATCGTGAACGGCAAGGAGATCTGCAACGCTTTTTCCGAGCTTAACGACCCGATCGATCAGCGGAGCAGGTTTGAGGATCAGATGAAATTGAGGGCGCGCGGAGACGAAGAGGCACAGGTGCTCGATGAGGATTTTCTTCGCGCGCTGGAATACGGCATGCCTCCAACAGCCGGCCTCGGGATCGGGATCGATCGCCTGACGATGATGCTCACCAATCAGGATTCCATTCGGGACGTCATCTTCTTCCCCCAAATGAAGCCTGAAAAATAGGCGAAAAGGCTGCTGTCAATGATTAATTTTCAGAAGCAAGGAATCGTCATGCTGGCTGTCGGATGTTTGTGCATCTCGTGTGACGAATCGCTCCCCGGACGCATCGACCCCTCCGTGAACCTCAGAGCCTCGACGAATTGGCTCGCCCAACTGGATTACACCAATCCCAACCTTTCTGCATCGTTCTCGGTCAGGAATGTCTACGACGACGTGCTCGATGGACCGGCGTCGTTTCAGGGTTCGATTGAGATAGTCCTTCTTCGGGACCCCACCATCCAGAGGCACGATGTTCTGACGGCGGCCAACATTGTATACGCGCGTGGCTATGACCCATTGCTGAAGCGTCTGACACTCGACCCCGGGGACTCCGTGCGGCTTCAGTATTCGTGGGACATGAACGACGACGCCGGAAAGAGTCTGTTGAGTACGACATTCAGGTCCAGCATTGATCCTACGTGCACGTTTCGGAGCATCGCAGAGCCGGAAATTTTCGGCGTGACCGGCCAGATCACGATCTTCGACCATCTGGGCGCCGCGGTCTTTCAGACGAGGATGTTCAAACTCTGTTTTGTTACGTACAGGGATGCGGGGCCGTTTCCTCCTGCTTGTGTTCCGTTGCAGTTTGCTGCGAAATGCTACTGAATGAAATCTCCACAGGAACCATTCTGCACTATGGCGCTCTGTTCGTTTTGTTAGTCATGCTGACCGTTTCTTGCGAAGAATCCCTGCCGGTTCGGGAGGAGCCCGTTATCATTCAAAGGCTCTACGAACTGGTTTGTGCAAACGACCTACAACGATTCTTCGTTGACAACTTCATTTACCATTAGGCATGACTACGAAGAGGTCCTTGACGATCAGGGGATATTTGAAGGCTGGATTGATATCGTGTTTCTTCGAGACCCGTCAATCCGTAAGCACGATGTGCTGACAGCTTCGAATCTCGTCTATGCACCAGGATACAATCCTCAGACAAGGAATCTCACGTTTGATCCGAAAGATTCCATTCGACTGGAATACACATGGGACCTGAGGGATGACCTCGGCAGAATCTTGATCGGAACGGGAGAAGCGGTGCCTCCGGTGTTTCGATTCAAACGTGACTCAACGTGCCCCTCACGTCTTATTGCGGACGCCGAGCAATTTGGAGTAACTGGTCAGATTCTCGTCTTTGAAAAGACGGGGGGTCCCGTATTCCCTGCGAGAATATTCAACCTGTGTTTTGTTGCCCACACATTGTTGGACTCGACTCGGCCGAATCCTCCGTGCACTGTACCTCTTGCACTCGGGAAAAAGTGCCTAAACTGAAAGCGATATTCATGGATTCACGACAATTCAAATTCGTTACCTTGCTCGTGTGCCTCCTTGCGGGTTGGGTCGGAATTGCGTTCTCCTCCATGAGGGGAACAACGGGAATTCTGGAGGGAAGAGTCCGCGACAAGAACACTCATGAACCCCTCATTGCAGTCAATGTCCAAATCGTGGGTACCGGCTTCGGCGCTGTTTCGGATGTCGAAGGCAGGTATCAGATCAGCAATATCCGGGCGGGGATTTATGACGTGCGCCTTTCAATCATAGGGTACACACCTGTTGTCGTCAAGGAAATCACCGTCCTTCCCGACCTTCGAACAAAACTCGATGTGGAGATGACACAGAGTTCCGTCGAAATGGCGGAGGTTGAAATCATTGCAGAGAAACCCCTGATCCAAAAAGATCAGGCGGCTACCGCGTACTCCTTTAGCGGACTCATTATTGAGAAGCTGCCGGTTTCATCGTTTCAGGATGTCCTGACGCTTCAACCTGGTGTAACCATGGAGGGAAATGTTCGAGGTGGACGCGTTGGCGAAGTTGTGTATATGGTTGACGGCATACCGGTGCAGGATGTCATCAGCGGTGGCTTGGGTGCGAATCTTCCAAAGAGCGCCATCGCAGGGCTTACCGTGCACACCGGTGGGTTTGAAGCTGAATACGGCAATGCCATGTCGGGCGTGGTGAACGTGATCACGAAAACCGGTTCCGACCGACATGATCTGAACGTGCGTTTTGAGAAAGACAACTGGGTGGAGTCGAACAAACAGACCGACCATCTGTCAGAATTGGAGGTGACTGCAAAAGGGCCGATCTCCCCGGGAGAGCTCTATTATTTCACAGCAAACACGGTGACCCTGAGTGATACACGCTGGTGGCAGGATTTTCAGAACTTCTTTTCATCTCCCGTCCTTCAGGATTACTCCGGAATTGCAAAGGTCGAACTGGCGACGGCATCCACATTCCGTTTGAGTCTCCAGGGTATCTATTCTATCCGACGATGGAGGGACTACGAGTTCAGTTGGCGCTACGATCTGCCTGGTTTGCCGCCACGTCTCCGCGATTCCTATCGCATAACAATGAACGCCTCGGATGCTCCATCAGAGAACTCTTTTTATTCGCTATCCCTCAGTCGTTACTACCAGAGAAATCGAATTGGAGATCTTCCGAAAGACGTGTATCAGTTCCAGGCTCCGTATCAATACGATTTCTACCTGCAATATATCGTAGAAGGCTCAAGAAACTGGTGGTCGGATGCCCGGCAGCTGATCTATACGTTGAAGGGGGACTATACCATGGAGATTGAACATTCCCACCTTGTCAAGATGGGTGTTGAATTCAACCAGTATGACATTCACTCGGACCTGGTGAAACTCGAGCCCCAGACAACATACTTTGGCAAGCCTCGTCTGGACGTTCCGATGCTCAACTACAGCAACGAGTATCAATACTATCCACGCAGCGGAAGCGTGTTCATTCAGGACAAGATTCAGATCGAACGGGACGGCTCGATTCTCACGGCCGGACTTCGCTGGGATTTCCTCGACCCCACTTCCGAACGGCCGATGGTCGAGTACATTCCGACGCAGCAGAACGAGTATCGTCAGGTCGTCACGGGGACGACGAAGGCGTCGTTCAAGCACCAATTCAGTCCACGTATTTCCTTTGCCGCCCCGGTCGGCGTTTCGAGTTTCTACTACCTGAATGTCGGCTACTATTTTCAGTTTCCACTGTTCGACTACCTGTATTCGGGAACGTCGCCCGTTCAGATCAAGCAGGGAGTCAAGAACGTTCAGGCTGGGAATCCCGACCTTCAGCCGGAACGGACCATTGCCTGGGAAACAGGGCTAAAGCAGGGATTGGACCGGAACCATGTTGTCTCGTTCACCTATTTTGTAAAGAAGACAACGAATCAAATCGACACGAAAACGCTCATCGCGTTCGACAGCAAGTATGCAGGCGACTACGGGTTTGCCTCATATATCAACAATGCGGAAGCGTCAGCAAAAGGAGTGGAAATTGTTCTCTCACGGGAATCGGGTGAATTCGTCACGGGAAGCCTCTCGTATACCTACATGCGGGCAGAAGGGGTCAGCGAGGTGGCCGATCAGTCCCTGAACTATGCACAATGGGGATTTCCAGTTGTCGCAGAGCCCTATCCGTTGAGTTGGGACCAGCGCCACTCTGTGAAACTGGATGTCGACGCAAAGCTGTTGTGGGATATGCGGCTCAACACCATTTTCTTGTACAACTCGGCAAAGCCGTACACGTATTTCCCAACGCGCGACGGGTTCACGGCCTCGGATCCAAACATGGTGTTTCAACCAAACAACGCGCGCATGCAGGATGTCCTGTTCGTGAATCTCAAATTTTCAGCAGACTTCCGTCCGTTTAAATGGCAGGAGATTCTTGTGACACTGTACGCGGACGTTCGGAATGTCTTTAACAAGCGCAACGTTCGTTGGATGGACTCCAGCGGTCGCATTGGTGGCGAGCTCAGCGATCCCAGTGCGTACTACGACCCCCGCCGTGCGCGAATTGGGCTGAAATTGCAGTTCTAACTTGCCGGATGCTGTGATGCGGAAGCCTGGCTTTTCATCCTCTTTTCCATCCTTTGCAGCCCGAACGTGAGCAAACGTACAAAGTTTTCGTATTTTCTTCGTACCTTTGAACACCAAAGATAAATTCCCTGATGGTATGCCTCCATTCAACGTGCTGCTAGGAAGGATTGGGCTCATGAAGAAAAGATTCTCGGTTTTGACTGTCGCCGCAGTGGTGATGGTCAGCATGTTTGCCGGCATGGAAATCAACAAGCTCGTTTCGGCCGACAATATCTACGACCAGGTGCGCAAGTTCAGCGACGTTCTCAGTTTCACCGAGAAGAATTACGTCGATGAGGTTGATGCCCAAAAACTGACGGAAGCCGCCATTGTGGGAATGTTGAATACGCTGGATCCTCATTCAGTCTACATCCCTCCAAAACAGTTTGAGAAGGTCGCCGAGGATTTCAGGGGAAAATTTGAAGGAATCGGAATTTCGTTCCGTGTCATCAACGACACGATTACGGTCATGGAGCCGGTCGGCGGTGGTCCCTCGGCGCGCCTGGGAATCATCTCGAACGACCGCATTGTCAAGATCAACGACAGTACATCGGTCGGCTTCAAGGATGAGGATGTCGTCAAGAAACTTCGTGGCCCCAAAGGCACGAAGGTGCGGGTCGCGATCGTCCGGCCGGGTTTGAAAGACCAGCTGGTGTATGAGATCATCCGCGACGAAATACCGCTCAACAGCGTTGATGCAACGCTGATGGTCAACGATCAAACCGGCTACATCCGCGTAAACCAGTTCAAGGAGACCACGCACGAGGAAATGGGACGTGCTCTGACGAAGCTGCGCGCAGAAGGAATGAAGCGGTTGATTCTTGACCTCAGGAATAACGGGGGAGGGTATCTCGAAGAGGCGTTCCGTATGAGCGACCTGTTCCTCGATGGAGGTGCCAGGGAACAGCCGCGGAAAATCGTCTACACGAAAGCCCGGAGGCCGGAGTTCGACGAAGCATATTTCGCAAAATCGGGCGACCCGTATGAGAAGCTGCCACTGATCATCCTTGTCGACAATGGCTCGGCGAGTGCGAGCGAGATCGTGGCCGGCTCAATTCAGGATTGGGATCGGGGATTGATTGTGGGAGAGACAACATTCGGCAAAGGACTTGTTCAGCGCCAGTGGAAGCTTGCGGATGGTTCGGCGTTCCGTCTGACGATTGCAAAGTATTATACACCCAGCGGTCGTCTGATCCAACGTCCCTACGAAGGTAAGGAGAAGGCTCAATACCAGCGGGAAGCGTTCGAACGGGATGAGCAGGAAGGGGACAATCTCGAGCATCAACGCGATGCCAAGAACGACTCGACAGGAACCATGTACAAGACCAACAGCGGCCGTCCTGTTCTGGGTGGCGGCGGAATAACTCCGGACTATGTCGTGAAATCTGCGAACATCACGGGCCTCATGCAGAACCTCCTTCGGCGAAACTTGTTCTTTGACTACACCAAGACATATATCGAAGGACCGGGACTCGACCTTCGGACGAAATTTGGAAAAGACATGACGTCGTTTGACAAATCCTTCAATATTTCCAACGACATGATCGAGGACTTCCGGAAGTTCGTCGAAGGAAAAGGGGTGACAGTGGAGTCGAAAGAGTTCAACAAGGACATGGACCTTGTCAAGACAGGTCTCAAGGCGTTCATTGCTGAGCGCCTGTTCGGATTTGAAGGCCGCATCGCCGTGATGCTGGATATTGATCCGCAGTTCCAGAAAGCGTTGACACTCTTTCCGGAGGCTGAGAAAATTGCTAAGTTGAACTAGGAGCCCATGGCCAAGCATCCCGCTTTGAGTTCCGTCGTCTATGGATTACTCCTCATGGGAGGGGTCTTGATGTTCCCGGGAATGGGCCCGTCTGTCGGATTGACGGAGACACTCGACGGGGGGCGGTCGTTGTTCGCTGCGGACTCCATGCCGCCCGCCCTCCAGGTTGGAGAAGAGCTCGAATACCATGTCAGCTACTCGTTTTTTAGTATCGGAACCATTACGTTCAAGATTCTGGATAAGGAACAGCGAGACGGCAGAACGGTCTACCGCGCACAGACCATTATCGAGTCGAATCCATCCCTCAGCTGGTTGACAGAGGTCCACATACGATTCTATGGGGAAATGGACGAGGATGTGTTCTCTTATCGGTGGGTGGGGGAAGACAGTCTGAAAGAGGCGGTCAATTTTCGGCAGATGGATTTCAAGTACGACCAGCAAAAGATGTATTTCACCCGGGGAAAGCGATTCCTCTCAGGCGAAACGAAGCTGGAACCAACGGATACCATCCCTATCACGTCCCGCTGCCAGGACGGACTTTCGCTCTTCTTCTACGCACGCGAGCACGTCCTCCAGAAGAAACAGGAAGTCGTCCCTACGTTTATTGAGAACACCGAACAAAAGACGGTCATCAATTTTCTCAATGAACGCACGGATGCGGATTGTGATGCGGTGGACTACCCCGTCGACGTTGTGCATTTCGACGGGCGGGCTGATTTCGTCGGCGTGTTCGGACTGACCGGGGGGTTTGAGGGGTGGTTCAGCAATGACGCCGCAAGGGTTCCGATCCTTGCGAGAATGAAAGTAATTCTTGGAAGTGTGAAGGTGCAGTTGAAAAGCTGGAAGCGGCCGGGATGGCAACCTCCCAAATACGTGGAAGCGGAGTGAACGGACTGATTCCCTACGGTGGATGGGTTCCCTCCGTTCATCCGACGGTCTTTGTCGCCCACGGGGCCTGGATCATCGGAAACGTTGAAATCGGGGAGCAGAGCAGCGTATGGTTCAATACAGTGATTCGGGGAGATGTGCATTCCATCCGGATCGGTGCGCGGACGAATATCCAGGACAATTCGACACTCCATGTCACCAGCGGACAATACGCACTCTCCGTGGGGGCCGGCGTGACGGTGGGTCACAGGGCGGTTCTGCACGGATGTGTCATCGAGGATGACTGTCTGATCGGCATGGGAGCCATAGTGTTGGATGGCGCTGTTGTGCGACGTGGCTCGCTTGTTGCTGCGGGGTCGGTTGTGCCGGAAGGTTATGAAGTACCCGAAGGAATGCTGGTTGCCGGCGTTCCTTCGAAAGTCAAACGGGCGTTGACAGAGGGCGAACGGAAGGCAATCAATGAAACGGCATTCCATTATGTTGATTACGGAAAAACCTACCTATCGAAACAGGGGGAGGGTATAACATGAAGCTCACTTTTTGGGGCGTTCGTGGCTCTATTCCTACTCCCGGGAAGCATACCGTCCGGTACGGCGGAAATACTCCGTCGCTTGAGCTCCGGTTGGACGACGACCGGTTGATCATCTTTGACGCCGGGACTGGGATCCGTAATCTCGGTGATTCACTCATCAACAGCGGGGAGTCGGTCAAGGGTTATCTGATGATTACGCATCCCCACTGGGACCATATCCAGGG
>JBARRO010000189.1:0-2456 GCA_049644265.1 Bacteroidota bacterium
CAAACAACTATGCCTGTGAAGCGGAGTGCCCCAAAGGCATATCGGTTAAGCATATCGGAAGGTTGAATAGAGAGTTCCTGAAGGCAAATGTAGGTTCGTAGCAAGAGGTAACCGCATAAAATCGAAAAAGGCGACTCCCCCATTGGTCGCCTTTTTCTTTGTATTCCGAAATCTTCCCCCTCGAACTCGCTGCGAGATTTCGGAAACGTTTCACACACAATATACAACGTGGGAGGCTTCTTGGGAATACGCAAACGCGTATTTATTTTACAGGGGAAGGCTTGAGAATCTTGGAAATCTGCGAAATTCTTAAGGTGTGTTGCCAGGAGTCAGAGGAGGCCCTCTTTGAGAGCTTTCGCGATAGCACCGCTTCGGGTGTGCACTTGGAGTTTATAATAGATGTTTCTAGTATCCGCGTCAACTGTATGGTAGCTTAGAGTTGCTCTGTTGGCCATTTCTTTCTTCGTTAATCCCTCCGCCATCATCTCAAGAATCTTTTTTTCACGTGGTGTAAGCCCATAATCAGGCGAAGATACTCTCAGCTTGTTGAAGGAAGTCAGGACTTTCCTTGCTATTTGGGGATTCATCGGTGATCCGCCAGTCGTGACGTCCCAAATTCCCTCAAGGATCTTTTCTTCGGGTGACGTCTTCAACAGATACCCTGATGCTCCCGAACAGATCGCTTGAAACACGCTATTACTGTCACTATGAATGGTAATGATGATGATCTGGGATTTCGGCAGGAGTGTCTTGATGATCTTGATTCCCTCGATTCCACTGATGCCCGGGAGCCCTATGTCAAGCAACACCACCTGTGGTGTATAACCGTTCTCGATCTTTTCGAAAGCTTCCTCGCATGATGAAAATGCGGCGTCCGCCATCATTCCTTTGGTTCTGTTGATAAGGCGAGAGATATTCTCGCGATACGAAAGATTGTCTTCGATGATGCACACGGAAATAATGGATTGCGGACGAATGCGATCCGTGTTTTCCCCGATTGGTTTTCTAATCTCGATTTGTCGTCGCTGCATTGGGTTGTCAGATATGTGCTGAAAATCGAACTAGAGTACCTGATTCGCGGGAGCTGTCGATCAGCAGTTTCCCATGAATTGCAGCAGCTCTTTTGCGAAGATTCACTAAACCATGGCCATTGAAACTGTCTTGGGCGTCGAACCCGTGACCGTTATCGGTAATTTGAAAATGAAGAAAGGCTTCGTGCTGCAAAATATGGATGCCGACTTTTGTTGCGTGGGCATGCCTGATAATGTTGTGAACTGTTTCTTTGAACATGAGGAACATATTGCGACGAGCATTCAGGTCCATCTCCATGGCGCCGTTAATATTCTCCGTTATAAAGGAATAGTCAAACTCTTTAAACAAGATGTTTGCAAATTCCCGCATTTTGACAATGAGATTCTCCACGGAGTCATGCTCTGGATTGATGTACCACACTATTTCACGAATTGTATCTGCAGTGGTCAGGGCTGTTCGGGAGATCGTTATAAGCTCCGATTGGTACTCATGGGGTAATTCTTTTTTCTTCTTCAGCCTTTGGCTGACCAGTGCAATGCTGCCAAGGTTACTCCCAACCTCATCATGAAGATCGCTGGCGATGCGATCTCTGTGTTCACGGAGTTCACGGGCGTGTCTCCTTTTCCTTGTGAATGCAGAAATGGTGAGATACGTTGTTGCCGCCAGGAGAACGCCAACGGGAATGGCAACCTCTGGACGGCGGAACGTGGGAGGAAGTACAACAAAACCTACCGAGGCTGAGCCGATATCAAAGCTTCCAAAGGGAGTCTTGGCACGCAGTTGGAAGGTATGATCACCGGAGGAAAGGTCGTGCAGGAGGATTTCCTGGCTTTTGTTCCAATCAGACCATTCCTGGCGGTCGACGCTGAACTGAGTTTCGATTTCCGACGGCGGTGAGCTTCCCCAATAGGCGTAGGCCCTCCAGCGCAGGAGAACATCCGAGTTCTCCACGACAGGATTTGAAATCGAAATCAAGGGCGGCCGCTTCGCCTCCTGAAGATTGAGAATAGCCAAACCTCCGCCCTGCGAACCGATATACACTTTATCTTCTGTGGGTAGGATTCCCCTGAGTTGGAGGATTGGCAGCCCGGACCTTGCATCGTAGGTAGTCCAAGCGCCATTCCAATGACAGTACAGGGCTCCACCAGTGGCAATCCACAGTGCCCCCTTATTGTCAACTTGAAGGTCAAAAATTTCATATTCAATCGGAGTATGTGCTGGCTCAATGGAATCTCTGGAATCAATCGTCTGAAGTCCGTTAGGATTTGAGAACCACACGGTGTTGCTACTGTCCACCACAAGGGAAAGAACTCTCATGGAAGGATAGTGAGTCCATTTGCCTTCCGACCAACGACTTACTCCACCGTATGTGGCAAACCAATAATCATCATTCCCTCTGTCTGCGAAACCGTAGACCCTCGCAT
>JBARRO010000190.1:0-3530 GCA_049644265.1 Bacteroidota bacterium
GCCCCGGGGTGAGTTCGGCTGGAAGGCTGTTCGTGAGGGAGAAGGAGAGCCGCTTAGCCGGAGAATTGTGCCAAGCTGAACAATGAAGGTGCGGTCAGCAGCGTACGACGCACCTTTTGCGTTTGAGAGACAAAGAGCCGGTGTCCATCGTCAACCAATAAGGGAAGCATCCTTATGGAACAGGGTACGGTTAAATGGTTTAATAATGCCAAGGGATACGGCTTCATCAAGCGGAGTACCGGTGAAGACGTGTTCGTGCATTATAAATCCATCAACGGAGAAGGCTACAAGACGCTCAACGAGGGCGACAAAGTAGAATTCGAAGTTGAACAAGGCCCCAAGGGCTTGCAGGCTGTGAAAGTCGCAAAAGTCTAGCACTCTTCACACAACGAAAAATCCCGCGGACATTCTCCATCCGCGGGATTTTTTTTGCGTTTTCCTTCAACGATCAAACGGGGTTCCGGTGCTTCGTGGACCAGGCGCGGATATAATCCACAATCCTGACCGTTGATGCTCCCGGTGTGAACAATTCACCCACCCCCATCCCCTTCAGTTCATCGATATCCTTTTTGGGAATGATCCCACCGCCAAACAGAAGCACGTCGTTGAGACCTTTCTGTTTCATCAGATGGAGGACTTTCGGAAAGATTGTCATGTGGGCCCCGCTTAGCAGACTGATTCCAATGGCATCGACATCCTCCTGAAGCGCGGCCTCCACGATCATCTCCGGGGTCTTCCGGAGGCCTGTATAGATGACCTCCATCCCCGCATCACGCAACGCGGCGGCGACGACTTTTGCTCCGCGGTCGTGACCGTCAAGTCCTGCCTTGGCAACCAATACTCTGATCTTACGTTCCATGTGGTTTTCGTTTCCCTGACCTGGTCTGAATCTGTCGCATGAAGTTTGTGAATGTCACGAAGAAGCGCGCGAGCGGGAACCCCACCACATTGTAGAAACACCCGTTCACCGACTCAACAAACACCGCTCCGTAATCGTCCTGAATTCCGTAGGCCCCCGCCTTGTCCATTGGAGAACCCGATGCTACGTAGGATCGGATCTCCTTCGCCGAAAGATTGCGAAATCGCACCTTCGTCTTTTCAATTCCCGTAACCCTTCGTCCCGTCGAACAATCAATCAGCGCGAAGGCTGTCAGTACGACGTGTTCACGACCACTCAACAGTCTCAGCATGCGTCGTGCGTCGGCAGGCGACGTCGGTTTTCCCAGCATAACGCCGTCGATCACGACGATGGTATCCGCACCAACCACCACTCCCCGTCTTCTCCCCGACGCTACATCGATTGCCTTCTCAAGAGCAATTCGGAGTGCGTTGCTCCGTGCCGACTCGCCGTGCCGAAACGATTCCCCTACGCCGCTCGGGATTACCCTGAAACGAAATCCAATTTGGTTCAGGAGTATTCTCCGCCTCGGCGATTGCGACGCAAGGATGATGGGCGGAGTCTTCATGCCGGTCCAAAAACAAAAAAAGCGATAATCGAGTATCGCTTTCCTTCACGTTCACATGACATGACACTCAACGGAACATCGCCTTGATGCTTCCCCAGGTTCGTCGAGCCGTCGAGCTTGTGTGGCCGGCGATCGTGACAATCGTTTCCTGTGCGGGGGTATCCCCCACGATTGCCCGTATGTCGTATTGATAAATTCCGGATGTCGACTTGAAAACTGATTTGTCGATGTATTCGTAGGCTGAGTTGCTTCCTTTGGCATCCACAGTCCCCAGGAAGTAGAATTCCCCTTCATATCCTGACCGACGCAGGATTTCAAATCGCTGGACTCCGCTTTCGTCGGTGGTGGACCAGTTGATCGTGATGAACGTGCCGTTGCTTGCACCCCTCGCCTCCCGGATTACCGTAGCATAGACAACGCTCACCAGAATGACGAGGGCAACAATGCTGAGAGGGAGAATTCTTCGGAGAACCATCACGTTGAAATTTACATGCCGTTACGATGAAACACAAGTGTTTTCTTCCAACCTGTCTTCCCGTCGTGATTGGGAGCATTCATCTACCGTTTCTCCGAAAGCCGCTGTCAAAAACAATTACTCTCACATGAATTCCTCGGCCCAGAACAGATTCCAGAAAATGCCAGAGAATGGCGAAAAATCGGCCCTTTCTGAAGACTCTCGTCACGCCTGATCGCGGACTTTCCCAGAGTTGATGAAGTAATCCGACAGTTCGGAAACCAGGACCCCCGCCACAATCATCCCTCCTCCGACAACTCCCAGCATCCCGAGCCGTTCGTCAATGACCCAATAGGCGAACAAGGCGGCAATGACCGGCTCAGCTGAAAAAATAACTGCACTGCGTGTAGGAGTGGTGTCCTTCTGGTACCGCGTCTGAACGTACATTGCTATGATGGTGGCGAAGATGGCAAGATATGCCAGGACTGCAAGAAATGTCGTATTGATCTTCAGCACGGGGGATTCCAATCCCACGGCAAGCATGACGCCAACGACAGTGGAAGAAATGAACTGCATGAACGTAAGCTGTGCGGAATCGTGTTCTTTTCCGAAGAGGTCCAGGTAGACGATATAGAGCGCGAACGTCAGGGCACAGCCGAGTGTCATGGCGTCACCTATGTTCAGGGACGAGCCCTCCGGCGACGTGAGAAAATAGAGGCCCGCGCTGACCAGGAGAACACCCAGAACATTCCCCACCTTCGGCGGTTTTCGTTCGATGATGAGCTGGCAGACTGGCGTAAACACCACCAGCATTCCCGTAATAAACGCCGATTTTGAGGCTGTCGTGTACTGAAGTCCGACGGTCTGCAGCGCGAATCCCGAGACAAGGAGCAGACCAAGAATTCCTCCCTTGACGACGACATCCTTCTTCAGCGAGAGAATTCGACGCGGAAACAGCGATCCAAAGAGAACCGATGCGATCCCAAACCGGAGAGCAATGTACACGAACGGCGAAACGTGTTCGAGCACAATTTTCGTCAGAACAAAGGTGGTGCCCCAGATGAGAGTGACAGAGAGGAGGAACAGCTCAGCTTTTGTACGAGGACGGATACTCACATTTCAAGGAATTCAAGAGCCGGAGAACACCGGAAGAACTGGACGAATACACATGCGACTCAGCGCGCGTCCGCGGACGGATAGGAAGTAAAGAGATGTCCCCAGGGCGAAGACTTCAACCAGCGCTTGAAGACGAGCCGGTCTCTGATTGGCCACCGGTAGTAGTCATGGTAGAATTCCGAGCCAAGGATAAAGAAATTCACGAGCGGAGTCCTGAAGAACAGGTTCTGGAATCGTTTCATGGGACTGAACCACAAAAGGTCGCCAATCAAACTCGCCCCGTTATCCCCGACAGAGAACTTCCAGTTGACGTTTGAAATATCCTCTCCCACAATCTTCACGTCCCTGACGTCGCCGCATCCGAGCCCGCGTTGGTGCGCAAGGTTAATGTACTTGATGTCGAGCGGGTTGAACCCCATCATCTTGGCCGCCACAGCATCGATCGCAACCTGGTCGGCGCCGGCCAGGATCACGTTTTTTTCCTCCGGATACAT